>JANYKU010000073.1 GCA_025358075.1 Ilumatobacteraceae bacterium
CTGATGGCGACCGCCGCGGTCGCCGACGTCCGTTTCGCGGCTCCATCCATCGGGCCGGAAGAGATCGCCGAAGTCGTGGCGACGCTCGAATCCGGCTGGCTATCGACGGGCCCTCGCGTCAAGGCCTTCGAGCGCGCGTTCGCGGAGTACATCGGCGTGCCGCACGCCATCGCGCTCAATTCATGCACCGCCGCGCTACACCTGTCGCTGCTCGCGTCCGGAATCGGACCTGGCGACGAAGTCGTCACGACGCCGATGACGTTCTGTGCGACGGCCAACGTGATCACGCACGTCGGCGCCGAGCCGCGCTTCGCCGACATCGATCTGCGCACCTGGAACCTCACCGCCGACGCGGCCTCCGCAGCGGTCACGGCGCGCACGCGCGCGGTCCTGCCGGTGCACTACGCCGGCCGCCCGGTGGATGTCGCCGCGTTTCGCGCGCTGGCGATTCGCGCCGGCCTGACGCTCATCGAGGATGCCGCGCATGCGGTGGAATCCTCGTCGGCGGGCGCGAAGATCGGCGCCACGGCGGACCTGACCTGCTTCAGTTTCTACGCGACGAAGAATCTCTCGACGGGTGAGGGCGGCATGCTGACGACGGCGTCCGACGAGATGGCGTCGTTCGCGCGTGTCGCGTCGCTGCACGGCATGAGTCGCGATGCGTGGGCGCGCTACGGCCGCGGCGCGTCGCCGCACTACGACGTCGTCATGCCCGGCTACAAGTACAACATGATGGACCTGCAGGCCGCGCTCGGCCTGCACCAGCTCGCCGGCATCGATCATCGGCTGCGGCACCGCAACGCGATCTGGCGCCAGTACGATGCGGGCCTGGCGGATCTGCCGATCACGCTGCCGGCTCCGGTCGAGGCAGGCGATGTCCACGCCCGGCACCTCTATACGATTCTCGTGAACGCGGACTCCGCTCGCACCCGCGACGGGCTGGCCGCGGAGCTGGCGTCTCGAGGCATTTCGACCAGCGTGCATTTCCGCGCCTTGCACCTCCATCCGTATTACGCGGATCGCTTCAAGCTGACGCGCGGCATGTTCCCGGTTGCCGAGATGGTCTCTGACAGCGTGCTGTCGCTGCCGCTCTCAGGTGAACTGACCGAGAGCGAAGCCGCCCGCGTCATCGACGCCGTGCGGCGCGCCGTGCTGGGGACGCGATGACGTCGTCACCGGCGGTCCGCGTGTTCTTTCGCGTCGCCGCGGGGTCGCGTGTCGGCTTCGGACATCTGGTGCGCTGCCGATCGCTGGCCCGCGCGTTGGGCATCGCGCCTCGCGGCTCGGTGCGCGGCAACGCCGCGACGGGCCGTGCCGCGACGGCGATGGGCTGGACGCTGGCCGCGACGGCCAGCACGCGCGCGCTGGCCGATGAACAGCCCGACGTGCTGGTGGTTGACGATCCGTCCGCGACGCACACGGCGGTCTGGGTGCGCGCCGCCCGCCTGCTGGGTGTGCCGGTCGCCACGATTCACGATCTCGGTCTCGGCCGCGTCGCCTCGGACCTGATGATCGACGGCAGCGTGCTCGACGGTCCGCTGCGGACGGATCCGGCCGAGTTGCGCGGACCAGCGCACATGATTCTCGATCCCGGCATCCTCGCCACGCGTCAGCGCCGCATGCCCAGGCCCGCCTTGCAGGTGTTGATCGCACTCGGCGGCGGCTCGCACGTCTACCCGCTGGCCGCGCGAATTGCCCGGGCGATTGCGGCGCGCGTGCCCGACATCCGCATCCGCGCCGCCGCCGGCTTCTCGTCGCCAGTGCGGCCGCCGCTCCTCGCGCGCGGACAGTGGGTGACTGCGCCCGATGGACTGGCGCACGAACTTGCGCACTCGACCATCGCTGTGGTGGCCGGAGGTGTCACGTTGTACGAAGCCTGCGCGCTCGGCGTGCCCGCGGTGGCACTCGCGGTGACGGCGGCGCAGCACCGCACGGTCCGCGGCATCGCGAAATACGGCGCCGCGATCGACGCCGGACGGCCGCCGACGACGGCCGCGACCATCGCGCGCGTCGCCGACGCGGCGGCGGCGCTCGTCCACGATGCGCGCAGACAGCGTCAACTGTCGCTGCGCGGCCGGCGTCTCGTCGATGGCCGTGGTGCGTTTCGCGTGGCGGCGCGCGTGCGTGAACTGTTGCGTATTCGAGCAGGAGCGACGACCCATGCGGCATGAGCAGCCCAAGGCCGTGATCTTCGACCTCGACGACACACTGTATCCGTTGCGTCGCTTCGTGCACAGCGGGTTTGCGGCGGTCGCCGATCATCTGGCAGACACATGGCGAGTCGATCGCCGCGAAGCGATCGGTGTTCTGGCGCGTGCGTGTCGTGGCGCGTCGCGCGGCCGCGAACTGCAGGTCTGCGTCGCGCACTTCGGCCTGTCGCCATCCATCGTGTCGGCGCTGGTCCAGGTGATCCGGCTTCACGCACCGTCGCTGCGCCTTCCGCGCGCGTCCCGGTTCGCCCTCGAGGCGCTGCGCCCCGACTGGTACATCGGCGTGGTGACCAACGGCCTGCCCGATGTGCAGGCCCGCAAAGTGGACGCGTTGGGATTGCGCGAGCTTGTCGACACCGTCGTCTACGCCAACGAGGTCGGCGCCGGCGACGGAAAGCCGGATCGCGAACCGTTTCTCGAGGCGGTCCGGCGTCTTGGCGTCACCACCGATCGCGCGATGTTTGTGGGCGACGACGCCCGCTGCGACGTATTTGGGGCGGGGCAGGTGGGGATGAAGACGGTGCACGTCACCAGGCGCGGCCGCGCGCATGTGCCGGCCTGTGGCGCCGATGCGACCATCACGACGCTGGCGGTGTTGCCGGCGATTGCGGAGCGGCTCGTGCCCGACCTCCGTTGGAGATCCTATGTTGCGTGACGTTCCGGAATTGATCGTCATTGGGACGCGCCGCGTCGGCGCGCGCGAACCATTGTTCGTCATCGCCGAAATCGGCCTCAACCACGGCGGCTCACTAGACCGCGCGCTGCAACTGGTGGACGCGGCGGCTGACGCCGGCGCCTCCGCCGTCAAACTGCAGACGCTGTTCGCAAACAGCCTCGTCGCGCCGGGCGCACCGGCGCCCGCGCACGTTGACGCCGCGTCCATGCGCGACTTCTTCGCCACGTTCGAACTCGATGAGGAGGCGCACCACACCATCGCCGCGCGCGTTCGTCAGCACGGCCTCGCACTGATGGCGACGCCGTTGTGCGAATCGGCCGTCGACATGCTCGAGCGGGTCGGCGTGGACGCCTACAAGATCGCCAGCGGTGACCTCACGTGGGACCGGCTGATTCGACGCTGCGCGCAGACCGGCAAGCCGCTGGTGATCTCCACCGGCATGGCCAGCCTCGCCGAAGTCGGTCGCGCGGCGGCCTGCGCCCGTCTCGGCGGCGCCGCGGTCGCCCTGCTGCATTGTGTCTCCGCCTATCCCGTACCGCACGGCAGTGAGAACCTTCGCGCGATCGCCACGCTGTCGGACGCATTCCGTCTGCCGGTCGGCTTGTCCGACCACGGTGATGACGGCTTCGCCATGCCGCTGGCGATGGCGATGGGAGCGTCCCTGTACGAACGTCATCTCGTCCTGTCGCCTGACGATGGCTCCATCGACGCCGCCGTGTCGAGTACGCCGGCGGAACTGGCCGAGGCGATTCGTATCGCGGCGCGCGCGCAGCGTGCGCTCGGCACCGGTGAGAAAGTCTGCCTGCCCGCCGAGGCGGTGAATCAGCGGGGAAGCCGTCGCGGACTCTACGCCGCCCGCTCGCTGGCAATGGGCGACATCGTCGGCTCCGCGGATGTGGTGGCGCTGCGGCCTGCCGTCGGCCTCGATGTGAACCGCGTCAACGAACTCGTGGGCAGCCGGCTGGAGCGCGATCTTGAAGAAGGCATGCCGTTCCTCGAGCGCGATCTGTCCGCCCAGAAGGGACTGACCCGTGTCGCCTAGCGTGCTCATCACGGCAGCGTCGCGGCGCGTGCCGCTTGTGCACGCCTTTCAGCGCGCGCTCAAGCAGGCGGGCGGCGGCCGGGTGATCGTCACTGATGTGAACCCGCTGTCGCCAGCGGTCCACGCAGCCGACGCGGCGTATCAGGTATCGCTGGCGTCGCACACCGATTACGTGCGCGAGATCCTGACGATCGCGTCTGCCGAGCGCGTCAACCTCGTCGTGCCGACGATCGACGATGAACTGCCGCTGTTCAGCGCGGCGATTCCCATGTTCAACGCCGCCGGCGTCCGCGTCGCCGTGTCGCCGCTGTGGACCACGTTGCTGTGCAACGACAAGTACGCCACGTGCCGGGCGCTCCAGCAGAAGGGCGTACTGGCCGCGCCGTCCTATCTCCCGGAGACCATGCCGGCATCGGTCACGTTTCCACTGTTCATCAAACCGCGCTGGGGCCGGGGCGGTGTCGGTGCGTTCGCGATTCACAATCCGCGTCAACTCCTGTTCTTCCTCGACTACGTGGCGGATCCGCTGGTCCAGGAGTACCTGGAAGGACCGGAGTTCACCATCGACATGCTGTGCGACTTCTCGGGGCGGCCGCTCTCGATTGTGCCGCGCGAGCGGGTCGTGATTCGCGCGGGGGTCATCGATCGCGGGCGTACGGTCAAGGATCCCGCGCTGATCGCGCTTGCGGAACACTGCGCAGCGGTCTTGCCGTTCGCCGGCGCCGTCAACATTCAGTGCCGCGTCGTCGACGGGCATCCGGTGGTCTTCGAGATCAACCCGCGATTCTCGGGCGGCATCCCGCTGACGATCGAAGCCGGTGCGGATTTTCCCGGCATGCTCGTACGACTCGCGGCAGGGCAGCGCGTGAAGCCGGCCATCGGCCGGTTCAAGGACAACCTCTGGATGACCAACTACGAAGCCTCGGTATTTCTGGACGGCGGGCGCGTGGCGCTGGAGCGCTACGAACAGCGCGCCGCCGCGGTGGGGGAAGTCGCGTGAGCGAAGAGACCGCGATCGTGTTACAGGCCCGGATGGGCTCCACCCGGCTTCCGGGCAAAGTGCTGTCGACCATTGCCGGCAAGCCGATCCTCGGCCACTGCGTCGAGCGCCTGCGCCAGTCGGGACTGCCCGTCATCGTCGCGACGACGACCGGCGAGGAGGATGATCTCGTCGAGGAAATGGCGGAACTGTTTGGCGCTCGCGTCGTGCGCGGGCCCGCCGACGACGTGCTGGCGCGCTTCGCGCTCGCCGTGTCGACGTTCGGGCTGCTCGACGTGATCCGGGCAACCGCGGACAACCCGGCGGTGGACATGGACGCCGCGCACCGCTGCCTCACGCTGCTGCACCGGACCGGCGCCGATCATGTGACCGAACGCGGTTTGCCGTACGGCGCCGCGGTGGAAGCGGTGTCCGCGTCGGCGATTCTGCTTGCGCACGCACAGGCGACGACCGCCGCGGATCGCGAGCACGTCACGCCATTCATCAGGCGCAACGCGCAGTTCGTGGCGATTGACGCGATCGCACCGGGCATCCTCAGGCAGCCGTCGCTTCGGCTGACCGTCGACACGCCGGACGATCTCGACTTCGTGCGACGGGTGTTCAGCTGGTTGCCGGGTGAGGGGTCGGATCCGGCGTCGCTGGCCGAGATCATCTGCGCGGCTGATCGGCTCCGCTCGTCCGAGGCCGCCGGCGGCGACACCGCCGCGCGAGGCATCCGATGACCTGGACGCTGCTGCAGCCGGCCGCCGCGCTGGTCGTGTTTGGCGGCACTGGTGTGGCGCTGCTCGTGAGTTTCCCGATCCCGACGCTGCGTCGCTCGGTGCAGGCCGTCCGCCAGGCGTTCGCGCCGCCGCCGCTTCGCGCCCGCGCGCTCGTCTCCCGCTTTGGCCAGTATGCGATTCGTACGCGACGCCGCGGCGTCATGGTGCTCGAGCCCGAGATCGCACGCGAGAAGGATCCGTTTCTAGCGCGCGCGCTCGCGCTGGCTGTTGACGGCGTGACGCCGGAGAGCCTGAAACAGGGGCTCGCGATCGACAGCCGCGCGCGGGAAGACGCGGACCTCGAGTGCGCCGACGTGCTGGAGGCCGCCGCGGGTTACGCGCCGACGCTGGGCATTCTCGGCGCGGTTCTCGGCCTGATTCACGTCATGGAGAATTTTGCGGCGCCCGCCTCGATTGGATCGGGTATCGCCGTGGCGTTTGTCGCGACGGTGTACGGCGTCGCGTCGGCCAACCTCGTGCTGCTGCCGCTGGCGACGCGGCTGCGCGGCCGGGCGGAAGAGGCGAGGCTGGCGCGCGACGTGATCATCGAAGGCGTGCTGACCCTGCAGCAGGGCATGCACCCACGGATGGTCGAGGCGCACCTCGATGGCTTCGTGCGGTCGGGCGGACAGGAGCGCGTCCGTGCGGCCTAGCGGCACGCGTTCGCGGGCGCGCCACAGCGGGTCCTCATCGCGCGATCGGTGGCTGCTGTCGTACGCCGATTTCATGACGCTGCTGTTTGCGTTTTTCACGACGATGTATGCCGTGTCGACGGTGGACGCCGGCAAGCTGTTGAGCGTCGCGGAGGGCCTGCATACCGCGTTCGATCGGCCGGGGATCGACACCAGCGTGGCCCGTCCGATGGCGCCGCTCCAGCCGTCCGCGATGTCCGGCATCCTGCCCAGCGGCAAAGGCATCGTCGGACCCGTTGACGGAGACGCCGCGCATACCGCGGCCCCGCCGGACGCGCGCAGGGAAATTGAACGTGCGCTCAACGAAGATCTGGCGGCGCACCGCATCCAACTCACCGAGGATCGCCGCGGTCTCGTGCTCTCGCTCCCGGAGGCCGGGTCGTTTCCTGCAGGCAGCGCAGACATGTCAGGCGCCGCGGGTCAGGTCATGACGCGGCTCTCGTCGGCGTTACAGGGACTGCCGAACACGATCCGCATCGAGGGCCACACCTACGACACGCCGATCCACACCGCGCGGTTCACGTCGAACTGGGAGCTGTCGACGGCGCGGGCGACCGAAGTCGTCCAGTTCCTGATTCAACAGGGCGGGCTGGCTCCGGACCGGATGTCCGCGGCCGGCTACGGCGCGTTTCATCCGCTCGCGGACAACGCCTCGCCCGATGGCCGCGCTCGCAATCGTCGCGTCGATGTGATTGTGCTGAACGCGGCCACGCGCGTGGCCGAGGAGCCCGCGCGGCAGGGAGCCGTTCGATGATGACGCCGTTCACCCATGCCGAACTCGAGACGCTGCTGCAGCGTCCGGTGCGCCGCGTGCTGACGGCGGACGATCGGCGGCGGTTCGCCGGCCGTCGGGTTCTGATTACCGGCGCTGGTGGTTCGATCGGCTCCGAGCTGGCGCGACAGATCGCAGCCTGCGCTCCGGCGCGCCTGACACTCGTCGACCAATCCGAACTCAATCTGTTTCACATCGATCGCGAACTCGCCGCGCGCGCGCCGCGCGGTGTGATCGAGCCGGTGCTCGCCGATATCACGCGCGGCGCCGCCTTTCGTCAGCTCTGCCTGACGGACCGGCCGCAGGTCGTCTATCACGCCGCCGCCTACAAGCACGTGACGATGGTTGAGCGCGCGGTGTGCGCCGCGTCCGCCGTCAACGTCCTCGGCACGCAGATCGTGGCCGACGCGTCGGCTCGCGCGGGGGCGCGCCTCGTGCTGATCTCCTCGGACAAGGCTGCCGCACCGCGCAGCGTGATGGGCGCAACCAAGCGCTTTGCCGAACTGGTCGTGATGGCGCGCGCGTCCGCGGCGTTCCGGCCGATCGTCGTCCGCTTCGGCAATGTGCTTGGCAGCAGCGGCAGCGTGCTGACGTTGATGCGCGATCACGTGCGCCGCGGCGAGGCGATTCCGATCACCGATCCGGACGCGACGCGGTATTTCATGACCGCGGGTGAAGCGGTGTCGCTCGTCATGAAGGCGGATCTGCTGGCGACCCGTCCCGACACGTACTGGCTGGACATGGGCGAGCCCGTGCGGATCGGCGAACTCGCCGCGCGGCTGATGGATCTGGAGGAACGCGCCGGATTCGCGCGCGTCCCGACGGCCATCATCGGCCTGCGCCCTGGCGAAAAACTGCGTGAGGAGCTGACGACGCAGGGGCTCCGCATGGCGCCGACGCGTTACCGCCGTCTGTGGGTGGCGCGCCAGCGCCCTGGGGGCGCGGCCACGATTGCGCGCGCGCTCAGCCGTCTACGGCGCGCCAACGCGGCCGGCGATGCGCTCGATGCCCTGGAAACGATCGCCTCGGTCGTGACGGATTTCGACATCAGTCAGGACGCGTGGTCAGCTGCGCGCACGAAGAGCGTCGAGGTTGCCGCGTGAGGATTCTGCACCTGACCACGTTTCTGCAGGGTGGCGCCGGTCTGGCGATCGCCGAGCTGTCGGTGGCCCAGTCCCGCATGGGTCATGACGTCGTGGTGATCACGTCGCAGACCGGTGCGCCCGGCTATGGCAACTATCCCGCGCACCTGGACGCCCTGGCACGCGAAGGCGTTCCTGTCCTCACCGTCGACTCGTCGTTCACACGCGTTCTGCCGCAGAATCTTGAGGTCGTTCGCGCTGTCGTCGAACTCGGCGGGCCGGAGGGCTTCGAGTTCATCCACACCCACGCCGCGGTGCCGAGCCTCATCGCGCTGATCGCCGCGGGCCGGCTGCCACGCCGCGTACCGGTGCTGCAGACGATGCACGGCTGGGGGATCACGAAGAGCGCGGCAGACGAACGAACGGACGTGGCGATCCTCAATCTCGTGGACCGGGTGGTGGTGCCGGCCGAGAGTTCTGCCGTGCTGCTGCGCGCACACGGCGTCAACGGCGTGCCGATCCACGTCGTGCCATACGGCATTCCCGACGAACCGCCGGGGCCCGCGTGCGGATCCGACGATCTCCTTGCCGAGCTTCACCGCTGGCGCGCGGAGGGCGGCGTCGTCCTCTGCTGCGTCGGGACGATCTGTGCGCGGAAGAATCAGCAACTGGTCGTTGACGCCTTACAGCTCATCGAGAGCGGCGACCGCCCGTTGTGCGTGTTTGTCGGTGACGGAGATGCGGAGAGCCTGCGCGCGCGTGCGGTGGCCGCCGGCGTGGAGGCATCGATCCGGATCGCCGGGTACCGTGCGGACGCGCGGCGGTTTCTCGGCGCCGCCGACGCCTTCGTCCTGCCGTCGCTCAGCGAAGGGCAGCCACTGTCGATCCTCGAAGCATGGCGCGACGGTGTGCCCGTCATCGTCAGCGACATCCCTGAACTTGCGGAGCTCGTGGACGACGGCGTCACCGGGTTCCGGTTCAATCCGCACTCGCCGCGCGCGCTGGCGTCCGCGATGCAGGCCGCCGCGAGGATGACCCCGGCCGCTCGCCTCCGCCTGGACGTGCGTGTGCGCCGGCGATTCGCGACTCAGTTCACCGTGAGCCAGATGGTGACGCGTTACATGCACGAATATGCGCAGGCGTTCACCGGCGCCGGGTGTGCGCCGGCGTGACGACACCGTGACCGCACGCATGGCGCGGTGACCGCGATCGTTTCGTGCGCACGGTCGAGTGGGTTGCGGCGCGGCCGGTCGCGGATAGAATGCGCCGTGGTCTTCCGTGTCGCAGTGGCGGCGCTTCCCGTGAGTTACTTCGTGCGCACCGTCGGCGCTGCAGACCCCAAGCCGCTCGCGTTCTGGACGATCGGGACGTCGCACGCCGCAGCGATCTGGATACCGGCGTGCCGAACGGCCTGGAGGAGGCCCGGAAGCGCGTGCAGACCTACATGATCGAAGCGGTAGGCGCCGCCGGGGTCGTGCTGTTCGGCACGATGATGTTCTGGGTGCTGACACTCAAAAAGGACATCCGCGTGCGCCGGGCGACAGAACTGGAGCTCGTCGAGCATCAGCAGCGCCTCGAACTGGCGTTGTCGGCGGCAGAGATCGGCGCGTGGCAGTGGGACGTCGCGACTGACATGAGCACGCGCGATGCGACGCTGAACCGGATGCTGGGCCTCGAGGCTGCGGAATCCACACAAGGGCTCGACGATCTGTTCGATCGCATCGTGGCGGAGGATCGCGTGGCCGTCCGTGGAGAGTTCAATCGCGCGATCCAGGATCGTGACACCTATGTCACCGAGTACCGCATTGTGAGGCCCGACGGATCCCTGCGGTGGTTGCGTGGGCGCGGACGCGCGTTTTACGACGGGGACGGCCGCCCCTCGCACGTCACCGGCGCGACCATCGACGTGACCGATCGCCGGGAAGCGGAGGCGGCGCTGCGCGGGTCGGAGGAAAAGTTCGCGAAAGCGTTCCAGGCCAGCCCCGACTGCATCGCGATTTCGGATCTCGAGAGCGAGGGCATCATCGAGATCAACGACCGCTTCGAGGAGATCACCGGGTACGCCCGCGAGGACGTGATGGGGCGGTCTGTCGAGTCGCTGGACATGTTCGAGGCGCTGGTGCGCGACGCCCGGATGGCGGTTGTCCGCGAGCAGGGATCGTTCCGCGACTTCGAGTTTCAGATCCGGCGGAAGGACGGCCAGCCCGCCACGATTCTGATGTCGGGCGGAATCATGGAGATCGCCGGACGGAAACGCCTGCTCACCGTGAGCCGTGACATCACCGGGCGCAAGGAACTCGAGCTGCAGCTCCGTCAGGCCCAGAAAATGGATGCGATCGGGCGACTGGCCGCCGGCGTCGCGCACGATTTCAATAATCTGCTGACAGTGATCCTCGGCAACTGCGAAGTCGCGACGCCGCTGCTGAAGCCCGACGATCCCGTTCAGGACACGTTGCGTGACATTCGCGCGTCAGCAGAGCGGGCGGCCGGCCTGACGACGCAACTGCTGGCATTCAGCCGGCGCCAGATCATCCAGCCGCGCGTGCTCAACGTCAACGAGACGATCGGCGAAATCCGCCGCATGATGACACGGTTGATCGGCGAGCACATCGGTGTCCGGTTCGTCCCGGGCCAGGATCTCTGGCACGTCAGCGCAGATCCGGGACAACTGCAGCAGGTGATCGTCAACCTGGTCGTGAACGCGCGCGACGCGATGCCCGAAGGCGGGCGATTGACGATTGAGACGCGCAATATCCAGTTCGCCCAGGACCACGTCGAGCGCGGCGCCAAGGTGCCGGCAGGCGACTATGTCGAGATTTGCGTCGAGGACACAGGTACCGGCATGGAGGCGGCGACAATCGAGCGGCTGTTCGAGCCCTTCTTCACGACCAAGGATGCGGGGAAGGGGACCGGGCTCGGCCTGGCGACGGTCTACGGCATCGTCAAGCAGAGCGACGGGTTCGTGTTCGTCGACAGCGCGCCCGGCGCTGGCGCCACGTTCTGGATTCTGCTGCCGCGCGCCGACGCGCCGGTGACCGCGATGAGCCCTGCGGAGACGCTGCGTGGGGCATCAACCGGCGGACAGGAGACCGTGCTGCTTGTCGAGGACGAAGACGACGTCCGCGAGCTGATTCACGATTACCTGGAGGGGCAGGGGTACACGGTGCTGAGCGCGAGTACCGGGGAGGAAGGCATCGCGCTGCTGCACGACGTGTCCGATCCGCCGGCTCTGCTCATCAGCGACATCGTGATGCCGGGCATGAACGGCCGCGTGCTTTCGGATCACCTGCGCGCGACGTACCCGCATCTGAAGGTGCTGTACGTCTCGGGCTACACCGACGACGGGCACGTGCGGCACAGCCTCTTGCCGCAGGGCACGCATTTCCTGCAGAAACCGTTCGCGCTCTCGACGCTCGCGACCAAGATCCGCGACATCGTTGACGCCGCCGGCGTCTGAGGACGTCAGCGGCAGAAGCGCGGATCGCGGATCAACGCCCAGCAGAACCAGTCGCGGCCGAGCGCGCGCGTTTCGAGCACGACCTCGTGCGAACCGGCGCCTGACGCCGGCACGTCAAACGAGAACTCCACCCACCGGCGATCGCCCTCGCGATGGACGACATCCAGACTCGCGAAGAAGCCAGACGAGCCATCGACGGTGATGGTGAAGTCCACGGCGCCAGTCTCGGCGTTCTTCCACACGTCCGGGTGCATGGCGACCGCGCCGACCAGGCGGCCGGCGCCCGCCCCCGAAACCGTCCAGCGCAACTCGGATGCCGGGTGCAGGAAGATTGCGCGGCTGCCAATCCCATCGAGGGTGACGTCCCACACCGCCGCCTGCTCGGGACGGCCCTTCACACGCTGCGCGTCCCCGAAGTGATCGACCAGGGAGTAGATGTCCGCGCCATCGGAGGCGTCGAGCCTGCGGATCACCGGCTGCCACTGCGCGTGCAGCCAGGTGTTGGCCGCATGCAGATCCGTGTTGACCTCCTGGACGAGGGAGACCGCTCGCGCGAGGCGCGCCGGATATGTTCGCGCGATCCGCTCGAGCGCCGCATGCCGCGTCGCGCGCATGTGTGCGGCATCCGTGCTCATGCTGCCGGCCGAGGTGCGGTAATACGCGAGCTTCTCCCCGACAAACAGCGCCCGATGGCCCTCGGCCGCCAGCCGCATCCACATTTCGTAGTCGGCGTTGCCGCCGAGCGCGAGATCGAATCCGCCGATCTGATCGAGCACGGCCTTGCGCACCAGGACCGTGTGCGGCGGGAAGTATCCGCCGATGACGAGTGAATCGAAGATGTCGCCGCTCAGGACACGGCGCGAGGCCTCGACGGAGAAATCGCCAGCGGGTTGACCGTCGACGTCAACGGTGATGATGTCGCAGTACGTCATGCCGAGCCGCGGATCCTCGCGCAACGGCTGCGCGAGGCGCGCAATGTGCGCCGGGTCGAGATAGTCGTCGGAGTCGAGAAACGCGACGTAGGCGCCGCGCGCCTCGGCCAGGCCACGGTTCCTCGCCGCGGCCAGACCCTGGTTCTCCTGTGTGATCACCGTCACACGGCGGTCGTCCGCCACGCGCGCCAGGACTGCGGGTGTGTCGTCTGTCGAACCGTCGTCGACGATCACGACCTCGATCGCCGGGTAGGCCTGCGCGAGCGCACTCGTCACAGCCTGCGCC
Source organism: Ilumatobacteraceae bacterium (assembly GCA_025358075.1). Lineage (GTDB taxonomy): Bacteria > Actinomycetota > Acidimicrobiia > Acidimicrobiales > Ilumatobacteraceae > JAENVT01. The sequence goes on from JANYKU010000073.1 coordinate 12,911, forward strand.
AGATACTGCGCCTGGTTATAGGCGGGGATGACGATGGAGACGAGGTCGGGTGCGTGCATATGAACGCCGACTAGATCAGCGACAGCCACGTCGTGGCGGTGATGTGACGCGCAATTTCCCACGCATCCGGGGTGAACGCCGCGGACTCAGGGATCGCGAGAAACGGTCGGAGACGATCCAGCGCGCCGGCGAACGGCCGGTCGCCTCGCGTGATCGCGGCGTCGAACAGCAGGGGCATCGCCGCATAAATCGACTGGCGCGTCAGGACCAGCGGGTCCTCGGATGCGCCTGTCGTGGCCGTGAAGTAACGCGTCATCGCGCACCCCAGATCGAGGTCGGCCTCGGCGCGGACGAACACGGCGATTGCCTGGCGGAGTGTATCGATCAGCCAGGGCCCGGCCGTTGCGATGTCGCCGATCAGGTCGCCCATCGTCTCGTAGTCCGGCTGCAGCTTGAACGCGTAGGCGCGTCGGACCGCATCGATCAGTGACGCCCGCAGCTGCAGACCCGGCGCCAGCGAGGTGAAGCGCGTCAGCCGCGTGCGGTACGACGTGTCGTACGCGCCAGCGCGAATGAGGTGCCAGTCGCCGAGCGCCATCATCGCTTTCATGTACTGGTTGGTCAGGTAGCGGCGCTCATCGGCGAGGGGCGCGTCGCCGGCCAGGAAGCGTCCGCGCAAGCCGGTCAGCAGGCCGGCAATCCGGTTGCACAACAGCTGCACGCCTTCAAACACCGGCAGGTCGGCGGCCGCGAACGCCGGCAGCGCGTCCAGCAGTCGTGGATCGCCGAGTAGAACCCGGCTGCCATAGCGGATGTCGAAGTCCGCGAGCGTCACCGGCAACTGGGGATTCACCGACGTCCACAACGAGAAGTGCACGTAGTCGATGTCAAATGCCTCAGGCAGCGTGCGCTCCAGATCTTTCAGCCGGTCCAGATGTCCATGCGCGCCAATCAGCAGCACGTCGTAGTCGTTCACCGGGGACCAGGCGCCATCGGGGTTGCGCGACACACCGCCTTCGCCACGGCCGAAGCTGCCGGTGAGGACGATCGCCTCCACGCTGTCGACGGCGTCGGTGACGTCCGCCACGATCCGCGCCATGTGCCAATCGACGAGCGCCTCGACGTCGGCGTTGCCGCGTTCAGTAAAGCGCCCGATCGACGGACTCGTCGATCGGGGTACGACGACCAGTGGCGGGCCGACCCGATCGCTCAGGTCCAACAGATCTTCCAGCGCGGCGTGAACCGCCGTGGGTCCGACAATGCCGGCGTCACCCTGTAAGGTGTCAGACACCGGACAATCAGCGACACGCCGGCGGTCGCGATGGATGGCGAAGAATCCCTGGTTGTCGGGGCAGTCGGGGTCGTAGCCGTGCATGCCCTTGACGAGTGCGCCTGCGCGCTGAAAGAAATTCGGAAACACGAGCACGCCTGGAGCGACGAGAAAGATCGCCTCGCCGTTTCTGCGATCGCAGCCGGCGATGCCGTAACGCGCCTGGGCTGCCGCATCGAGCAGCTGTCCTGGAAACGGTTCGAGTGCGGCCGCGATCCGGCGCCTCGCGCCTTCACTGAAGAACCAGAAGCGGACCATCGTCGAGTCGAGAAACGCGACGTAGTCCACACCCATCTTCAGTCCGGTGGCGTCGAGCGCGCTCCAGACGTCGACCGTGGTTGTCACCGAGACCATGCCGTGATCGCCGAACAGCACGACATCCACCGCGTCGAAGCGGGTGCGCAACGTCGTGACCAGGCGCTCGACCAGCGCATCGGTATTCGCCAGGCAGGTCTGGACGTGCGCGGACTCCGGGCCGTGCGCGTGTCCAATCCCGTCGAGTGCGCCGAGGTGTACGTAGGCGAGGCGATGCTGCGGCGTCACCTGCGCGAGCGTGTGTTCGATGATGCCGCGGTCTGAGTGATCCGCGAGGCGATTGCTCTCGGGCCACGCGCAGTGGAAGAAGTCGCTACCGCGCTCGCGCAGGCGCTCGAAGATCGAACGGTAGCCGACGCGAGGGTCCCATGGCGCGCGCTGCTCGACCAGATCGAAGCACGGCAGCAGGTGCAGCGGGATGTCGCAGGTCGAGATGTACGATGCGCCAAATGGCGTGACCCGGCTGCGCGCCTCCTGCTCGATCCGCTGTCGGATCCCGAGCTGTTCTTCGATCGCGCGTCCGCCGGCCGCCGCCGGCAGGGCGCGGGCGATGCCGAACGGCGAGGCCGCCGGATCGAACGAAAACATGTTCGTGTAGCCGTACGCTTCGGCCGTCAATCCGCCGAAATATGCGGCTCTCGGGACGAATCCGAAGTCCTCGCGCAGCCGTCCGCTGACGCCGTGCTCAGCAAGTCCGCGGATGAATGGCGCCCGGCGCGGGTAATCCGCGCGCAGAGCATCGACGAGCAGGGCGAGGGTCAACCGCCTCACGGCAGTGTCACCTGCGTGGTCAGACCGGACACGCTGACTGGCTCGAGGAAGTGCACGAAGTCGCTGGCGTGCGACATCCCCATCTTCTCGAGCTGCGAGAAGATCGCCTGCCGTCCGCCGATCGAGGCGACGATCACGAGATCAAAATTACGAGTGAGCAGCGTCTCCGGCGACCGGATCGGCAGGTCGTGCGCGGCCGTGTTCCACATGCCGGCGTTGTTGTCGACCAGGTGGCTCACCTCCCAGCCGCAGCGTGACGCGAGGCCGATCGCGCGTTTGCCGGCTTCGCCCGTGCCGAACACGACGACGCGGTGGACGTGATCGAGCGAAACCGCCGGTTCAGACGCGGGCCCGTTCTGCTGGTAGGTGTGCGTGAGATGGATCATCCCGCGGAAGGCCGGCGGTACCAGGTCGAAGTACGGCCGCAGCGCGCGCATGCGATTCTGGTGCTGCGAGGTGGTGCTCAGCATGCCGCTGCCGCTCTGCCGGTAGAGCACCAGCGGTTCGGGGACGACGTGGATCTTCAGGTTGCGCAGCGTCGCCCGCGCGAAGAATTCCCAATCCTCGCAGCCGACGCCGACGTCCTCAGTGAAGCCGCCAATCCGGTCGAACACCTCGCGGCGGATGAACGCATTGGCGTCGCCGAAGACGTTACGCAGCAGACCGGGCGCGCGCGCGGGGCCCAGGAACGGCCAGCAGGGCAGCCCGTCACGCGACGCCGGCGGCGTCGCCGTCTGGAAGACGCGCAGGAAGCAGGTGAGGATGTCCGCGCCGCTCGCTTCGGCGGCGCGGACGAACGTACTCACCTCGTGCGGTTCGGCGATGTTGTCGTCGTCCATGAACATCACGTATTTTCCGGTGGCGTGACGGATGCCTGTGTTGCGCGCGGCCCCCAGATACCGGTTGGCCTGCCGCACGATCAGCCAGCCGCGCGCGTCGAACTCCGGTTCGAGCGCATCGAGCAGGGCGATCGCCGGCGGGTCTTCGCTGCCGTCGTCCACAAGTACGACCTGGATGCTCGGGTAATCCTGACGGCGGATGGAGTCCAGCGCCTGCTGAAGCAGCACGGCGCGGTTGTGATGCGTGAGGCAGATGCTGACTTCCGGTGTGGTGACCTTGCGCGCGCGCTTCGCCGTTCGGCGTGTCGCGGAGGCGTGCCACGCAAGCCAGTCGGCTTCGGTGTCGGCCGCATCGACGCGGGGGGGCGCCGGCGTCGCGCCGTCGGTCAGTACGCCCTCGAGGCCGCGCGCGAATGCCTGCGGCGTGAGCGCGAACAGCACGCGCGCGCGATCCTCGTCGCGGATCATGTCCGGGATGCCGCCGACCTGCGATGCGATGAACGGGATGCCGGCGCTCAGGCACTCGAGCACGGTGTACGGCAGGTTGTCGATGCGTGAGGGCAGCACGGCCACGCGTCCCGGCTCGCGCAGGTAACTCATGGCGCCGTCACGATCCTTGTCGCTGACGATCGTCCATGGAAACGGCCACGTCGCGGCGCGCGTGTTCAGATAGGTGTCGCTCGGCACGCCGTTGACTGTCGCCGTCTTGCCGAGGAACGCGACCGCGGGCACCCGTACGCCGCGCGCGACCAGACGATCGAGCGCATCGCAGAACAGATCCAGACCCTTGCGCGTTTCCAGCCGCCCGAAGAACACCAGCTCGCTGACCTCGCCGTGCGCAGGCTGGACCGATGGCTTGCGATCGCGCGGCAGGACGAGATTGGGCTTCACGACAACGGTGCGCGGGAAGCGCCATCCTTCGCGTGTCATCCACTCGACCATGTACTGGCTCGGGCTCCAGAGCACGTCGGCCAGCGCGACGGACTCGCGCTCCATGAAATCCACTTCGAGGTCTTCGGCGGACGCGAGTGCGTTCATGCCCTCGATGTGCCAGAGCACCGGGCTGTGCGCGCCGACGACGACGACGCTGTTCTGGAGCGCGAGGCCCTGCCGCTTCGCGAGCACCGCGTAGAACGCGACGCCGCGCCACTCGTGCATGTGGACGATGTCGAAGGTCTTGTCCTTCAGCCAGCGATACACGCCGGCGGACATCGTGATCGCGGAGTGTCCCTGGACGTCGCCGTCCTGCGGCAAGGGCACGAAGGTGATGCCCATCTCGCGGTAGGCGTTCCGCCAGTGCGCGATCGACTCGTTCTCGCAGTACTCCCCTAGCGTGTACAGCACGGTCACACGATGGCCGGCGTCGGCGAGCGTGCGCGCCATCGAGTAGTACGCCGTGCCGATGCCGCCGTTGCGGATTGGGCCGACGATGTCGCAGGTGACGATGCAGATGTCGAGTGCAGCGCGAGGCGTCGTCATGATGGTCAGCGGTCCCCGGTCGGGCGCCCGGCGCCGACCGCCGAGCGAAGGTCATCGAGTGCGAGCGTGCCGCCCGCGAAGGCCGTCCAGTCGCGCACGGTGGCTGCGTCCTCGCCGGCCAGCAGTGCGTGCACGGCGGGGACGAGGGATGGTGGCGCCAGTCGCGCGCCATGCGCGTGCCGCAGGCGCCGCTGGATGTCGTCCTGGTTCAACACTGGTGAACCCTGGAGTCGCAGCGAGGCGAGAGCGTGCGTGATCGAGCCGCCGTGAAGAATGCCGGCGCCGGTTGCGTTCATCACGCGTCCCGCCGGTTCGGCGGCGCTGCGATCCACGAGCCAGTCGCGAAAGGCGACGAGGTGCGCGGCGGTTCGTGCTGGTGCCCCGTTCATGTCGGCCACCTCGACCGCTGGCCAGCGATCGACCTGCGTCTTCCAGATATTGTCGTAGGTGTCGCCGCCAGCGACCCAGCATGCCCACTGCGCTTCGAAAATCGTGCCGCGACAGTACGGCCGGTTGTTGGTGAATGCCAGGTCGGCGCCCGCGAAGATGATCGGCGAGCAGCCGAGCCGCAGCGCCAGGTCGAACGCCGCCGTCAGGACGGATCCCCACACGTCGAGCGTGCCGCGATCGAGGCCGTGGGCGCCGAGCCACGGCCACGGATGGCGGTGGCCGACGCGGAAGAAAAAGGTGCGATCGGCAAACTGATCGAGCGCGCGCGGGTGCAGGCTCCCTTCGGCCACGAGCCACGAGCGCTGCGGCTCGTTCAAGCCGCCGAGGTGGCAGCCATTGGCGACGCTCGGATCGAGTCCGACGACGAGATGCGGGGGGATGCCGCGCGTCAGCAGCGGGCGCGTCGCGGTGTCGCACGCGATCATCAGCGCCCGATCCTGGGAGACCCAGAGGTCCGGGGCATTGGCGTCGAGCGACGGCCCGGCCGCCGAGATGATCGCCGGCACACCGGTGAACAGGCCGTTCAGCGTGGCGACATCGCCTTCGCGCGCCATCGTGGCTGCGTTTGTCAGCGTCTGCAGCAGGACGCGCGATGCGCCCGCGCGGCGAGCTTCGCCGTTGGCGGCCGACTCGAACCGCAGGCGCGAGACAACGTCGTGCGCCGCGCGGACGCCATCGGGCAGCGAGCGCTCGACGACGGGGTGCACCAGCACCGGAGCCCGGTGCGCGTTGGCCAGCGTCTGCGCGACGGCCGCTGCGCCGGCGTACTGCGGGCCGACCAGGATTGACAGCCGTCCATCCGCTATCCAGTGACGCCAGTCACGGCGCTCGATCAACACCCGCGCCATGGACGCCTCCGGCTCGACGATCACCACACGCGTGACCCAGCCGCGCCGCTCGATTTCGTCCAGCAGGAACCCTGCGCCGGCGCCGATGACGAACATCAGCGCCGGGGCGGCGCCGTCGTGCGTCGCCGCGAGGGACGTGTCGAGCCAGCGCGACGCCTCGGCCGATGGATCGTGCGCGCTGTGGACCCGCGTCCACTGCCCGGCGTCGGTCAGGAGTTCCACGATGGGGCCGGTCGCCCGCTGGAGGACCCGGGTACGTTCGGCTGATTCAGTGAGCTGCATAACGCGCTTCTCGTCATCGCAACAGTGACGTGCGGCCGACACCTGGGGCCGGCTGACCGACAGGAGAGTCGCCGATCCCGTCGAATTCGCCCGGTGTCGCCGTGGGCGAGCGTCTTCAGGTGTGACAGGGGCAAACGGTGTGCCCGGCTTCAAGGAATGTTCGGGGGGGCCGATTCCAAGACCGAATGGAAGCCTCGCCCGGATCGAAAGCGATGGGTGTCGCCGATCGTGTGAGCCGCCTGACCTCCGCGTTCAGCGAGAACGCGATTGGCACGTCGGCCACGCTGCAGGCGCTGCTGATCCGTCTGTATCGCGGCGATCCGGAGGCGTTGGCGCACGCGCATCGCGTTGCGCTGCTCTCGGTCCGGATCGGCGAGGAGCTTGGGATGGCGGCACGGGCGCTGGATGACCTCGAGCAGGCGTCGTGGCTGCACGATCTCGGACGGCTGGCGATCCCGGACATGCCGGGCGCCGATCCCGAGTCGCTCGACGGCGAAGGCGATCGTCACCGCAGCGAGCAGGTGAGGGCGGTGCAGTCGATCACGCAAGGCACGCCATTCCTTCACCCTGCCGCCGAAATCGTGGTGGCGTCGCGCGAATGTTTCGATGGATCCGGTGTGCCGACCGGACTGCGCGGCGACGCGATTCCGTTCGGCGCGCGGATCCTCCACGTCGCGGATGTGTTCGACTCGCTGACGTCACTCTGCATCGCGCTGGCGTTCACGACGGAGTCGGTGAACGTGGAACTCGTGCGTCACTCCGGATCGCGCTTCGATCCCGACGTCGTTGCGGCCTGGTTGCGCTGCTCTGATGAGGCGCCGGCCGCGCCGGTCCCCTGGTTGTCGTCGCGCGAGCGGCGAGTGTGAGCGTCCCATGTTCGTAATTATCGGATTGCTGGTCGTGATCGGATCCGTGGTCGGCGGCTACCTGATGGAGGGCGGCGCGCTCGCCGTGCTCGCGCAGCCCTCGGAGTTCATCATCATCGGCGGCGCTGCGATCGGCGGTCTGCTGATTTCGACGCCACCTTCCGTCCTGTCGAAGCTCGCCACACAGGTGCAGGGCGTCCTCGGGCCGGGTCTGACGAGCGCGGACTTCGCGGATCTCCTGGCCATGCAGTACCAGCTGTTTCGCACGATGCAGCAGACCGGCGTCATGGCGCTGGAGTCGCACATTGATAACCCGGCGCAAAGCTCGATCCTGTCGAAGTATCCCAAGCTGATGAGTCGGCACGCATCGCTCGCGTTCCTGTCCGACTCCATCAAGGTGATCATCGTCGGCGGCATGACCCCTCACGACCTCGAAGCGTTGATGGATGAGGATCTCCAGGTCCACCACGACGACGAGGGCCGGCCGGCGTCGACGCTAAACAAGGTCGGTGACGCGCTGCCCGGCCTGGGCATTGTCGCCGCCGTGCTCGGCATCGTTATTACCATGGGTGCGATTGACGGTCCGCCCGCGGAGATCGGCCACAAAGTCGGCGCCGCGCTGGTCGGCACCTTCCTCGGGATTCTCATGTCCTACGGTTTCATGCAACCCCTGGCGTCGAGTCTCGAGCAGCGCGTGCAGGACGATGGGCGCTACGAGCAGTGCATCAAGGCGGGCGTCATGGCGGCGTTCAAAGGGATGCCGCCGGCCATTGCCGTCGAGTTCGCGCGGCGCGTGCTGCCGCACGAGGTCCGGCCGTCGTTCGAGGAGACCGAGCAGTTCTGCCGCGCGTCCCGCAGCACAAGTGAACAGGCAGCGGCGGCGTAGCCATGAAGGACCACGCCCCCGTCATCATCATCAGGAAAAAGAAGGGCGGCCACGCCGCTCATCATGGCGGTGCGTGGAAGGTGGCGTACGCGGATTTCGTGACCGCGATGATGGCGTTCTTCCTCGTGATGTGGCTGATGGCCCAAAAGCCCGAAGTCAAAGCGTCGGTCGGCGGCTACTTCCGGGACCCGGGCGTGTTTGACTACGAGAAGTCGCAAGGCATCCTGCCCGGGGGGAAGCCGGGCGTCGAGCCGGTGCGCGCCCCGGCATCGGCCGCGATCGATCCCGCCGCGCTGAAAAACGAAGAGCACGTGCTCGCGCAAGCCGCCGACCGCATCAAAGAGAACCTGCTGAAGGTGAAAGCGTTCAAGACGCTGCGCGATCAGATCGAATTCGTCGTCACGTCGGAAGGCCTGCGCATCGAACTTGTCGAGCGGGCGGGGTCCAGCTTCTTCGACAGCGGCAGCGCGGCGCTGCGCGGTGAGAGCGAGCAGATCCTGACGCTGATCGCGCACGAACTCGGCAATCTGAAGAACGACGTGGTGATCGAGGGGCACACCGACAGCCGGCCGTTCTCCAACGACGCACGCTACGGCAACTGGGAACTGTCCGCCGACCGAGCCAACGCGGCCAGGCGCGTCATGGAAATCCATGGCCTGGGGGCGCATCAGGTGCGCACGGTCCGCGGCTTTGCCGACACGGCGCTCCACACCAAAGATCCGCTCGACCCGCGCAATCGCCGGGTGTCGATCGTTGTCCGGAGCCAGGCCGCGGTGACGCTCGATCAGTCGCTCCACGCGCGTCCCTGAGCCTCGCCCAGATCTCAGGTCATCACACTGAATGGATCGCATTGACAGCGCATAAAGCAGAAGGACACGTCCAGACATGTCTCGATTCAACCTCACGTGGCGAATGGCTCTCGGGGTCGGCATCGCGGTGCTGACCGGCGCCGGCGCGTCGGGAATACTCGCGGCGCAACTGCAGCGCACCGGCAGGACCTACGACAGGGTGCTCGGTCAGGACGAGGTTCAGCATCAGCACCGCACCCGCGTGATGCAGGTCGAACTCACGAAGCAGGTGCAGGAGTGGAAGGATCTGCTCCTTCGCGGCCACACGGTTGAGGGCTTCCAGAAGCACAAGACGGCGTTCAAGACGCGTGAGGCCGCGGTCCAGGCGCTGGCGCAGGCCCTGCTGAAGGACGTGACGGATCCGGAAGCGCACAAGCAGCTTCAGGAATTTACGGCCGCGCACAGAAAGATGGGCAAGACCTATGACGCGGCGATCGCGGCGTTCTCCGGGACCAAGGGCCTGGACGTCAGCACCGCCGATGGCATGGTCAAAGACCTGGACCGTCCGGCGACCGACGCGATTGACGCACTCGTGCTGCGGCTGCAGGCCGTCCTCGTCGACGTGCGCGAGACGCAGAAAGCCAGCGTGGCGTCGACCGTCCGCGCGTCGGTGATCATCGTGTCGATTCTGTTTCCCGCCATCCTCGGCGTCGTGGTGTTCATCATCCGCGATACGCGCCGCGAGATGGAGGAGCTCACGATCCGGCTCACGCACGCGGCGGCCGGCACCGCGTCGGCGTCCGGCCAGGTGGCCATTTCGGCGCAGTCGCTCTCGCAGAGCGCCACCGAGCAGGCCGCGTCGCTCGAGGAGACGTCGGCATCGATGGAAGAGATGGCGTCGATGACGCGCAGGAACGCCGAGAATTCCCAGACCGCTGCCGGGCTGATGGGTGAGGTGGATGTGCGGGTCAAGGAGTCCAATCAGGCGCTGAACGAGATGGTGGCGGCGATGGCCTCGATTCAGATGTCGAGCCAGCAGGTCGCGAAGATCATCAAGACGATTGACGAGATTGCGTTCCAGACGAACATCCTCGCGCTGAACGCCGCGGTGGAAGCGGCGCGCGCTGGGGAGGCCGGGATGGGCTTCGCCGTGGTTGCTGACGAAGTGCGGAATCTCGCGCAGCGCTCGGCCCAGGCGGCTAGGGACACGGCCGACCTGATCGAGGCGTCAATGGCCAAGGCGCAGGACGGCACGCGCAAGGTGGAGCAGGTGGCCGCGTCCATCTCCGGCATCACCGGCAGCATCACGTCGGTGAAGGGCCTGGTCGAGGAAGTGAGCGTGGCGAGCCGTCAACAGTCCCAGGGCATCGATCAGGTCGCGCAGGCGATTGCGCAGATGGAGAAGGTCACGCAGACGACGGCGGCCACGGCGGAGGAAAGCGCGGCCGCGAGCGAAGGGCTCAGTACGCAGGCAGAAAACACCCTGGCCGTGATTCAGAGGCTGGAAGCGCTTGTGGGCGGCAACAGCCCGTCGAGGGTCACTACGACAACAAAAACCACGAGCGCTGCGGGGCGCGACCAGGCCGCGGTCGTTCATATGATCACACCGTGCGCGACGACGATGAACTCCGCCGGAGACGAGCTGCCAATGACGGGCACCTACGGCAAGTTCTAAAGCGGCCCCTGTCGTGATTGAAGCCTTTCCGCGCACTGCCGATGTCCCCTATGCATGGACAGCCCTCGCGACCAATTCATTGACGGGATCGAACGTCAGCTGACGCGGCTCGCGTGTGACGTGATCCTGGACCCGACTCCGGCCGCGGTCTCCGCCGCGATCGACGCGCTCGCCCAGGCGTTGGCCTCCGGGGATGCCGCCGAACTCGCCAGTCGCATCCGCGACATCGCTGTCACGACCGATGCGCAGGGCCTCGCGCCTGTGTGCGAGGCGCTGTGGCGAGAGTGGATCGCCGAGGATGAGGTGCTTCGCGACGTCGTCGCGCTGTCCGCCGACGCGGAACTCTCCGGGATGTTTGTTGCCGAAGCGCTCGATCATCTGGGCACGATCGAGGCGACGCTGCTCCAGCTCGAAGACACCCCCGACGACAAGACGCTGCTCAACGACGTCTTCCGTCCGTTCCACACCATCAAAGGCAACGCCGGCGCGCTTGGCGTGACGACCGTGCAGGCGTTGGCCCATCAGGTCGAGAACCTGCTGGATCGCTGCCGCTCCGGCCAGCATCGCGTCGGATCGGCTGAAGTGGACGTGGTGCTGAAGGCGGTGGATCTGATCACCGCGATGCTGATCGACCTGTCCGCGCGCATCGCGGGCAAGCCGGGTACGCCGCTGCGCAACGACCGCCTCGTGCTCGTCGCCGCCGTGGAGCGCATCATCGCGCGTGGTCCCGAAGAGCCCACGGCGCAGCCGCAGACCGACAGTCTCCCGCTCAGTCCGTTCGTCGATGGGGCGCAGCCGATCGGGTCGAAACGGACCGACGAACCTAAGCGTGCGGCCGCGGTCCGCGCGGACGCCGGCGAGAGTCAGGCGTCGGTCAAGGTCGACACCCGCAAACTCGACGGGCTCGTCGACATCGTCGGCGAACTCGTCATTCTCCAGTCATTGATCTACGAGGATCCCGCGGTCAAGAGCGTCAGCGACGAACGATTCACGCGCAACCTTGCGCAGCTGCGCAGGATCACCACCGATTTGCAGCGCGGCGCGATGTCGATGCGCATGGTGCCGATTCGGCAGACGTTCCAGAAAATGGCGCGGCTGGTTCGTGATCTGAGCAAGCAGTCCGGCAAACAGGTGGAGCTGACGCTGGCGGGCGAGGATACCGAACTCGATCGCAAAGTCGTCGAGGACATCAACGATCCGCTGATGCACATGGTGCGCAACAGCATGGACCACGGCCTGGAGTCGCGCGAGGGGCGGCGTGCCGCGGGCAAGCGCGCGACCGGCCAGCTCTCGCTCCGCGCCTTCCATCAGGGCGGCAGCATCGTCATCGAGATCGCCGACGATGGCGCCGGCCTCAACACGGACCGGATCGTCGCGAAGGCCATCGCCAACGGCCTGATTCAACCGGACTCGGCGCTCGCGCCGGCCGACATTCATCAATTGATCTTCGCGCCCGGCTTCTCGACTGCCGAGCAGGTGACGGAGATTTCCGGCCGCGGCGTCGGCATGGACGTCGTCAAGCGAAACATTCAGGCACTGCGCGGTCGGATCGACATCGACACGTGCAACGGACGCGGCGCCACATTCACCATCACGCTGCCGCTGACGATGGCGATACTCGACGGGCTGCTGGTGACGGTGGGCGCGGAGCGCTTCGTCATCCCGACGTTCGCGATCCGCGAGTCGTTGCGTCCGATCCCGTCACAGATCCACACCGTTCAGGGATCCCCACGGTTGATCCAGGTGCGCGATGAGTTGTTGCCGCTGGTCTGGCTGAGCGATCTGTTCAACGTGTCCGGCGCCGTGTCGGACCCGACGCAGGGCACGGTGGTGGTGCTTGAGGAGGCCGGCCGCCGAATCAGCCTCGTTGTGGACGCGCTGATCGGCAAGCAGGAAGTCGTCGTGAAGTCGCTGGGCGCAGCGTTGACCGGCATTCACGGCGTGGCGGGTGGCGCCATTCTCGGCGACGGACGCATCGGGCTGATTCTCGACGCGCACGGCATCGTGAAGCTGATGGACGCCGGCGCGCTGGCTGCGGCGTAGGGGTGTGGTCGTCCGTCATGAGTCGTAAGTCGGTGGTGGAAGGAGTGGGTCATGAATGAACAGAAGACGAGCATCGCGGCCGCCGGGAAGTACCTGACCTTCGCGCTCGCGCTCGAAGAGTACGGTCTGCCCGTGCTGAAGGTGCGCGAGATCATCAAGCTGATGGACATCACGATGGTCCCGCAGGCGCCGAGCCACGTGAAGGGCGTCATCAATCTGCGCGGCAAGGTGATTCCGGTCATCGACCTCCGCCTCAAGTTCGGGCTGCCAGTCGCGGAGTACACCGAGCGGACCTGCATTATCGTCGTCGAGGTCGAACTCGACTCGCGCCGCGTGATGCTGGGCGTGATCGTCGACTGGGTGTCTGAGGTGCTGAACATCTCGACCGACGAGATCGAGGAGACGCCGGACTTCGGCGAGCGCTTCGAGACGCACTACATGCAGGGCGTCGCGAAGATCAGAGGGAAGGTCAAGATCCTCCTCGACCTCGACCGGATCCTGGCGGCCGACCACGCGTTCACCAAGGCGGCGTGAGGAAGGTGTCCGTGTTCGATGCGTCGCAAGAGCTGGTCCTGACGGATCGGGACCTGCGCAAGGTCGTTCGCCTGGTCTACGACCACAGCGGCATCACGCTGCACGAGGGCAAGCGATCCCTGGTGATGGCGCGGCTGCAGAAGCGGCTGCGCCACCACGGCATGTCGTCGTTCTCGGCGTACCTCACGCATGTGGAGCGCGACGCGAGCGGTGAGGAACTGGTCCTGCTGCTCGACGCGATGACGACGAACCACACCTATTTCTTTCGCGAAGAGCAACACTTCGCGTACCTCACCTCGCGCGTGCTCAGCGAATGGCGCGCGCGCGGGAGCGGCGGGCCGTTGCGCATCTGGTGTGCGGCCTGTTCGACCGGCGAGGAGCCGTACACGATCGCCATGTCGCTGGCCGATACGACGCCGGCGGTGGAGTTCGGACTGCTCGCATCGGATCTGTCGACCAAGGCGTTGAAAGCGGCAAAGGCCGGCGTCTACAAGATGGCGGCGGTCCAGTCGGTGCCACTGGAGGTGCTGCGGCGGCACTTCGAAAAAGGGATGGGCGAGCAGGCGGGTTTCGCGCGGGTCTCGGCCAACCTCAGGCGGCGGATCGCGTTTCGCAACATGAACCTCCTGGAGATCGGTGACGCCGGCGAGCGCTTCGACGTGATCTTCTGCCGCAACGTGATGATCTATTTCGACACGCTGGTCCAGCAGCGCGTCGTCGGCATGCTGGAGCGTCACTTGAAGCCGAACGGGTACCTGTTCATTTCGCACTCGGAAAATCTGAACGGCGTGACGCACGATCTGCGCTGGATGGCGCCGGCGGTGTACCAACGGGGAGCCGCGTGACAGTGGCGCTGCCGCCTGCGGCCGACGTGGTGGTGCCGGTCAACGACCGGCCCGTCGTGATCCACGTGAGAGTGGGCAGCGCATGACGCCGATTCGTGTGCTCATCGTCGACGACTCGGCCGTGGTACGGAAGCTGCTGTCGGACGCACTGGGCCAGGAGCCGGATATCCGCGTGGTCGGCGGCGCAGCGGATCCGTTCATGGCGCGGGACCTGATCCTGAAGCACAACCCCGACGTGATCACGCTCGACATCGAAATGCCGCGCATGGACGGCCTGAGCTTCCTGCGGCGGATCATGGAGCACCGGCCGATGCCGGTAATCATCGTCAGCTCGATCACGCAGAACGGATCCGCCGCCAGCGTCGAGGCGCTGCGGCTCGGGGCGATCGATGTGATCGCCAAACCGGGCGGCCCTGGCTCGGTCGGCGAAGTCGCCGACGCCATCAAGCGGCGCGTGCGCGCGCTCCACGCCGGACCGAAGCTGCAACTGCAGCGGCTCAACCCATCGAAACCGCCGGCCATTGCGGCCCGCGCGCGATCCGCGGGCCGGTATCAGGGCGGTGTGATCCTCGTCGGCGCATCGACCGGCGGGACGCAGGCGATCGAAGCCCTGCTGACGCGGTTGCCCGCTGACGTCCCCCCAATCGTGATCGTGCAGCACATGCCGCCGCTGTTCACCAAGGCGTTCGCGGATCGCCTGGACCGCACCTGCCCGATGCAGGTCATCGAGTCAGTCGGCGGCGAAGCGATTCAGCCTGGCGTCGTCTACATCGCGCCTGGCGACCGTCATCTCGTGATCGAACGTCACGGCCTGAAGCTGATGACGGCATTGCGGGACGGTCCGCCCGTGCATTACCAGAAGCCCGCCGTGGACGTGCTGTTCCATTCGGCGGCGCGCCTGCAGGGCGTGCCGATGGTCGCCGCGCTGCTGACCGGAATGGGCCAGGACGGCGCCGACGGCATGGTCGCACTGCGCCAGGCCGGCGCGCTGACGCTGGCGGAAGACGAACAATCGTGCGTGGTGTTCGGCATGCCGAAAGAAGCGATCGCGCGCGGCGGCGCGTGTGGCGTCGTCACGCTGTTCGAGATGCCCGACATGATTCTTGATGGGATGAACCGGCTCTGCCACGCGAGCCGGCAGACGTCGTTGGTGGGATCATGAAAACCGTATTGGTGGTCGATGACGAGGCGGACATCCGGGAGCTTGTGGCGAAGATGCTGCGATACGGCGGCTTCGATGTGCTCGAGGCGGAGTCGGGTGCGCGCGCGTCCGACGTCTACGCCGCCAACCGGGTCGATGTGATGGTGACCGATGTGGTGATGGCGGGAGAGACCGGGCGCGAACTGGGCGAGCGTCTTCAGCACGCCTCACCTGACCTGAAGGTGCTCTACATATCCGGGTGCCCCGGCGCTCGCCACGATCAGCAGACCGAGCGGACGGCGTTCCTGCCCAAGCCGTTCACGATCGCCGAACTCGTAGGCTCGATCAGTGAACTCCTGGCACGGTGACTGGAGTCCTGGCCGTGCGTGTCGATTATCCGGACGACGTGGCAACTCCGGTCGCACGCGAGATCGGTCTGCGGGCGGGCGCCGGGCGCTCCGTGGAGTGGCTCGCGGCGCCCTCGACCGCGGACGTGACGTTCACGCCAGAGGGCGTCCTGCTCGCATACAACAGCGCCGCTGAACGGATGTTCCGCGTGCCGACCGGCCTCGACCTGCGCGGCGAGAACGTGCTCGGCTACTGCGTGGTTCCGGCTCGGCTCGTCGACGTCGTGCGAGGGGTGCAGCTCACAGGTCGGATCGAGAACTGGGACTGCGAGTTCCGGCGGATGGACGGCAGCACGCTGCACACCGTGGTCAATCTGGTCGGCAACTTCGACACCGATCGCACGCTCACGTCGCTGCGCGCGCACATCTTCAACATTACCGAGTGGCGGCGTGGTCATGATCGCGCGCTGTTCGGCTGCCGCCTCGAGGCGCTGGGACGTCTCGCCGGCGACGTCGCGCATGATTTCAATAATCTGCTGACGGTGATCCTCGGTAACGCGGAGCGATTGCGGTTCGCCGCCGGAGACGGTCCGCTGCGGCCGGCTGCAGACGCGATCATCGACTCGTCAACGCGCGCGGCGGAGCTGACACGCCAACTGCTCGCATTCGGCCGCCGTCAGGTGCTTCAGCCGCACGTCGTCAACCTGAACGATGTGCTGCAGACCGTGGAAGCCGATGTGCGCCGGACGTTCGGCCGCCGGATTGCGGTCGCCGTCGATGTCGATCTGTCGCTGGCGGCGGTGCATGTCGACCCGGATCAGATCGCGGACGTGCTCAGTACGCTGGCGGCGCACAGCGTGGACGCGATGGCCGATGGAGGCACGCTGGCGCTACGCACCCGCCACGCCGAGATCAGCGCCGATCGACCGGCGGCGCTCTGCTTCGTCCAGCCAGGTTCGTATGCGCAGATCGAAATGGCGCACAACGGCGATCCACTCGACTCCGACACGCACGTGCGACTGCTCGAGCCGTTCTGTGGTGACGCCGGACCGGGACGACAGGGACGCGGGCTCGCGGCCGCGTTCGCCGTGGTGAAGCAGAGCGGCGGCTACATCTCGGTCAGCAGCGCGATCGGCGCGCCGACGACGTTCACGTTATGGTTTCCGGTTCACGAACAGCCGATGACAGTCGCGGCGACATCCGAGGCGCTGGACGTCGCGACCGCCACGATTCTCGTGGTCGACGATGAAGATGCGATCCGGCGCTTCGTCGGCGACTCGCTGCGCGCCGCCGGTTACGCGGTGCTCGAGGCGTCTGCCGCTGCGGACGGCGAGCTGATCGTGGCGTCATCTCCAGGCCGCGTGGATCTGGTCATCACTGACGTCAACCTTGGTGGCGTCAGCGGTCCGGAACTCGGCGCGCGGCTCCGCCAGCAGTCGCCGCACCTGAAGCTGCTCTACATATCCGGCGGCGACGACGACCTCAATCTTGGTGCTGAGGCGCACACGTCGTTTCTCCAGAAGCCGTTCGGCACGAAGCTCGTCGTTCAACGGGTACGCGAGCTGCTGGCAGCCTGATCCGCTAAGATTTCAGCGTCCTCACATGGCCTCGCCCCTCGAGCCGTTCGACCGTCCGCTGAGTTACGGCAAGCGCCGTTACCGGACGCTGGCGAGGGCGAGTGCGCAGGCGATCTGGATCGCCGGTACGCCATGAGTGAGCCGATCGCGCCGGCGACGATCGCCGTGCTCCACCTCGAGGACGAGCCGGAAGACTCGCGCCTGATCAGCAGCACGCTGGTGGCCGACGGCCTGCCGTGCGAATTCGTCCGGGTGAACGATGAGCCCGGATTCCGCGCGGCGATCGCGCGCGGCGGCTTCGACATCATCCTCGCGGACCGTTCGCTGCCGACGTTCGACGGCCTGTCGGCGCTCGGCATTGCACGGGAATTGTGTCCGGACGTGCCGTTCATCTGTGTGTCGGGATTCCCTGGCGAGGAACTCGCGATCGAAGCGCTGAAGAACGGCGCCGCCGACTACGTGCTCAAACAGCGGCTTTCGCGGCTCGGGCCGGCCGTCCGTCGTGCGCTGCAGGAGTACCGCGAACGCGCCACGCGCCGCACAGCCGATGCGGAGGCGCGCACGCTCGAGCCGCAGTTGCGCCATTCGCAGAAGCTCGAAGCGGTGGGGCAGCTGGCCGGCGGGATCGCCCACGACTTCAACAACCTGCTGACGGTGATCAACGGGTACTGCGAGCGGCTGCTGGCGTCGGTCGGCGAGCACGCGCCGATGCGCGAGGACCTCGATCGGATACACAACGCGGGTCGCCGCGCGGCGACGCTGACCCGCCAGCTCCTCGCATTCAGCCGCCGCCAGGTGCTGCAGCCGCGCGTCATCGAGCTGAACACGGTCGTCCAGGGCATCGACCAGATGCTGCGCCGCGTCATCGGCGAACAGATCACCATGGTCACCGACCTCGATCCGCTGCTGGGCGCCACCTGCGCAGACCCGGCGCAGATCGAACAGGTGATCATGAACCTGGCGATCAACGCGCGCGATGCGATGCCGCAGGGCGGCATCCTCCGCATCGAGACATCGAACATTGATGTTGCCGACGCTGGCGCGGCGCCGTATGGCCTGAAGGCCGGCCGGTATGTCTCGCTGCTGGTCGGCGACACCGGTCACGGCATGGACGAGGAGACGCTCTCGCACATGTTCGAGCCGTTCTTCACCACGAATGAGCTGGGGAAGGGGACCGGTCTCGGCCTGCCGACCGTCTACGGCATCGTGATGCAGAGCGGCGGCGAAGTCGCGGTCGAAAGCACGCGCGGCCATGGCACGACGATGCGGGTGTTCCTGCCCCGGGTGCCGCCGACGCTGGACCACACCGTCCTTCCCGGTCAGGCCTCGACTGTGGCGCGTGGTACAGAGACGCTGCTGCTGGTCGAAGACGAAGCGCTCGTGCGCGAGCTCGTGCGCGAGTTCCTCGAGAGCGCCGGCTACACGGTGCTCGACGCGCCGGACGCGGAGGCGGCGCTGCTGCTGGCGGAGGCCAATAAGCACGTGATCGATCTGCTCGTGACGGACGTGATTCTGCCGAGGATGAACGGCGCGGATCTGTCGGCGCGCGTCGCGGCGCTGATCCCGGGGATGAAGACGGTCTTTGTGTCCGGTTATCCAGGCGACGCCGTGTTCCGCGATGGTTCGTTCGATCCACGCGGTACATTTCTGACGAAGCCGTTCACGCGTCAGGTGTTGACGCAGAAGGTGCGAGAGATTCTCGACGAGACGCCGCGGGCCGGCGTGTCGGTGATGGTCATCGACGACGATGCGGACATCCGGCGGCTGCTGGGACACATCCTGCGGACGGCGGGTTATCTCGTCGTCGAGACCGGCAGCCCGTCAGGTGTTGAAGGATCTGATGCCGCGCGCATCGATGTTGTGCTCGCGGACGTCGTGGCGAATCCGCGGAGCCGGTTGGTGCTGCAGCGGATGCGGCTCGAGCATCCTGAGGCGCACATCGTCTTGATGGCTGGGGCGTTTGGCGATCGCCTGCTGCGCGATGCGACCGAGCTGGGCATGCACGCGACGTTGCAGAAGCCGCTGAACGAGCAGAGCGTGCTGGCTGCGGTGAACGATGCCCTGAAGGGCTGATCAGCTTTTCGCGGTCCAGTAGCCGACGTGCGCGGCGCGTCGTTCCGCGTTGCTGAACCGCACGATCCACACCAGACCCCACGCTAGCCAGAACGCCGCCATCCACCACGCGGTCCAGTAGCCGGCCGTCACGCGCTGATTGGTCCACGGTAGATAACGAAGCAGGAACGTCCACGCGCCCATCAGCGCGATGAGCACGCCGGCGGTGCGCGGCCGTCTCGGATAGACGAGCAGTGCAGCGGTCAGCAGCGTCGTCCAGACGAAGAACTCGAGCATGCTACGGCACCACCGCGACGACTTCGTTCGACGCCGGGCTGGTCCCGCACGCGCTGACACCGATGACGCGCGCGTAATAGGTGCCGGGCTTGACGCCGGTGGCGGTGTAGGTCGTCGCGCTGCTGTGGAG
>JANYKU010000097.1 GCA_025358075.1 Ilumatobacteraceae bacterium
GAGGGCTGCCGCGAAGCGGTCCGAACGGAGGTCGCAGACCCAGCCCTCGAACGGCAGGACGCAGAGCGCTGCTTCGCAGCCCGCGTGTAGCCCTATCAGTCGAACCGTCTCAGAATGACGTTTTTCTTCGTTCTCGTTCGCCAGATGAGTCACACACCGTCTCGGGGTGGTTCTACTTCATCCTTTCGACCACTTGCGCAATCACGGACTCCTCTACTTAAACAGCAAGTAATGTTCATCCGGCCTCACAAACTCCCTCATCACCCAAAGACGTTTGCTGTTTAGCGATTTCGACGTCATACTCTGCATGTGCCTGATCTGCAGCTCGACCTACCTTGGATCAGGCCGTTTCAACGGCTTGGCGAGCTCAGTGTGCGACGTGCTGCCACGAGTGTTCTGACCTACGAGGATGGGATCGATCTAGCTGTCCGTCTTGTTGAGCCATCGGACTTCTTGTCAGCGGACGAGCTTGTCGCGTCCGAGCGACACGTTGATGTTCCCGGAACCGTGGTCCTCGTAGCGGGCGTGATTCCCGTCGCGTGGCGTCCCAAACTGCGCGCAGCCGAGATCAGCTTCGTCGACGTGTCAGGCGTTGCAGAGATCAATTGGCCCCGATTGAGAGTCAGTACCGGCCAGTTCGCCCATGAGGCGCAGCGACGACGCGAGGTTCTACCAATGCAGAAGGGACATGCCGTCGTCGTCCAGGAGTTGCTCAGCGCCACCTTTCGAGGGGACCATCCAACGATTGGCGAACTGGCGAGCCGGGCGGACATCGGGTTGCCGACAGCATCTCGTGCGATTGCTCAACTCGCACAACATGGCCTCGTTGAGAAGAAAAGGACAGGGTCCAGCGTGCATGTTGAAGTTGTCGATGCCGTTGCTGTTGCGGAACTCTTAGCGGCGCGCACCGGCTGGCCCCAAGGGCCGACCGTGTCGGGCTACCTCTGGGGGAGGAGCATCTGGGAGGTGGCATCGTCTCTCTCGTCGAGCGCGGGTCGGTCTGAGATTCCAGTCGCGGTCACCGGCCGCACCGCCCTGGCGTTCACGGGTGTCTTGGGGACCTCGTCCCCGAGACAGACGCGATGTTGGGTCGCCGGCCAGAGCCGGGACTTGGAGCGGCTCGGTCGGCAGATCGGCTTGGAGCCAGCCCCAGCAGAAGAGAGCAATGTGATCCTCGCGGCAGATCCCTGGAAGGTCGGACTGCATGGTCGTGAGTCGCGGACATTTCAGGATTGGACCGCGACAGTGGCGCACCCACTGCGGATTTGGTGTGACCTGCGCGACGAGCAACGCGGGATTGAGTTCGCGGCACAACTCTGGAAGGAGATCAGTCGGCGTGGATGATCGAGCCACAGCTCACGACTACTCGGACCCAATGAGCGAGCAACTGCTCGGTCTGGCAGCCGACGTTCTCCGGTCGTTCGGAAGTGCGTTCGGCGGCCGCCATCTTGCGATCGTGGGCGGTGCCGTTCCGAGCCTTCTCGTCGGCAACATTCCCACAGGCATGGAGGCACACGTCGGCACCGCTGACCTCGATCTTCATCTGTCGCTTCATCTGCTCGATGGTGAGACCGCGGACTACTACGACGCCATCATCGATGGCCTGACAGAAATGGGTTTGGCTCCGGACAAGCGCGACGACGGTCGCGAGGTGAAGTGGCGATGGATCGGCTCGCATCGAGGTGTTCGGCTTCAGGTCGAGCTTCTCTGCCCCATCCGTTCAAGGGGCGGGCTGCCCGAACAGCCCGCCGCCGCTACCGCTGCCGAGAAGAACATCGGCCCGGTCGGACAGATCACGGCTCTCTCTGTCGGATTCGGTCATCTTGTTCCGATTGACACCGTCTCGGTCGACAGGATGGTTGAGACAAGTCGCGGAAGGCTGCGCTTTGAGTTTCCAGTAGCGGGAGTTGCTTCATGGCTTTGCCTGAAGTCGGACGCGATCATGAGGCGCGACAAGCCGAAGGACGCGTATGACGTCGTTTGGCTCATCGCAGGACTGGGGCCAGAGGCCGCTGCCAAGAGCGTCCTGGACAGTCCGCTGATAGGGAGCGCATTCAATGACGAGGTTCGTTCTCAGTTGGCTCGGCTGGTTGAGCAGTTCGCGGATGGTGACTCGGTCGGCGCCCGCTCCTACGTTGACTTCATGGCATCGGGCAACGAGGAGATCGATAGCAGGTTCGCCGTCGGCGCAGTCTCCCAGTTCGCTCGCCATCTTGGGCCGCTGCTCTCCGAGCCCCGGGCGTCCTAGAAGAAAGGCCTGTCCGGGTTCGCCTCAGGCGGGCAGAAAGGTTGCTCGTTTCGCCGTTCTTGTGAGCGCCACGTAGTGCATGCCGACGGCCCCGGGCGCAATGCGTGTTTGAGCCACGCGATGCTGGTGGAACCAGAGCGATGAGGATGGGCCAGGCGAAGTGACTGACGGATTGCCGCACGACGAACTCAGCTGGGACCTTCTTCGGGATGACCTCCCGATCGGCGAACACCGAACGGCGCAGAACTCTCGGCTGGATGATCGATGTGCTCGAGAGGTGGCTCGGGCCAGAATGGCCCAATCGGGTCGCAAGATCGGACAGCAACCTGACCTCGACGGTCATTGGGATGACCGGCTACGTGGCTGCATTGGCGACGTGGCTTGAGCTTGCGCTCCGTGTCGAGAGATTCGATGGCACGCCTGGAATCGCCAAGCTGAGGAAGATGATGAACGACCTCGACCTGGGTCGTTTCCTGCACGTTCGAGCCGCGTTGGAGATTGGCGCCCTCGCCGAGGGGATGTGCGCCGGGATCGCGTTCGAACCGGAGTTGGGTCCGGCCGCCGGCCCCGGGGATGTCCGGCTGACGTTTGTAGACAGGGCGCCACTCGACATCGAAGTGCGGGTGCTCCTTGCGAGCGAACGCTGGCGCGTCGTGTACGACTGGGGTGAACGACTGCGCGACGTGACGATGGCGCATAGCTACGAACACAGCGTGCGCTTCACTATCGACGCATCCTCGGTTCGGAACGCGGAGCAGTTCGAAGACCTGGTGCATACCATCGAAGACATCGCGGTCGCCGTACGCGCGACCCGATCGAATGCTCGAACCGTCCTTGAATCCGGCCCCAGCGTCGCCGCCGAGTTGGTTGACGAACCGACGCCATTCCATGACATCGACTACCCGCCCTACTTCGAGGAGGATGGCTTGCGCAGGCTGCGCGGGGCGCTGCGCGACAAGGCGGAGAAGTACGTCGATTGCGCCCCGGTCTGGATTCGCCTCGACGTGCTCGACGGGCTGTTCGCGTTCTCACCGTGGGCACAAGATCCGCTCGGCGTCCAACTGGCGGCGATCAGCTCAGCGATCCGAGAGGTCCTGTCCGGCTACCCAGGGGCGGCCGGCGTTGTGATGTCGTCGGCCGCGACCTCGCACGACAGTGGATCCGACGACGACAATGCGACCGTCGAGGGAGTCAAGCACTCGGTTGCTGTTTCCCGACGGCTTCCGCTGCTGCGTCGTCGCAATACGTTCATCGTCCCGCTCCACGAGAAGGCGGTGGCCGACGTTGCCTTCTGGACGTCCATGTACGAGAGGGAACCCGAATGGCTGCCAGCGATGCTCGAAGCGCTCGACCTTCCCACGGTGGCTCAGATCAATCCACGATCGGAGTGACGACTCCTTACTCGGCACGAACCGGCCCCGATTGGCGAGATGTCATCACGTCGAGTCGGACAACCGCAAGGTCAGTTCGCTGGTTCGGGTCGTTGCCCCTTCAATGCTGAGGTTTTCGAACCGTTCGGTGGCGTCGCCCCTTCCCGGTGCGATCGACACGTGAAAGCCTGTCTTGTCGCGCGCGACGGATACGCGATCCGTCTCCCAACCAACGCTGTCGTACGGGCCATCCCAGATGACGAATACTCCGAAGCCGTTCGATTCAGAGCGCAGGCGCGCGACATGATCGATCTCGGAGAGTGACTGGGCGAGGTCGGCCAGCTCTGGTTGGCGCTCGCGCAGAGTGGCGATCGTTCGCCTCCACGCTTCTCTGGTCGATACGTCACCGTTCAGCACGTCGGTTGCGAACTGCTTCACCTTCGGGTGCACTTCGGCTGCGATGACGCTTGTCAGCGCCGACTCGGCGTTGGGCGGCCAGTTCGCTCGCTGCCAGCCTTGGAGCGCACGCAATGCGCCATTGCGATTCTGCACAGACGCACTCCGAAGCCCAGTATCGACGAAGTCCCAACCTTGTCCCGGGAACGCCCTCAACGCCTGCAGGAACCAGCCGAGCTGCATGTGCTGCCGGAACTCGGCACCCACGCCGATTGCCATAGATGGCCCGGTTGCTATCGCCGAAAAGTCGATCTGCTGCCGACCGAGCGCAAGGCTTCGAGACAGCCGATCAGGAGTTGCGGATTCGAGCAGGAACGACCAAAGAGGGTGTTCGTCCATATGAGTTTCGATCCGTCGGTAGACGGCATCGAAGATGTCGATTCCAAGGTCGCGAGCTGCTGAGCGCGCGTCCCAAAATGCTTGTCCATCGGGATCGAGGAGGGCGGTGGTGACGTCTTCTCTGAAATGAGTTCGTCCGAGGAACTCATCAGCGACCGCAAGCAACCGATCCTTCTTCACCTCGTCCATCGTGAGTTCGTCGCCCTCCACGAGCGCATCCCGAACGGTGCTGACGATGCGTCGTTGCGTGAGTGATCCGCGCCGCTTGCTGACATGAGTGAGATACCCCTCGACGGCCTTGTGCGCATCCTCGTACGCGCCGATCGATGGGCCTGGCCCTCCCGCGATCAGCGCGGCGATGATGTCGCCGGCACCGGCCAAAAGCTGATCGTCGATCGACTCCTCCGTCAGCGCCAATGCGAGGCCGCCTGTGGTCGCGCAGGTCATCGCCAGGTACTCGTACATCACACCGTTTTGGTAACCCTCGACGAGCATCCATCGTCGAATCTCCGGGTCCGTGGATCCAGCGAGGCGTTCAACGGACTGAACGCGGCCCCATCCGTGAACTCGCTTGGCGAGTTCGAACAGGACCCGCTCGGATGCGCCCGAGTTTCGCAGGGCCACTGCCACGAACAACGTGAACTCGTCGTGCGCTCCGAGGGTCAGAAGCACATCGGTTTCGGATGACTTCGCTATCCCCAGCATTGCGATGCCAACCTTCACGGCCGACCGGTCGCGTGATCTCGTCGCCAGCCATCGCCCGATGGCCTCGACGCGTCGAGGGTCGAGACGTCGGTCAATGATGCGTTGGAGAACGTCGTCGACGACGTGAAGAACTTCGGCGTGCGCCACGAGCGAGTAGAGATGGCGGGACCGACCTTCCGTCGATTGAGCCGCCAAGTCCGAGATGGCGTCTGCAATGGTCTCGGCGTTGTCGACGTCGCTCTCCCTCGCCATAGGGATGCCATCAAGCGCACCTGCGCTCCAACCGATTGATGTCGGATCGCGTCGCTCGTCGGGGAGCTCTGGTGGGTTCTTGCCGTAGCTGCGATCGCTCTGCAAAAGCGCCACGAGGAACTCGTAGATGCTCGGCGTTCTCGTCCCGCTGTGCTCTGAGATGGGAAGCTGCCACTCGGTGGCTGGTGTCACCGGCGCGTTCGCACTCGTTGCCGAGGCTGCCTTCTGCCGCCGTTTCCACATGCTGGCAGTATCGCGGAGTCGGCGGGCCGTTCCGCCGACATTGTTCTGAGACCAGTGCGGTTCACGAACTGCCGCATGCTGCGCGACCCTCGCTTGTTACTCCGACGTTGCGTGTCGGTGTCCGCAAGATCAGGACAGTCGAGGTCGATGTGAACTTGGTCACAGCCAATTGTCCGTTGAGTACCGTGGCGTACCCCTACGTACCGTGGCGTACCTTCTAGTGTCATCCAGTCCCAAACCCTTTGAAATCAAGGGCTTGCGGACCGAATGACATCGGTGTAATCAGAACGGTCCATGCCTTCGTTGGATCCGCTCACCGAAGCAGGGGAGCCTCATCCGCTGCTTACCGTTGACGAAGCGGCGCGCATGATGCGCGTTGGCCGGTCCCGCGCCTACGCCCTCGCTCACGAGTACATCAACTCGGGCGGCACGGCCGGCATGCCCGTGATCGTCTTCGGACCGGGTTGCTTTCGCGTTCCCCGCTGGGCGCTGATCGAGCTCATCGCAACGGGCCGCGTTGTCAGGCTCTGCGACGCCATCGTGCAGCCGACCGGAGTGCCCGTTGCCCGCTGAGGCGTCGGTGCGCTCCATCGTCGTCGGAGCCGCATCGAGTGAGTTGCGACGCGCACTCGGTCCGACGTCGTGGGTCGTGCTGGAGGAGTTACTGCTGCGCTCACACGGCACGACCGGCGATTGCGTCGCGTGCGTCTCGGTGCGCTCGTTGGCCGCGTCGCTCGGCCTCGCGAAGGACACAGCGGCGCGAGCGATCCGCCGGCTCCGCGACGTCGGCCTCGTGACCGTCGCACAGCAGAGGACCGAAGCCGGCATCTTCGACACCGGCAGCTACGACATCGCGATTCCCAATGGCGTCACGCTCATCGCCTCACCACCAGTCGCACCGCAGCCACGCGCTCGCGTTGGCCGACGCGAGTCCTCACAACTCTCGCTCGCGATCGAGTCCTGAGGCACCACTCGTGACGACGACCCGAACCACCGCACCCATGAATGACAGACAGGTGCCCGCGCGAGGGAGGGAGTCCTGATGCTGCGGGTGACGACGCTCTACGCGGGCTCGGCTGCAGCGACGGCGAAGTACTACACGCAGTACCTGACGCAAGCGCCAGGGGAGGAGCCGGGACGGTGGATGGGAGCGCAGTCGGCCGGGCTCGGTCTCGCCGGTGACGTGTCGACCGATGCGCTCGAGTTGTTGCTGTCCGGCCGTGACCCACTCACTGGCACAACGCTCGGCTACCCGCTGAAGGACCGTACCCGCGCCAACGGCGGGGTCATTCGTGCGGTCGCCGGCTTCGACGCAACGTTGTCGGCACCGAAGTCGCTGTCGGTGTGGTGGGCGCTCACCGGCGACGCGGGATTGGCCGAGTGCCACGACGTCGCTGCGCGGGCGGTCATCGACTACCTGGAGCGGTTCGGATCGACGACACGGGTGCGCTCGAACGGCGGACGTCTGCACCCCGATAGCCAAGGGCTGACGATCGCCGCGTTCCGGCAGACGACCTCGCGTCTCGATGACCCACAGTTGCACACCCACCTGGTGATCTCGGCCAAGGTGCAGACCGATGACGGTCGCTGGCTCGCGCTCGACGCACGCGTGTTGAAGCATCACCAGCGAGCGCTCGGCGGCCTCTATCAGTCGGTGCTCCGCGCCGAGCTCACCAACCGCTACGGAGTCGCGTTCGGCGAAATCGTGAAGGGCCAGGCCGAAGTCTCCGGCGTTCCGGTTGAGCTGATGCAGCAGTTCTCCAAGCGCGCCGCCCAGGTCGACGCGGCCTTGCAGGACAAGATCGACGAGTTCCGCCAACGTGAGGGTCGGCACCCGTCGAAGTTCGAGCATGCTGCGCTCGAACGCGAAGCAGTGGCGGACACCCGCCATCGCAAGACCGGCCACGGTGTCCCGGATTTGCGGGCACGGTGGCGAAGCGAGGCGGCCGACATCGGCGTCACCGCCGACACTCTCAATCGGTCGATCGCCGATGCCGCTCGGGTCGCCTTCTCTCCGGCGAAGGTGTCGGTTGCGGACGTCATCGAGGACCTGTCGGCGAAGCGGTCGGCGTGGCACCGCATGGATGTGGTGGAAGCGGTGACCGACCGGCTCCGCCCGCAACCCGGTGTTTCCGGTGAACGGTGGGCACGACTGGTCGATCGAGCGGTCGAGCGGGTTCTGGACGAATGCGTCGATCTCGACCCCGTACGCGGCGACAGCCGGATGCGGGCATCAGATGGTCGTTCGCTGTGGATCGAGCCGGTCGCGGGCCACGTCACCAGCCGCCAGGTGATCGCCCAGGAGGAAGCGATCCTGACCTGGGCGCTCGACGCGCAACTCGACGGGCCTCAACCGTCGATCACTGTGAGGCGTGATCGACTCGACGTGCTGCAGGCCGACGCCGCCGCAGCGGTCGCCGGCGGCGACCGGGTCGTGGTGATCGTCGGCCCAGCCGGTGCCGGCAAGACCACAATGCTTCGTGCTGCCGTGACCGACCTTGAAGGACACGGTCGACCCGTGTTCGGCGTCGCCCCCACGGCCAAGGCAGCGAGGGTTCTGGACCGCGAGACCGGCATGCCCGCCGACACCGTCGCCAAGCTGCTCTATGAGTGGGCTCGCACCGAGGGACCACGCCCAGAATGGCGACTATCCCAGCGCACGACGCTCGTCGTCGACGAAGCAGGCATGCTCTCCACGCCCGACCTGCACCGTCTCACCCAACTCGCCTCCAGCCAGCAGTGGCGGCTCGCGTTGGTCGGCGATCATCGTCAGTTGCAGGCCGTCGGACGCGGCGGGATGTTCGCCGAATTGTGCGCTACGTGCCGCACGACCGAGCTGGAACGTATCCACCGCTTCACGAACAAATGGGAGGCAGCCGCGTCTCTGCAATTGCGACACGGCGACATCCGCGCACTCGACGCCTACGAAGCCCATGGGCGGATCATCCCCGGCACCATCGACGAGCACCTCGACGCAATCGCCGATGACTGGATCGAACGTCATGCGGCCGGTGAGACGGTGGCGATCACGACCACGACCAACGACCACGTCGACGCGATCAACCACCTCATCCAACAACGCCGCATCGAGCAAGGCGACCTCGACCCGACTGCGGCGGCGATGACCGCCGACGGCGAAGCAGTTGTCGGCGACATCGTCGCCACTCGCCGCAACCAACGCCAGCTGCAGACGACCACCGGAGATGTCGTCCGCAACCGTGAACTGTGGACCGTGACTCAGATCAGCGACGCTGGCGACCTGACCGTGACCCAACTCGACGGACAGGGCACCGTCACACTGCCCGCCGAGTACGTCTGCGACCACGTCCGCCTCGGCTACGCGGCGACGGAACCCGGCAACCAGTCCGACACGCAGACCGGCAGCATCACCCTCGCCACGCCAGCCACCACCGGCCGCGGCTTGTACGTGGCGATGACCCGAGGGCAGCAAGACAACTCCGTCCACGTCGTCACGGAGACCCACGACATCGCCGAGGCCCGCGACATTCTCGAAGGGATCGTCACGTCCGACCGCGCCGACGTCCCTGCCGTCGCACAGCGTCGCCAGCTGGCCCAACAAGACCGGCAGCCGACACGCCTCGAACCCAGATGTGAGGTCCCCGCCTGGTTCGACGACCTTCGTAGCGAAGCCGCCTAATAGTACCGAGAGGCTCGGCACGCGCTAGAAGACTCCGAAGCGAAGCGTCAACGCTTGACCGAAGCGGTGGACGTCGCTGAGCAGCGATTTGCGGAAGCGAACACCCTGTGCGCTCCCTTCGACGCCTTCTTTCAGAAGGCCCTGGACGCGGTGAAGCACGCCGAGACGGAGCGGCGTGTGGCTGAGCACAAGCTCGCCGAGTCAGGCATTCGAGGCCGTCGACAGCTTCGTGCCGAGCATGCCGTCGCGGGCGAGGGACTGACGGTGGCAGAGGAGCAGCTGATACGAGTGAAGGAGAAGGCGTACGGCCCCAACTGCATCCGAACAGAGGCACGGCAGGACCTTGAAGCCGCCCGCCGCGATCTGCGGAGCCACGATCAGATCGGGCGGTGGAGCTACCTCCCCGAGCGACTCCAGGCGATCGAGGACGGCATCGATGCTCTCGACACATGGCGCGACTGGGCCAACGGCAAGCCGATCGACGGCGCACGCCTCGTCACTGCGGTCTCGTACCTGCATGAACTCTCATCGATCTCGTATGCCAACGGCACTCGGCTACTCGCGGAGGCCACGTATCGCTGGGCCGCCAGGAAAGGCATCGAACTTCAGCCAATACGACAGCCAGCCGTCGAGCCAATCGGCATCGAACTCGACCTCTGAGAGCCGGTCGTTCTTGAGCAAGCACACACTTCGTGGTCGCTTCTGGACACGCGAACGCGACGCGATGCAGCACTGTCTCGCCGTTCGACCGGGAGTCTCTCCGCTCAGTCGGAGGCGTCATCGACGCGCACCTTGCTCGCACACCGCCGCGCATCTGTGCGACGCTCCTCACCGTGACCTCTGTCGAAGCGGAATTGCCGGAGCGACATGGCCCTGAGTGGGCGGCGTTGGAAGCATCGTCAACAGAGGACCCGTTCATGGTTGAGTCGGTAGAGCTTCTGAAGGAGGCGGCCGCGCTCTCTGTGCTCACGTGCGGGATTGTGCCTTCGGTACCACATCAACGGAATCCCGCAATTCGGTGCGCGCTGCTGGTTCGAGCAACCAAGCTGGCCCGATCACTCGTCATCGACACTTGTGTCGCCGACGGCGATCAGCAGCTCGTGTTGAGTCGTCAAGTCATCGAGACGGTGGCGACTCTCGCGTACCTCCTGGAGGACGAAGATGGGTCGCGCCACGAGAGCTACGTCGCCGACAGCTTGGTTGGTGAGCGTGAGATGATGAAGGACATTGCCGCGCGCCAAGCCGACGGTGACGGCGCGTGGCCTATCGAGGAGCGGATGATCAGGTCGATCAGACGCAGCGCAGCGGCCGCCGAAGTCGATCTCGACGATCTGCCGTCCAGGAAGTCGATTGGCTGGCCGACCGCCGAAAGACGCATCGAGCTACTTGGACCACAGGCATATGTCGCCTATCGGTCCGGATCGGGGGCCGTGCACGGCGGTTGGCACGACCTCTACGCGAGGCACCTGACGACCGTGGACGGCGGGTTTGTCCCCGATGCGACACCTGGTCCGGCGCGCCCGCAGCCCTTGTTGATGACCGGTGTGTTGCTCGCCGAAATCAGCGCTGCTTACTTGCGGCTTCGTCCGGCGGAAGAACTGGTCTTCTTCGAGTCACGTCTCACCGACCTCTTGGAGCGATTGAAGCGCGTCGACGAACTTCACGAGACATGGCTCCAGCGCCGCGGGTGACAGCGAGGGGATACTGTGCCTCGCATGACTTCGCTTCTTCGTGAACTCGCAACCAAGAGAGAAGCGAGCGAGGAGATAGCGATTCGCTACGACTCCGCTCGCCAGATCAGCGAGGTCTTCGAGGACGGTCGATGGGTCCCGAGTTGGGCCTCGCGCGCCCTTCAGCAGACCAAGAAGTGCGACCACGAGACAGGTGAGGATCAGAAGGGGACGTGAGCGGTACGCGAGTTGTCGTTCTCACCAATGAACGGGACTTCGCCGCCGACGTCGTCGTCGATCGACTCCAGCGGTTGGGAGCGATCGTCAGCCGCCTCAACATTGAGTCGGCGCGATCTGAAGCCGTGGCGCCTTGGTCTCCGGCGGCCGGCGAAGTTCCAATGGATGATCAGCCGACGGTCGTCTGGTGGCGTCAGTTCGAGACGGACGACCATCCGAACGACCTTGCGGGCGTTGACGAGCTGTTGGTCGAGAGAGCTCAGTGGAGGTCGTGGGTGGCGACCATGTGCGGGTCGAGGGCTGTCTGGATGAACGATCTCTGGGCGGCGAGGCGAGCCGAGAACAAGGTCGAGCAACTGCGAACCGCAACCGATGTGGGGTTCTGCGTTCCGCGAACGCTCGTCACCAACAATGCTGCTCAGGCTGCCGAGTTCGGCCGAAGCGTTGGCGGAGCAGTCGTGAAGACTCTCTCGTCTGGATACTTCTCGTTCTCAGATCAGTCGTTCGTATTCACCGAACTCCTCGACGACGCCGTGCTCGACAGGGTTGAGGCCTGGTCCGCGGCGCCCCTTGTCGTCCAGCAGCATCTCAGGGGTGCGCTCGATGCTCGGGTGGTTTCGTTGGGCTCTCGCTGTTTCGGAGCTCGTTGTCGGAGCAAGGGCGTCGATTGGAGGAAGACGCCGTTCGATGCAACGCTCTGGTCTACGTGGGAAGTACCGCCGGACATTGCATCTCGTTGTAAGAACTACCGTGCGCAGCTTGGACTTGAGTTCGCTGCGTTCGACTTCATGGTGACGGACGAGGCGACGTACTTCCTCGAAGCGAATCAGGCCGGCGAGTGGATGTTTCTCGACAGAGTCCTCGAACTTGGCATCGGACCCGCGATCGCCGACCATCTGCTCGTCATGGGGAGTGCTCGTGACTGACCCCACCGATCCAGAAATCGGTGTCGAGGAGGCTGTCCCTACCCTCGCCCCGATCGACCCAACGCCATCAGTTCAGCCGCTTCCGTCACCTCAATCTGCCTGGTTACTACGAGGCCTTGGGCACGTATGCGGCTTGTGTCGCTCATACGACTTCAGTGCCAGAGTGACTCCTCCCGATGCCTCCGCTCTCCTGGCGTACTGGACGGTCGAACTCACAGAGCCCGACGTAAGGAAGGCACGCGCAGAGTCAATCGGCCGAGCGTACGACGGAGCGAACAACCGAGGAACCCGCGTTGAAGCTAAGGCAGTCGGGTATGTGCAGGCGCTTTCGATTGGGTTTGCCATTGTCACTCTCGTCCTCACCCGGGACTCGGTGATCCTTCGCCTGATGTCTTTGGCTGCGCTTCTCTTCTTCAGTACCGCAACATGGGGAGCACTCGACGTGCTCCGAGTCCGTGCCCGACAACAGCTCTTGGCCAGGGATGCCACCTCCATCACGGACGGGCTGGCCGAGACAGCAACTGCGGCAGCTTGTATGGAGATCCAACACATTCGGTCCTCGAACTTCATCTCAGGCGCGGCCCATGACCTGGCTATCGGTGGGCTCTTCGCGCTGACCTCGCTTGTACTCATGGTGTTTGGAGTCGGATCGGCGAATGGCAAGTCGAATGACGAAGGGCCCACGACGCCACCCGTGGTATCGCTGACGACCGAGGTCGCCACGTCCACAACGTCGGACTCCCAAGTCAGCTCGACCACGTCGGTACTCGGCTCGACCGCTACTCCGCCAGTTTCCGGCGTAGCGGAGACAGCCCCGATCGATTCCACCTCGACGACGGCACAAACGAGCGGATGAGCGAGTTGCGAGCTGCCGCGCAACCGAAGTGCTGGGTTGCAGGACCTCAAAGATCCGCAGACCTTCGAGGTCGTCCCTAGTCCTGATCCCTAGAACTGTCCGGACAAACCAACACCCGCCGTCACGGGTCTGCGCGAGGACGCAGCTCAGAGCAGCTGAGCATCACAGTCCACCACCCAGAGAATCCAGGACGGTGATCCACACGATCTTCGAAGGCACGTCGGAGATCCAGCAACTGGTGATCGCCCGGGCGATCAGCGGCATGCGCATCGAATAATGGAAGTGCGTAGTTTCGATGCACACAGTGCGCATCGAGATTACGCACTTCCCGTCGGAGTCATCTTGGGTTGTCGCAGACGAGCGTCTGAGACGAGGCGTCTGCAACACTCGTCTCATGCCCCCTGCGGGATTCCACTCTGTGACGCCTCGCATCTTGGAGTCCGACGTCGCCGCGCAGGTTCAGTTTCTTCGGAGCGTCTTCGATGCGACCGGCGAGGCCGTCGCTCACCCGATCCGTCCAGGCCGTTGACCGTGTACGGGCCGATCTGCCCGGTGCCGGTGAAACGTGCCGCGATGGTGCATTGGTGGGAGGAACTGACCTTCATCCATTGGCGCTTCGACCCGGAGGTCGTTCAGCGACTGCTCCCTCGTGGACTCACCGTCGAGACGTTCGACGGCACTGCTTGGGTGGGTCTCGTGCCCTTCTTTCTGCGTGTTGGTCTTCCCAAGGTTCGACCGATCCCGTGGCTGTCGAGGTTCCCAGAGACGAACGTGCGGACCTACGCCCGCAGTGCCGACGGCACGAGCGGGGTGTGGTTCTTCTCGCTCGACGCCGCTCGCGCCGGTGCGGTGATAGCGGCCCGCAGCACCTATCGCCTGCCGTACTTCTGGTCGAAGATGAGCATCGAGCACTCCGGATCGACGATCTCGTACCAGTCGGTTCGCCGTTGGCCGCGTCCTCGGGCGGCGAGTGCCGCGACGATCGACATCGGGACGCGCTACGCGCCCGACGAGTTGACCGAGCTCGATCATTTCCTGACAGCGCGATGGGCGTTGTTCAGCGCTCCGCGAAGTGGCTTGCACCAAGCTCGGGCATTTCACGACCAATGGCCCTTACACCGGGCGCGCCTCGTGGATCTCGACGATTCGTTGGTGATCGCGGCCGGGCTGCCGAGTCCGCAGGGTTCGCCGTTGGTGCACTATGCGCCATCGGTAGAGGTACGCATCGGATGGCCGACGAAGTGACGGCTGATCGAACGGCTCGAGTAGAGCGGCTACCCGCGCTTCTTGGACTTCTTGGTCTTCTTCGTTGATTCGGGACTCGGTGGCGGGGGCGCCTCGAACTGTTCGGCAAATTCGCGCAGCGACGAAGGCGGAGCCACGTGACCCGACACCAGGTCGTCGATTTGGCGTTGCAGCTCCTGGGCGTGTGCCTCTTGCTCGCGGCTCAGTTTTTGCTTCACGGGCCTAGTTGATCAGTTCGGCGATCCGCGTCTCGAGTTCTTGCGCCCAGGATGCGGATGACTTGTCGACCGACGACTTGCCCTTCTTCGGAGCGCCGGCGCTGAGTTGGACCATGGCGGTCTGCATGAGGCCCTTTGGTGCCGCGTTCCGCATCGGCTTGCCACGGATCATCTCGGACGAGCGGTCGGAGAACTCGCGCAGGCTGAACCCGCCCGGAATAGCGCCGCGGTCGACGATCTGGCTCTTCGTTCCTTGAACGAACTGCTGGAACAGGTGCTGCGACACGGGGTCGTACCAGCTGATGTAGCCGCCATCGAGGACCTTCCGCGGCGCTTTGACGGCACCGGTGTAGCTGTAGCGAACACCCGATGTAGACGTCGGGTCGAAGAAGTGTGGTGTGTAGAAGTCGGAGACGAGGACGCCGTCAGCGGTGTAGCCGTACTTCGCCTCTTCACTCGGGTCGCAGACCTCGACGAGGTACAGGACTCTGCCCTGGCCGGCCTTCAGCGAGTTGCTGGCGACGGTGCGGTTGCCCGATGGGTCGGCGAGCATCTCGAGACACTCGTGGCTCGCGGTGAGCGCCCAGTTGGTGTCGAATTGAACGAGGGCGAACGGTTGACCGTTCTTCTTGTTCGAGTGGAAGCCGGCCGCGCCCTGCTGCTTGATGTCGTCACGCACGATGACGGGCCAGTACCCGAGTGGCACGTGCGCCAACTTGCTGAACGCACTGACCGAAGCGTGGATGTTCCAGATCGGACCGAAGTCTCTGGTCACCTGCTTCTGCAGTGCGGCGGCAACCACACTCACCTCGTCCAGTCCAACCTTCGTGGTCTGGGAAACCAGAGCGACTTGCGCAATCATGATGCACTCCCCTTGGTTGAGTAGTCAGATGTTAAGCATGTTGAACTCGCGTGGCAATGGCCTCGGTCCGCGTTGTGCAGCTCCTCGGCGATTGCCAGCGCGATGGGTTGGCCGGTGTTGCGCTCGTAGTACGAGAACGCCGGCGAAGGATTGACCTCGAAGCAGTACCACTGGTCGTCCGACGTGCGTCGAAGGTCGACGCCGCCGACGGTCAGCCCCATTCCGCGGACCATCGATACGCAACGATCGGCCACGTCGCCCGGCAGCAGGTACGGCTCCAACTCGACATCGGCACCTTGGCGCGAGGCGTAGCGATAGTCGTCGGCGTCGCTGATCGCCTCCGTGGCGAAGGTCGACGAGCCGATCACGTGGACTCGAACATCGACGCCCGGCACGTACTGCTGAAACTGGGTCGGACCGCTGGCGACGTCGTCGAGCCGATCTACGTGAGTCGCGCCAAGCTGCGAGACGATGCTGCGGACACCGCTGACCGACTTGTAGATCAGCCGCTCGTGTTGCGCCCAGAACGCTCGAACCTCATCGGCGTCCGTCGTGATCAAGGTGTCGGGCACAGCGAAACCGTGCGTGGCGATCATTGCCAGTTGGAACGGTTTCGATCCGTTCGCCGCCATCGCAGCCGGTCGGTTCACGACGAGTGCATCGCCGAGGTCGGCCCAGGTGAGTAGCGCCAAGTCGGATCGCATCGCCCGTTCGTAGCTCGGTGTCCCAGGCGAGGACGACGATGCCCGGCACACCTCCTGGGTCGAGTACGGACGCACGTAGACCGCCCGAACTTCGTCGAGCGAGATTGCCGGTTGTGTCGAGCAGTCGTAGGTGACGGTGCCGCGAAGTCGACCGCGGTTCGGTGCGCACGACAGTTGGACGTCGCACGCGGCATTGAGCCGTTGGTCATGGACTTGTACGTCGGCCCCGAGGGTTGACAACGCGTTTCGAACATCGTCGAACGGGGCATCGCCGGCGACTCCCCACAGCAAGATCATCGTGTCACGCGCTCGGAGCTACGGAGATGGTCGAGCACGAGCTCGCGCCACTGCGGGTCGTCGAGCGCCGGCCGGGCCGTCGCCGCGCACATCTTGCCGTCGATGAAGCGCGCCGCGAGCATGGTGACCCCGGCCTCGGCCGCGAGACGTAGCGCGGCCTCGGACTCTTCGCGCCGCGGCGTTCCGATCGTGGTCGTACCGCAGACGAGAACATCGGTTGTATCCGCATCGTCGGTCGCTGCGGTGTGCCACGGAACGTCTGCCCGCGATGCGGCGAGTTGCCAGTGCACGTCGCTCCAAGGCGGCCCGCACAGGCAAGTTGTGGTCGGACGGTTGACGACCGGGCAGGTCAGCGCGGAGAGCCACGCCACGAGAAAGGCATTGATCTCGGCAGTGAGGTATGCACGGTCGGCATCGTCGATGGCCACGAGCTCGTCGCTGATCACCGCCGGGCGACGCGTGACGACGGCGCGAATGTCGCGCACGTCGACCACCGACCCTGACACCACCGCACGTCCGCCGTCGGGATCGCCGACTCGAAACGACCACCCCGAACGGCAAAGATCATCCGCGCTGAGCAGTTCCGCGCCTGCTGCAGACCACGCTGTGGCGAGTGCCGACGCCGCAGAATCGAAGGCACTCGCCACGATCGCGATCACCGTCCGGCTCCACGCTTTCGCGGTGCGCTCTTGGCGGGTGCAGCCTTCTTCGCCGAACCTCGCGAGCTCGAGCCCTTGGGCGCGGCCTTGGTGACCTTCGATGCTTTGGCTGCGGTTCCGGCTCGGCTGCGCGGGGCCGGTGCGGGCTCGCCGACGGAATCGGGCAGTGTGCCGACTTCGGGACGCTCCGACGTGCGGACGAAGGATCGAAGCGATCGCACCTCCGACTCGATGGCATCGCTGCGTTCGATCAAGATGCGCGTGACCTCTTCCCAACCTTGATCCCCGAAGTGCTCGATGCCGTCGATCTCGCTGATCTTGCGAAGATCCTCGAACACCAGCTTCAGGTTCTCGTGCTCGAGCTTGAAGTTCTCCTTGATCTCCTTGATCTCCCACTTCAGTTCCTTCCACCGCTTGTGCGTGACGGCGACGCTCACGGATTCGGACGGGATCCCGTTGGCGATGACGACGATGCTCGATCCTCCGAGGGGCGCCGCCGATGGAACCGTGAAGCGGGTGGTGTGGATCGCTGCTCCGGTCTGGATGCCCATCGTCGAGTGATCGTGCGTACGGCAGTACGTCACCGTGCCCGTCGCAATGTGCGTGATGCGCACGATCGGGTAGTTGGTGGCCATCGCCCCTTCGTCGCCGTAGATGACGGCTTGCGAAAGGCCGTTGAGCTGCCGGCCGTGCAGCGTGTAGGTGGAACCTGGTTGCAAGGCCGAGCCCACCGACGTGATGCTTGGCCGCCAGGTCGGGTCGTAGGTGCCGTCGGGTGAGTAGATGGCGACAACGCTCGAACCATCCGTGTGCAGAACCTGGCCTGTCGGCAGCAGCATCAGCCTCGATGTGAATGGGCTGCCGGTGCCGTTCACCGGGCTTGGGACTTGCGTAAGCGTGCCGGCTGCGGGATCGAACTCGTAGAAGTACAGCGGGTTCCCCCACGTGCCGGCGACTGGGTCGTAGGGAGCCACGACGGCCAAGACGCGACCGTTTGGCAGCAGCGCGGCCGGAGCGTCCTTGGCCCCGGTCGTGAGACCGGCGACGACCACCGGGAAGTCTGGACCGGCTGCCCAGGTGCCCGGCTGAT
The DNA here is from genome assembly GCA_025358075.1 of Ilumatobacteraceae bacterium. GTDB lineage: Bacteria > Actinomycetota > Acidimicrobiia > Acidimicrobiales > Ilumatobacteraceae > JAENVT01. The sequence goes on from JANYKU010000097.1 coordinate 18,036, forward strand.
TGGCGATTGACGGAGGCGTGTAGAGAGCCGTGTGGTTCGTTGCTCCGATGGCGAACACGCGGCCATCGGGAAGCGCCATCGCTGCCCCGACTTCCTCCGATCCGGCGTCGACCAGCGTCACTGGAGTAGCTCCGGCCGTGACCCAGAGGTCGGCGGCGGGGACGTACTTCTCGGTACGCGGCCGGTTGTCGCACTCGATCGCCAGCACCGTCTGATCGCCGAGCAGCACCCAGGTCTCCTCGGTGCTTCGCGAATCTTCCTTGTTCGCAGCCGCCGTCCATGCATTGGTGACGGGGTCGTAGATCGCCGACCGGTTCGACCCGATGTCGCCGAGCAGCACGCGGCCGTCAGGCAGCAGTACCGACGGCGCGTCGCCGATCTCCGTCCACCCTGTCGGCGTGGGAATGGTTGTCCAACTGTCGGCCAGGGGATCGTAGATCTCCGCCGCCAAGAGCTCGACCTGCGCTCCATTGTTGTACTCGCCACCGGCGACGAAGACGCGGCCATCGGCGAGCACGGAGCAGGCGAAGTACAGCGGCGAGTTGGGGCCGTCGGCGAGTTGTCGCCAAGTTCCGTTGCGATAGTCGCCAGTCGAGTCGGGGCTCAGCGCGTACCAGTGGTTCGTCCCGTTGTTCGACTCGTCGTGACAGAGCACCGAGCCGTCCGTGAGCAGGAGCATCGTGCCCGCCCCGAACGTCGGTTGATTGATCAGTGTTTGCCAGGTTCCAGCCATCGATCCTCCTCGATTCGTACTCTTGGCTCAAGAGTGTTGTGTCAGAAGGAGTCGTCGACGAGGTGGCGAGATACCGCCGATGACAACCGTCACGCGTGGCGGTTCGGGTCGTTGCCTCGCACTGCTTGCTGAGGGTTAGCCGAGCACGCTGTTGGTGGTCGAGTGCACGGCACGGGTCCGCGAGAAGTGGCCGGCATCGATGACGTTGCAGGTGAGAGGACAGTTGACCGCGACCGGATCGGCATCGTGGTCGCGGCCGGCCTCGCACGCGGCGATGATCTCGGCCATGATCGGGCCGACCATTGGCGCGTTCTTGAACTGGTTCCCGCTCGTGCCAATCGCAAGGTAGAACCCGTCGAGATCACTGCGGTCGTAGATCGGCACCCAATCGCTTGACACGTCGTAGAGCGCGGCAACCCCGGTCGGTCGCATCGGAACACCGATGTCGGGCAAGCGGCGCGCAACGCGTGTGGTTTGAGCCGCCCAGACCTCGGCGGTGGGCATGTCGTTGTAGCTGTCGGGATCGTCGACCCACTCGAGTGTGTCGCATTCCGGTTCAACACCGCCTGCAATCAACGTGCCACCGAGGTGCGGCCGGAAGTAGGTGCCGAGGTCGGCGTCGGTCACGATGACCCCACCGTCGTCGATCGAGAACCCGTGGGGTGCCGGAAGAACGTCAACCTCCTGCCGTAGGGCTCGTGTTGTAACGCCCTTGGCAGCCGCCAAGCCGGCGAGCCTGTTGACCCTCGACGAGTACGGACCGGCCGCGTTGACGACGATCGCGCACGGCAGCACTCCGCCGTCGTCCAACTGCACCGCGCAGATGCGCCCATCGTGTTGGCGGATGCCGACCACCTCGGTATGGAATCGGAACGTCGCCCCCGCCGCGATCGCTGCGACCATCAGGTTGTGCGCGGCCAACGCCGGGTCGTCGATGAATCCCGCATCAGGGGTGAGGTATGCGGCGAGCTCTCCGTGGTTGTCCTCCCAGAAGGCCTCGTCGTCGACCGGCTTGGGCGGGTAGTAGCGCCCGAGGTCGAGGCTCGGGAAGCGTTCGTGCAAGTTGGCCGTGTTGAGCGATTCGTACGGAACACCGACATCGTCGAACAGCGCCTGCACCTTGCACAGTGGTGTTGCCGGCGAGTCGAGAACCAGCTGACCGGTACGCAAGAAGCGCGCCATTCCCAACTCGTCGGTGACGCCGAGGTAGTCGGCCCACTGCGACCACATGTGGGCGGACTCCCACGCCAGCTTGACGGCGTCGGGTGTGGAGTAGTTGAAGCGGATGATCGCCGACGACGAGCTCGTCGATCCCGCTCCAGGTCCCGGACCCTTGTCAAGCACCAACGGCGAGTATCCGCGCCGGGCGAGCTCGAGAGCGATCGAGCAGCCCATGATGCCGCCACCGATGATGACCGCACCGTGAGGCACGTCCGACGATCCGCTCGTGCTGTCGTGAGAGGTCGAAGCATTCATTCGACGATTCTGGGCGTTGCCCTGCGTGCGGCGACAGGGTCCTTGTACCCGTCGGGGCGTTCGAGGGCCGAACGACCCTAACTCCGACGGCTCGTCGAGAGTACGACGAGAGCGAAGGACGAGGAGGGTTCGTCCAACAGTAGGGACGGATGCCGACCGGCCGAATGCGAGAGCAGGCGACCGGTCGGCGGTCATGCCCTTGCCTGTCGGGCCATCCGGGACAGAGCTAGGGAGGGACGGTCATGAAGATCTCGAGGCGTCGGCTGCTTGGTATGGGAAGCATTGTCGGGGTGGGGGCGGTACTACCGTCCATCATTCGGAATGATGCCAACGCCGCGGTGACCACACCCGGAAACGGGCAGATGTCCGGTATGACCGATATCACTCGTATGAAGAGTGCGGCAGTTCCGACGCTGACTCCCTACGTCTACGTGTCGAGTCCGCCACTGTCGAAGTTCAGCCAGGCCTTGCGCGGTGTGTATCCGCTGGATCCGAACGGCATCCCGGTTGCCGTGCCGGACGGGACCGTGAAGTATCTCAACGGTCGGCTGATGGCTGACCACTATTCGATCGACATCGCCGAATACGAAGATCTGCTTCACCCGGATCTGCCATCCAAGACCCGACTGTGGGGGTTCCATTCGCACAAGAACCTCGGTGACACCGCAACGAAGAAAGTTGCCCAGCGGCACCTCGGTGGGATCATCGTCGCCCAGCGGAACGTGCCCGTGCAGATCACCTTCAAGAACAAGCTCCCGCGCCGTCACGTACTTCCGGTCGACCCAACGATCATGGGAGCAGAGGGCGCGCCGAACCGAACCAGCGTCCACCTCCACGGTGGAGCGGTTCCGTGGATCAGTGACGGCGGTCCGTTTGCGTGGTTCCGCCCGAACGACGACCCCACCGACACGACTCCTTTGTATGGGCCGAGCGCGGCGAGCGGGGCACTGAACATCTTCAAGGTGCTCAATCCACAGCTCGCCGCCGGCGAGGCCGAGTACTACTACCCGATGAATCAGTCTGCGCGCTTCTGTTGGTATCACGACCACTCCGTCGGAATCACGAGGCTCAATGCCTACGCCGGCATCGCCTCGGGCGTGATCATCCGCGACGATTTCGAGCGGAGCCTCGTGAAGAAGTTCGGTCTGCCCGACTTCATCGAGAACGGCGGTCGCGAGCTGCCAATCGTGATCCAGGACAAGATCTTCCAGGATGTGGCCCAGGATCCTGCGTATCCCGGCAGCAGGGCCACGGGCAGCCTGTGGTATCCGTATCGCTACACCGATCGCTGGGATTCGGCCCCCGGTAGCGACGCCGCGACCCTGCCGATCTCGTGCATCCCGGAGATGTTCGGCGACACCATGTTGGTCAATGGTGTCGTGCACCCGAAGGTTGCGATCGAGCCGCGTCGCTATCGGCTGCGGCTGCTCAACGCGACGCAGGCACGGTTCCTGAACTTCCAGCTCTACGAGGCGAAGGGCCCCGTTGGAGCCCAGTTACCGGCGTTCTCCAAGCCCGGCCCTGACTTCTTGGTGCTGGGCACCGAAGGCGGCTTCCTGGCTCATGCCGTCAAGGTCGGTTCGGGTCGTCGTCTCAAGGTCACGACTGACGCGACGACGGATGACCGGTCGGTCGACCCTGCCGACCCGGGTGGCAGTCTGTTGACCGGACCCGCCGAGCGGTGGGACTTGGTCGTCGATTTCTCCGCATTCGCCGGGAAGAGCCTGATCCTCTACAACGACACGCCCGCACCGTTCCCCGGTGGAGATCACCTTGACGACGGACCGGTGGCGATCGATGGTGCCGGGCGCACGATCCTGCTCAACCAGATGATCATGCGCTTTGACGTCGCCGCCACGATCACGGGTCCGGCCGACCCACCGTTCGGGATCACCGACGGGTTCCGGCTCGCCGCCAATCAGAGCTCGGGCATCGACCCGGCTCTGGCGTCGGCGTGGGGACGGATCACGGCTTCGCACTTGCTGCACCTGCCGGCGTCCGCGTCCGCAAGCTCACCCTCAATGAGCTGTTCGACGAGCACGGCCGCCTCATCCAGATGGTCGGCACGAACCAGCTCGGCAACCCACTGCCCGGCTTCACTCTCGACCCGGCGGCCCCGGGCGCCGATCTCCACAAGACCACGGCCTTGGCCTACATGGACCCAGTGACCGAGTCGCCGCCTGTGGGAGATGTCGAGGTATGGGAGATCGCCAACCTCACTGCCGACGTGCATCCCATGCACTTCCACCTCGTCAACGTGCAGGTGCTTGCCCGCCTACAGTTCACCGGCTACGAGTTCAACGCCGCCGGACGCGGCAACCCGACCGGGCTGGGCCGCGAGCGTGGTCCCGACGCGACCGAGCTCGGATGGAAGGAAACGGTACGCATGAACCCCGGCGAGGTGACACGAATCATCATGCAGTTCAACATGCCGCCGGTCCCCTTCGCCGTGCCCAAGAGCCCTCGCGTCGATGACAACGAGTTCGTCTGGCATTGCCACATCCTCGAGCACGAGGAGCACGACATGATGCGGCCGCTCGTCGTCCGCGGCGCCCATCCACGAATGACGTGAACCCTCCAGGTCGCCTATGTCGTGTCGTGAAAGCGCAGTAGGCCGACGCCGACCTGGTCGGCGAGTGCCACCGCAGCATGGCGCTGATCAGTTGTCAGCGTGACGCCGACGGTGTCGAAGGGGAACGCCAACACGAGGTGCCCTTGTAGCCGCCCATGCGCCCGAACCGGAAGCGCGACCAAGGCGTGTGCGGCAGGATCGACGCCGGCCGGTACCCGGATCGAGTTGTGCCGCAACTCCGGCATGGTCAGCGGTGCCGGCCCGGGGACGTATCGACACGACTTGAGGTCGAGCAGACGGGTGAGCTCTTGCGCGGCGAGGCTGATCAGCTGTCCTGGGCTCTCCGCTCCAGCGGCGAGCTCGGCGCGTCGGTAGACGGTCTCCAGCTCGGATCGAGTGGCCGCAGCCTTGGCGCTGCTGCGTCGAACACGTTCGACCAACTCGCTGGCGATCACGCCGATGAGGACGAGGAGCACGGTCGTCTGGACATCGTTCGAGCCGGTGATGCGGAGCGAGTTGAACGGCCGGGTCAGGAAGAAGTCGAACGACACCGCCGCCGAGATCGAGGCCGGGATCGCTGCCAGTCGACCTCCGAGCGCGGCAGCGAACATCACGACGACAGCAAGACCGAGGGCGACATTGGTGTTCTCGACGTGAGCTCGCACGGGCACGATCGCTGCAACGATGGCGAGCGGAACGGCAACACCACCGAACACGCTGACGATCGGGCGACGCATCGCGTCAGGTTGGCCGCGTCCACACCCGCCGCACAAGTCGACAGTCACAGGTCGTCCTGGCACGTACTCCGGCGGGCGTAGTACCACTATTGCTGCCAGTCGTGCGCTGACGCACGATGGGGCCCGTGCGCGCCGTCTGGTTCTACTTCCTGTCGTCGGCACGTCGCCACTGGGGTTCGTGGTTGGTCCTGGCGCTGGTGTGCGGTCTCGCCACGTCACTGTCACTCGCCGCCGCCGGAGATGCGCGGCGAGCGTGGTCGGCGCTGCCCCGCGCACTGCATGCCGGCGAGGTGGCCGACGCCGACGTCAGTGCCGATGAGTCGGCGATGTCGCCTCACGATGCACAGGCGTTCCTCGACGCGGTGGACGATCTCGACTCGGTCACCGCCAGCTCGCGATGGGGTGGTGTGACGTTGGCCGAGGTTGCCAATGGACAGCTCGACACCCGGCTGTTGTCGACGTCAGCGCTCGGCAAGCTGCTGGATGATCGGGCGGCAAACGTCGACAGGTTGCGAGTGCTACACGGGCGGCTGCCTGCGCCTGGTCATCCGGAAGAGATCGTCGTGAATCCGACGGTGCTGCGCATCACCGGCTGGCACGTCGGCGACGAGATCACGACCCTGCGTCTGTTCAGGCGAGGTGACGTCGACGAGAACCAGGCGCCGATTCCGACAAAGGGCTCGCCCCTGCGGCTGCGAATCGTCGGCGAGGTACGCAGGCCGGACGAGCTCTTGAGCGATGCCACCATCAGGCCCCCGCAGATCTATCTGTTCCCCGACTTCGCCCTGGCGTATCCGGAGTCGACGTTCTACATCGGGTCGTCCATCCGCTGGAAGCCGGGCACCGATCCGACCGCGTTCGGTGACGCCGTGTCCGCGTTGGCCGACCCGTACGGGCGCAACCAGACCTACGTCACCGAGGTCGGCGCGGCAGTATCGGTCGTGCGCAGCTCGCTACGCCCGCAGGTCGTCGCCGTGTGGTTGCTTGCCGCGGTGCTCTTCTTGTCGGGCGCCGTCATCGCCGCGCAGATGATCGGCCGCCAGTTGCTTGCTCGCCATCGCGATCTTCCCGATCTCTTCTCGCTCGGCATGACACCGAGTCAGCTCCGCGCTGTCGTCATGATGCACGCAGCAGTCGTGGCGGTGTTGGCTGCGATCTTCGCTGCGCTGGGTGGGTTGGCCTCCAGCGTGCTGACGCCGTTCGGTTCGACCCATTCGATCGATCCACAACTGGGACTGAGGTTCGACGGACCGGTCGTCATGGTCGGCGCAATCGTCGTGATGACTGCACTCGTCGCAGCAGCCGCGGTGCCTGCATGGCGCTTGGCGGGCGCGGCGACTCGACGTTCGCAGCGACTACCCGACGCATCGAGTCGTCCCTCTTGCCTCGCCGAACTGCTTGCCCGAGTGGGTGCCGGCCCGGCGCTGATGACGGGAGCGCGATTCGCGTTCCATCGCGGTCGCGGCCGTACCGCCACGCCCGTTCGCAGCGTCATGGCCGGCATCGCCCTGGCGACCGCCGCACTCACCCTCGCCCTTGCCTACAGCAGCAGCCTCGATCACCTCATCACCACTCCGCAGCTGTACGGCTGGGATTGGGATGTCGCCGTGAAGAACGACTTTGGTTCGATCCCCGATGACGCAGTCGACGCAATCAGCAAGAGGCCGGAAGTCTCCGCCGTCGCGGCGTTCACCGTCGGCACGCTGCGAATCGACGGCCACGACATCACGGCGCTCGGCGTCGATGAGATCGAGGGGACGGTCTACCCGACGCTCGATCAAGGCCGCATCGCCGAATCCGATCAGGAGCTGGTGCTCGGCCGCCGGACCCTCGCCGAGATCCATCACTCGGTGGGGGACTCCGTCATGGTGATCACCCCGAGCGGCTCGCGGTCCATGACCATCGTCGGGGTTGCGACCTTCTCTGCGCTCGGCCAACTCCGCGGTCACTCCGCCCTCGGCCACGGCGCGGCAACGGTCGCCTCGGTGTTCCCGCCAAATGATCCGAACTTCAGTGGCCGTTACAACGGCCTGCTCGTGCGCATCGGTACGACTTCCGACAAGGCTGCTGCGATCGCCGGTCTCCGGTCCTTCGTCGCCGGATTGGGGTGTGACGACTCGTGCTTCACGCTCGACGCCAGACCGAACGAACTGAGCGGCTATGCGGGGATCACCAATCTGTGGGTCCCCTTCGTCGCCGTGCTCGGGCTGCTGTTGGTGATCTCCCTCATCCATGGACTCGTCAGCGCGACGCGCGCCAACCGGCACGATCTGGCTGTGTTGGCCGCACTCGGGTTCGGTCGCCGGCAGATCACCGCAGTCGTCGTGTGGCAGGCGGCGATCATCGCCACGATTGCGTTGGCGATCGCGATCCCGGCCGGCCTCATCGCCGCCGGCGCCGGTTGGCACATCTTCACCCACCCGTTCGGAATCGAGCCACCAGCTCGCATCCCGGGGCTAGCCCTGTTGGCGGTCGCCGCGGGCACCATCACCGCAGCCCTTGTGGTCGGTGCCGGTTGTGCCCTTTCGACACGATCCGGCACCGTCACAAGGGCTTTGGTGGACGAGTGACTGTTAGTAGGTGTTGGCTTCGCTGGCGTAGCTGTCACTGCCGGGATACGCCGGGAAGACCAGCGGTCCTTCCGACGTGGGCGGCTCGGTCGAGATGACCGTTCCGTGCTGCGGAGGCGCAAAGCCAGTGCCGCGTGGGGTGTACCGCCGTTCGTATTCGTTGCGGACCACCTTCTTCGGCTTGGCGTGGATCCATCCTGCGTACCACGTCGTCCAAGCACGCCTGAGGTAGGTGGCCCGCGGTGGGCGATACGCGGCGCTCCGAACGATCAGCGTGACGGCCATGATGAACCCGAGGAAGACGAGCATCATCGCCGGATCTTCGATCACCTTGGCGGGCTCGATCGTGCGGATGTACGGCGCGACTGCAATTGCCAGAGCAGCCGAGGTACCTGCCGCCACGATCGTTCGCCACGACGGCGTGCTCGGCCGAACACCGATGGTTCCGTCGGCGATGGCGAAGAGCAGCACGAGCTCCATCACGAGGTAGAAGCACGACGGATTGACCTTGCCGGCCATGATGAACACCACGTTCAGCAGAAACCCCCATCGCAGGGCGAGCCGCATCGGCTTTCCGATCGCGATTGCCAGACCGATGGCGATCTGTGTCACCACGACGACGATTGCCACGGTTCTTGCTCCCGGTGCGATGAGGTGATCCATGATCGGTTGGAAGAATGGAAGTGCTTCATTGTGCTGTGCCTTGAGGAAGCCGCGGAGCTTGTCTCCGGTCCACCACTGTGGGTCGATCACCTTCTCGGCGCCGGCACGTAGCCATCCGGCGGCAAGAAAGAGGCGCAACGGCAGCAGCACCACGACCGCCAGATGATGATGGGGTTGGTGGGCCAGATGATGGGGTTGGTGGGACGGAGCACGCGATGGGGTAGCCGCGTGGTTGGGCGATGCTGCAGGCCGCCCCGATGGGGCACCCTGACTGCGCATCGACCGCGGCAACTCGCGGGCGTCATGGTCGAGGACGTCGATCATGAGGTATCTCTCCTTGTCGTCGTTTGTCGATGCGTTTCGGCACGCGGATGTAGACCCGAGAGGTTTAGGGGTCCATCGCATTACATGTCGAACTCATGACAAATATTGCGGATACGTTACGAATAGAACGTTTCACGCACGGGGAATGTTTCGAACCCTCCAAGTGGCAGTCGTCACATTGATATGTAACCATTGAGTTACATATTCTGACCGCGTGGACAACGTGTTCAAGGCCCTTGCCGATCCGACGCGACGTGCGTTGCTCGACGAGCTGTTTCGTCGAGACGGCCAGACGCTGAGCGCGCTCGAAGGGCACTTCTCGATGAGTCGAATTGGCGTGATGAAGCACCTGAAGCTGCTGGAACAGGCGGGCTTGGTGGTCACCAAGCGGCGAGGTCGCGAGAAGTTGCACTACTTGAACCCTGTCCCCATCCGGCAGGCCCATGACCGATGGGTGAGCAAGTACACCGAGCCGTGGGCCGCTGCGCTCATCGAGCTCAAGAAGCGATTGGAGAACCCTATGGAGAAGGTCTTCGAGATCTACATCCGCACCACCCCCGAACGACTCTGGGAGGCGATCACCGATCCGCAGACCAGAACCAAGTTCCAGTTCGGCAACACGATCACGTCGACGTGGGAACCGGGCTCGCACTGGGAGATGCGCAACCCCGCGGCGCCGTTCGTGTTGGGCGAAGGCGAGAACCTCGAGGTGGATCCGCCTCGCCGGCTCGTGCAGAGCATGGTTGCTCTTTGGGGCGACGACGTGAAGCGCGAGGGAACCTCGCGGGTCACGTGGGAGATCGAGCCAGTCGGCGATTCGTGCCGGTTGATCGTCACGCATGATCAGCTCCGCGATGGCGCTAACGCTCAGCTCTACGGTGGCTGGCCGATGATCCTCTCGGGCCTGAAGACCTGGCTCGAGCTCGGCGAGGTGCTGACAACACCGGGGTCGTTGATGTACAGCTGAGACCCGCGGTTCGGGCCATCGTCGCCAAGTAGGAAACGAGGTCAGGCTGACAGGTCGTACAGCGAGACTCCGTCGATCGTTCTTGCCCGGTAGTTGTCGCTGACCCATTGGGCGATCTGCCGAGACTCGTTGCTGCCGCCCATCTGCGGCCCGAATCCGCCGCCGCCGGCGATGAAGTAGTGGATCTGTCCGTTTGCTACGTAACGCTGGAATTCGGCGAGGGTCGGTGACGGGTCGGAACCGTTGAAGCCACCGACCGCCATCACCGGCTTTTGTGTTGCCAGCTGGAAGCCCGAGGCGTCGTTCGAACCGATGGCCGCGGCGACCCAGGTGTAGCGATCGCTGTTCTGCAGCAGCGCGGCAACGACCTGGGCGCTCGGGTTGCTGCTGTTCAGCAAGCCACCACCGGCCGGTCCGCGACCGCCGTTGCCGACACCCGGGAACCTGCCGGCGCCAGGGAACCCGCCAGGGAACCCGCCAGGCGGTCGGCCCTGCCGACCCTGTCGAGCGCCGGGCAAACCGACTGGAGGTTGTCCCGGACCACCGCCCGGGAAGCGTCCACCGGGACCGCCACGTGCAGCTTGCACGGTCGGGCCGGCGGTCACGATCGAACCGGAGTGCGGAGTCGACACGGTCTGCAACGCCCATGCCGTCGGGCCGGCGAGACACACCGCAGCGGCAGCGACCGCCGATGCGGTCAACAGCTTCGGAGACACCCGCGGCCCGACCAGCAACGCCGCGGCGGCAATGAGGCCACCAACCACGACAGCGTTGCGCAGCCACGGGTGCCAGCCGGCCGAACGGGCGAGCAACCGCGACGACCACAGTGTGGTGGCGATGACCGCCGCGGCGAGAACGACACGAGCCGTCAGGTTGCGGCGGTGCCGCCACAACACGTCGGCACCGACGCCGATCAGAACGGCGATCGCGGGTGCGAGCGCGACCGTGTAGTACTCGTGGAAGATCCCCTTCATGTAGCTGAAGACCAGTGCGGTGACGACCAGCCAGCCACCCCAGACGATGATCATCGCCCGGGTGTGGTCGGTGCGACCGGCGCGCCGTGTGATCCACAGAGCGGCGACGGCGAAGATCAGGGCAGCCGGGATGAGCCAGGCGACCTGTCCGCCCATCACACCGTCGAACATTCGAGTGATGCCGGTCTTGCCCCACACACCCGTGCCGACGCTGCCGGTCTCGTTCCCGGTCAAGCGCCCAAAGCCGTTGTAGCCGAACGTCAGATCGAAGATGTTGTTGTTCTGCGAGCCGCCGATGAATGGGCGCATTCCGGCCGGTGTCAACTCGACGATCGCCAACCACCAACCGGCGGCCAGCACCATCGCTGCACCACCGATGAAGAGGTCGGCGACACGACGACGCAAGCGCTGCGGGGCGGCGACCAGATACGCCAACGCCAGTGGCGGAAGCACCAGCAGGATCTGCAACTGCTTGGTCAGGAAGCCGAACCCGATGAGTGCGCCGGTCAGCACGATCCAGCGCCGTCGTCCATCTTCGATGCCGCGCATCGTCGCGTAGGCCGCCAGCGCCATGATCAACGTCAACATCGCATCGGGGTTGTTGAACCGGAACATCAGCGCCGCAACCGGACTGGTGGCCATCACCACTCCGGCGAGCAGAGCAGCCATCGCCGAGAACCTGCGGCGCACGGAGGCGTACACCACGCCAACGGTGGCGACGCCCATCAATGCCTGCGGGACGAGGATGCTCCACGAATTGAGGCCGAAGATGCGAACCGACAGGCCCATGATCCACAACGACGCCGGCGGTTTGTCGACCGTGATCGCGTTGGCTGCGTCGGACGAGCCGAAGAACCACGCCTTCCAACTCTGCGAGCCCGCTTGCGCCGCGGCGGAATAGAACGAGTTCGCCCAGCCGGAGGCGCTGAGACCCCACAGGAACATGACGGCGGTGAGGCCCAGCAGCGTGACCAGGGCCGGGCGCTCCCAGCGGGCGCGCATCGGCGAGGTGCCGGTGTCCATCGGTGCGGACGGCATTTCGACCGGGTACTGAGTCTGTGGCGACGGGGGTGGCCACGGCGGATCCACAACGAGTGGTTCGGCGGCGGTTCCGCCGATGGTGATCATGATCAGATTCCGATTTCGTAGGCGCGTCGATGGGGGAAGACCCACAGTCGGAAAGCGAGGAAGCGGCCGACGGTGGTGACGAGGTTGGCGAGGATCAAGACGGTCAGTTCCACCCACACCGGCGCGGCCGGCCAGGTGGCGGCCAACAGTGCCAGTGACCCAGCCGTCAGCGCCAGCCCGATGAGGAACACGAAGAGCCCCTGGGCGTGGTGGCGCAGCGCCCCCTCGGCTCCGTGCACACCGAAGGTGATCCGACGGTTGGCCGCCGTGTTGCCGATGGCCGTCAGGCACAGCGCCACGAAGTTGGCCATCTGCGAGCCGAGCGGCTGCCGGAAGAGGAGGAACATCGCGGCGTAGGCGATGGTGCTGGCGATTCCGATCGCGCCGAATCGAAGCACTTGGAGACTGAACGTCGGAGGTGGGTCGGTCGGGTTCCCGGCACGGCGGCCGAAGCGGTGACGGATCAACGAGGTCTTGATCGAGCCCGTGGCGAACCCACGCACGAGCCGCACCACACCCTTGAGATCGCCGATCGCCGTCGCGGCGATGTCGACCCGGCTGTCGGGGTCGTCGATCCAATCGACCGGCACCTCGTGGATCCGAAGCCCGCAACGCTGAGCCAACACGAGCAGCTCGGTGTCGAAGAACCAGCTGTTGTCCTGGATGAGCGGCAGCAGTTCGGTGGCGACGTCTCGTCGGATCGCCTTGAAGCCGCACTGCGCGTCGGTGAAGCGCGCCGCCAGGGTGCCCCGCAGGATCACGTTGTAACAGCGTGAGATCAGCTCTCGCTTCACGCCCCGAACGACGTTGGAGCCTCGTGCGAGACGGCTGCCGATCGCCAGATCGGAGTGGCCCGTCAGCAGGGGAGCGATCAACGGCAGCAGAGCCGCCAGGTCGGTGGACAGATCGACGTCCATATAGGCGAGCACGGTGGCGTCGGATGCCCCCCAAGCAGCGCGCAGTGCCCGGCCTCTGCCCTTCTGGTCGAGACGGAGGTAGACGACATCCGTCAGTTCGTCGACGAGTTTCGTAGCAATGGCGCCGGTGCCGTCGGTGCTGGCGTTGTCGGCGATCGTGATTCGGAACGTGACTGGCAGCGAATCGCTGAGATAGCGGTGCAGGCGGCGCACCGAGGGCTCGAGGTCGGCCTCTTCGTTGTACACCGGAATGACGACGTCCAGCGTCGGCGGGGCCTCGTCGAGCAGGTCTGCTGCCCGCGCGTCCATCGTCGCTGTCATGCGATGACTGTAAAAAGGCCCCGTAAGACGAGTCCTTGTGGAGTTCAAGAACTGGGTGAGAGGCTGATCATCGCATCACCGATGAGTTTTGGAGCGCGGCGGCGTTTCAACGAATTCAACATCGGCAACCCGCCGAAAACAACAAGGAGGATGCAACGTGGATTGGAAGCTCGAACTCGTGATGGTACCCGTCTCGGATGTCGATCGCGCCAAGGCGTTCTACATCGAGCAGGCCGGGTTCGACCTGCTCGTCGACCACAGCGCCGGTGAAGACTTTCGCGTCGTGCAGCTGACGCCCCCCGGCTCTGCCTGCTCGATCGCTGTCATGAAGTCGCCGACGGCGCCCGGATCCGTGCACGGCCTGCACCTGGTCGTTTCCGACATCGATGCGGCGCGTGCCGAGCTGGTAGGCCGAGGTGTCGACGCCAGCGAGCTGTACCACTTCGCGGAGACCGGACAGATGCCTGGGCCGGATCCCGACCGTCGCGACTACAACACCTTTATCTCGTTCAACGATCCTGACGGCAACTCGTGGCTGGTCCAGGAAGTGAAGCGGACGGCGCCGCGGGTCTGACAGCGCTCGAACTTTGTCGCTCTCAACCCGTGCTCGGTCGGAGCGACGAAGTTGGCGATGGTTCTGTAAGGTGCCAGGCGATGAAGCTGGCGATCGTCGGAGCCGGTGGCATGGGTTCGTTTCACGCCCGATCACTCGCCGCCCTTCCAGGTGTCGAGATCGTGGCCATCGCCGACTTGCGGGTTTCCGCTGCTGAAGCGTTGACGGCGGTGGTCGGCGGCACACCGTCGGCCGACGGTCTTGCCGTTGCTTCGATGAGCGACCTCGATGGGCTGGTGATCGCTTCGCCCGAAGACTCGCACGAAGCGTTGATCCATGCTGCGCTGGCCCAAGGCACCCGCATCCTGTGCGAGAAGCCGCTCGCCGTCGGCGTCACAGCGTGCCGGCGAATCGTCGATGCCGAGGTGGCGATCGGTCACCGCATGCTCCAACTCGGCCTGATGCGAGTGTTCGACCCAGCGCATGTCCAGTTGGCCGCCGAGGTGGCCGCACTCGGCGAGCTGCATCATGTGCGTTGCGTGCACCGCAACGTGCACGAGGTGCGCCGCACAGCGCAGCTCATCCTCAACCAGTCACTCGTCCACGACATCCACAGCTTGCGGTGGCTCGTGGGCCGCGACATCACTCGGGTGACGACACTGGCCACTCCGAACCCCGATCATGTCGAGCACCTGATGTTGACGGCGGAGTTCGAGGGTGCAGGGCATGCCGTCGTCGAGTTCAGCGAGCACGGCTTTGCCTACGAGGTCACGGTCGAGGTCGAAGGCGAGCTCGGTGATGCTGTCATGGCACCGGTGATGCGCCCCACGGTGCGGCGCGGGGGCTCGGCGTACGTCAACATCGGCACCGACTGGTTCGGGCGCTTCGCCGAGGCCTACCGCATCGAAGCGGCGGTGTGGCTGGACTCGATCGCCGGTCCGACAGCGATTGGTCCCTCGGCGTGGGACGGATTGGTCGCCGAGCGGGTGGTCGAGGCAGCGATCGAGTCGATACGAACGCGCCAACCCGCCGAGGTGACGAAGCTGGAGATGGCCGATTTCTACCGATCGTCGGCGCCGTGATCGCTTTGGAACACGTTCCGACCCCGACTCCGATAGCGTGACAAGAGGCTCGCTGAATCTGGCGGGCCATTTTCATGAGATGAGAGACAGTTGACTACAGGTACCGTGAAGTTCTTCAACGCCGAGAAGGGCTTTGGATTCATTGCTCGTGAGGGTGGCGAAGACGTCTTCGTGCACTACTCGAACATTCAAGGCGATGGCTACAAGTCGTTGCAAGAGGGACAGAGCGTCGAATTCGACATCGCTCCCGGCCGCAAAGGCGAAGAAGCGCAAAACGTCAGGCCGCTCTGACACCGCCACATCCACAAGTTGAAACGGACCGCTGATCCTTCGGGGCCGGCGGTTCGTTCGCGTCAGGGGTCAGTCGCGAACCGCGGAATCAGGTGACGATGACCTTGGTACCGATCTGGGCGAAGTCCCACATGAAGCTGGCGTCGAGGTCAGCCTGGCGTGTGCACCCACCCGACAGACGGGTACCCAACTCGGAGTCCTTCATGTAGCGCGATCCGTCGGAGACGTGAATTGGGATCCCGTGAAAGCCGATCGCGCCGATCTTGGTCTTCGTGTATCTGATCATCTTCGGCAGAATTGCCTTGCCGTTCCATGCCGTGGAGACCGCCGAGCGGCTGTACACCACGTGCTCGCCGGGCACTTCGTTGTTGTACTTGCTGCCCGAGACCAGCCATGAGCGGATGACTCGATCGTTCTTGTCGATCGCCCAGACTCGCTGCCCGGCTCGGTCGTACACCACACGCTTGCCACTGCCGGAATTGGCGGGGAGCGGCGGCGCATCGGGGCCGCTGACGGCAACGTACGAGAGTGGGTAGCCGAGGAGATCCACGGCACCAGGGGCCGGAGGCGGTGTATGGATGACCAGTGACGCTTCGTCGGGCCAGATGCTGAGCGAGAGTGCGGTCTCACGACCGACGACGCCGTCGACGAACATGTCCTTGTCTTTCTGGAGCTTGTTGACCGCGCTGAACGTGGGGTTGTCGAACGTGCCGCTGGCCGTACCAGTGAGGTAGCCGGCGGCGACCAGCGCATTCTGCAGGCAGGTGACGGCGGTGCCCGTGTCGCCGATGCGCAGCTCGCGCTTGTCGATCTTGCAGGCGGCGGCGGTGGACGATGGTTCGTCGCCGACCAGGTCTTGGGCGCCGGATTGGGCGGGCTGAGCCGGATTGATCGTCGTGGTCGGCCCACCGGCGGCAGCGGCCGAATTCCCACCGGTGGAACCCGGGGTGGCAGCAACCGTGGGCGAGGCGTTGTTGGCGGCTTGCGAATTGGGAGCGGCAGCCGTGACCCGCGAGGGCGGGCTCTTGAAGATCGACTGCCCCAGCGAGATCATGCCGATCAGAACGGCACCCGCGGCGAGCACCGCGAGCGCACGGCGAACGTCTTGCTGGGCGCGCGAGATCGGTCGGTTCGGTCGCCGTGTCTGTGGTGCCATCAGTTCGGGAAATCGGGGGACCGGAACATGCCAATGGTGATTCTAGCGAGGATCGGCACCAGAAGCCCGACACCAACGAACCAGGCCCGTCGGGTGCTTCCGGGTATGGCAAGGTGGCGGGATGGCGACGTGGATTGTGCTGCTACGCGGGGTCAACGTGGGGGGAGCGAACAGGCTGGCCATGGCCGATCTGAGGGCATTGATGGGTTCGCTCGGCCACACGTCGGTGTCGACCTACATCCAGAGCGGCAACATCGTGTTGACCTCGGCACGGTCGGATCGAACTTCGCTTGCGGCAGAGATGTGCGCCGGCATCGAGCAAGCGCATGGATTGTCGGTTTCCGCGGTGCTGCGCACTCCCGAGGAGTTGCGAGCAGCTCTCGCGGCCAATCCGTTCACCACCGAGCCAGAGGCAACGAAGGTGCTGATCACCTTCTTGTCGGATGTGCCCGCTCCAGAGCACCTGGCAACGCTGGAACGCGATCGGTTCACTCCGGATCGGTTCCAGTTGCTCGGCAGCGAGATCTACATGCACTACCCGACCGGCGTCGGGCGTTCGAAGATGACCCTCGATTACTTCGAGAAGCGTCTGGGCGGCGTGCGGGGCACGGCACGCAACCTCAACACCGTGTCAAAGCTGATCGAGCTCGCCGACCCCTGACACTACGATCGCCGCATGCCTGCGATCGCCACGCTCACTGTCTTCGCCCTCGACTGCGCAGAGCCGCAACGTCTCGCCGAGTTCTATGGGGCAATCACCGGGTGGGGCCTGGACCGTGACCATGGCGATTGGGTCCAGCTACGCAGCGATGGTGGCGCAACGCTCGCGTTCCAGTTGGCCCCCGATCATCAGCCGCCGGTGTGGCCGAGCACCGATCAACCACAGCAGGCACATCTCGATTTCGACGTCGACGATCTCGAGGTCGGCGAAGCAGCTGTGATCGCGCTCGGTGCTCGCAAGACGCAAGTGCAGCCCGAGCCCGACGCCTTCCGTGTGTTCCTCGACCCAGCAGGTCACCCGTTCTGTTTGGTGCTCGCCGGTTAGGGCAACTGGCCGACGTGGGCCAGCGCCAGGCGGATCAACCGATCGTGACCGCCGGTCATCTCCCGGCGCAGTTGGTCGCTCATGACCTGTGCAGGCGTGTACCAACCGAGATCGAGGGCCTCTTGCGTCGGTTGGCAGTCGCCGTCGACCGGAACGACGAACGCCAGGCTGACTGCGTGGTGTCGCGGATCGTGGAAGCCGCTGACATCGGGATCGGGGAAGTACTCGACTACGGTGAAGGGGGCGATCGCGGGCGGGATCCGTGGAAGGGCTACGGGACCGAGATCCTTTTCGAGATGACGCAACAACGCGTCACGAACGCGCTCGCCGTAGAGCACGCGGCCCGTGACGACCATGCGACTGATCGTGCCATCGGCAGCCTGGCGCAACAGCAGACCGATCTCGGTGACGACGCCGATCTCGTTGACGCGCACCGGTACGGCGTCGACGTACACGAGTGGCACGTTGGCACGGATGTTTTCGAGCTGCTCGCTTTCGAGCCAGCCGGTCTTGGTATCGAGGTTGTCGTTCACGCTGTTCCTGTGAAGTAGCCGTTGACATCGATGATGACATGTGTGGCGACGTTGACGAAGGTATTCAGGGCTCCGCCGGCCGACACTTTGATGAGGCCTGCGTTCGCCACCGGCGTCGCGGCGACGTAGTTGAGGCTCGACGCGAGCGGAAACTGCCCGTCGGCGGGATATGCCGTGAGATAGCCGGCGCCCGTTGCCTGGTCGGACGTCAAGTTCATCGAGACTGCCGAAGCGCCGACGGGAATCCCCAACGGGGCACCGGCCAACTGCACGGTCACGGTCGACATCCCGGCATGGATCGAGTGCGGCGCTTGCCGGCTGTCGTAGTAGCGGTCGGGCGTGACCGGTACGAAGAGCCCCACGCCATCGGCCGGGCTGGTGCCGTTGGTGATGTAGCCCATGACGTCGACGATGATGTGCGACGAATTGGAGGTGAACACACTGATCGTCCCATCGGCGCCGAGTGGCACGATCGCGTGAGTTGCGGCGGTTTCACCCGTCGCGTAGTTGACGTTGGAGGTCTGCCCGGGCGCGGCGCCGGTGGGAAGCCCCTGCATGAATCCCGCGCCCACCGGTTCGGTGGCGGTGAGGTTGACGACCAGTGCGGCCACCCCGGTGGGCGGTACGCCGGCGTCGGCCGGCACCTCGACGCGCACGGTCTCACTGGCCGCCGGTTTGTGAGGGATCCAGCCGGCGGGCACGGGTCCCGGCTGCGATGGGCGCGTGTCGAGGACGCGATGCGGGTTGACCGGCACGAACCGCCCCGCTGCCGTGGTCATTGGCGTCGGCGATGGCGTGAAGTAGCCCATCGCGTCGACGATGACGTTTCCACCCGTTGGAATGAAGATCGAGATCGAGCCCTGGGCGATTGGCACGATGGCGAAGTTCGGTCGGATCTGTTGAGGCGTGGCGACGTTGATCGTCGAGAACGCTCCGATGGCGCCGCCGAGTGTCGGCAGTGCCTGAACGTAGAACGGGGTCGCCGAATCGGTGGACGTGACGTTGATGGCGACCGCCGTCGCCGTTGTCGGGATCGTGCCGGACGCCGAGACGGGCACGTCGAGAATCGCGAACTGCGGATACGGCCCGACCAGGTTGCCGGGCCCGACGAACGACGACGGCCTCGTGTCGAGGAGGCGAACCGGCGCGCCGAGCGCGGTGAACGCGCTCGGCGCAGGGACGATCGGAACCGGTACGGCAGGCAGCAGGATCTCGCCGGCTCCGTAGGCGTTGTCGGGGCCGGGCGGACCGAGGTCGCGCACCAGGTGTTTGGTCAACGCGGCAAGCGGCATGCCGGGCACCGCCAACCCCTGGCCGAGCAGCAGCGCGGCCATGCCGGCCGCGGCGGGTGAGGCGGCACTGGTGCCGTTGAAGCAGAACGGCAACGGGTAGATCGTGCTTCGCACGCACGACGGTGCGGTGATGTCGGGCTTGATGCGGCCGTCGTTGGTCGGTCCCTGCGATGAGTAGAAGGCCACGCCGCCGGAACCGTTGGCCGGGTCGATTGCGCCGACAGAAATCAGTGAAGGGTTGCGCGAGTCGACCACGGGCTTCGCCGCGCTGTACGCCACGGATTGCCGGCCTGGTTCAATCTGACCGAAGAACGTCGCCACCTCGATCGTGTCGGGGGCCGATGGCGAGTAGTGCGCGTTGGCGTGAATGCGAATGAAGAGGGCGTTCCCTGCGCTGACACTGAAGGCGGCGTCGACGGCTTCGAGTGGTGGCGCGCCGCCGACTTGCGACTCGTCCAACGTGAGCTGCAACGTGCGCGAGGTCTCGCTGGTGCCCTCCCAGATCTCGACCGAGTAGTCGGTGACCGACCTCGTTGGCAGGTTCCAGTCGTTCGCCCAGCGGATGCCATCGAACGAGACGCCACCCTGTGATGGATCGATGCGCAGCACCGTGTCAACACCGGGGCCGGTGTCGAAGTCGACGTATCCGCTGGCATCGACGCCGTCGGTGTAGCGGCCGTACCCGAACGCCGCGTCGTTGCCGCCTGAGTTGAACCACGTGATTCCCCGAGCTGCTGCGTAGTCGACGACCGTGTCGAGCGGGCCCGTGCCATCGCCCGGGCCGTCGTATGGTGCGCCGAGCGATCGAGTGATGATGTGCACGCCGTTGGCGACGAACCAATCGATCGCTGCTTGGGTTTCGGCGGTTGTCGCGGTGGTTGCCAGGAAGAGCTCGGCGCCGGGCGCCATGTCCTTGACGATCTCGGCCACGGCCACGCCATGCGGGTCACCGCCAGGTGAGTAGATCTGGCCCGCTGCGGTACACAGGCCCTCGGTGCGGTCGGGGCAGAACTGATGCGCGGCGTCGGGCACCGGACCGTGTTCAGCAGGGTTCCACACCGTGAGGTCGAAGAAGTCGATGATGCCGACCCTGACGCTGCCGGTGAAGCCTGCACTTTGCCATGCGGCGGCGTTGGTGAGCGCGACCTCGTCGCCGACAACCGATCCGGTGCCCACGGCTTGTGTTGGCGGCAACCGATTGACTCGCACCGGTCGCTGCACGTAGCGAGCTCCGTCCGCGAGGGACAGCGCATCGACGGAACCCGCCGGCATCCACGCCTGCACCAACTGGCCGGTGACGGAGCCACTGACCGTGCCGCCGAGATGGTTGACCTGTCGTTCAACGGCGAGATTGTCGGAGGTCAGCACCTCGACAGAGATCAGCGGATCGCGGCGACCCTCGGTGTGGTGGCTGAGCACCCGATCGACGTCGGCGCGAAGCCGGGGGTCGATTCCGGCCGCCTTGGTCGCAGCGCTCGGCTGAGCCGACACTCGGTGAACCGCGCCGGGGCCCACAAGCATTCCGATCAGCAACACCGCACCCACGGTTGGTCGTTTCATCGCCGTCTTATCTTCGCCTGCGTCGTCGTCGCCGACTTGCTAGTGGGTCGGATCTCGGCTGAGGTGGAGCGACGATCGACATCTGCTCATCGACCGGAACGGTGATGCCCTCGTGATCGATGTCGACCGGCTTGTCGCTGGCCGCGACGACGATCGGCACTTCTTCTTTCGGCTTGCGCCCAAGGGCCTGGTCGAGGCCGAACATGCCGGCGGCGACGATCGCCCCAGCGGCACCGTGGCGGCGCCGGGCGGTGCGCACCGGATCGAACATGCCGAGCGGTTCGATCTCGGCGTCGTCGTCGGGGCCGGGCATGAACCAACCTTACCGCTGACCATGCCGCGGCGGTCCGTGGTCGCACGACTACGATCGCGCTCGTGCCCGAAGGGGAAGCGATTCACCGCACGGCCGCGGCATTGCGAACGGCCCTGGTTGGGAGGGCCGTGCTGTCGTTCGAGGGCCCCCATGTCGACGGCCCGATGCCGGCGCCCGGACGAGTCATCGAACTCGTCGAGCACCGAGGCAAGCAGCTCGACATCAGGTGGGACGACGGCCTGATCCTGCACACCAATCTGCTGTTCGGCGGAGCGTGGCACCTGTATCGCACCGGTGAAGGCTGGCGCAAGCCGATGTCGCAGATGCGGGTCGGCATCACGGTCGACGACTTCACCGCGGTGTGCTTCGGTGCCCGAGTCGTCGAGACCTACCGCGAGTTCGATGCGCACCGCCATCCGGGGTTCGGGCGCAGCGGTCCCGATCTCTCTGCAGAGGCTGCCGACCTCGGTGCTGCGGTCGAGGCGCTGTGTCGGTACGACGCGCTCGACGCGTCGATCGCCGAAGCGTTGCTCGATCAACAAGTGGCCTGTGGTGTCGGCAACGTCTATCGCAGCGAGATCCTGTGGGCGTGCCAGCAGCATCCGCTGGCGCCCGTCTCGATGCTTGCCAAGAGCGACATGGAACGAGTCGTCAGTACTGCGGTCCGTGTGCTGCGCGCCAACCTCAAGCCAACATCGACAGATGATGCCGATCCGCGTTCACGCCTTGCCGTCTACGGCAGAAACGGACAACGATGCCGACGATGCGGCGACACCATCGAAGTACGCCGCATCGGCGAGCACGCCCGGTTGCTGTACTGGTGCCCCGGATGCCAAGTGCGCCGCGGGCCTCGGCCGGTGCCTGCCCCGATCGATCAACGCGAGATGGATCCGCATCCCGCAGCCGCCAAGTTCCTCTCGGAGCTTCCGTGGCGGCGCCGCGACACGTTGGCTGGCTGATCCCGGAACGTGCACTCGCCGCGATTCCGGCCGCGCCAGCTCGTGTGGAGTGTTTCGAGTGACCCTGGGTGCCGCCAACAACTCCACACCCAAGTCTCCGCCTCCTGTGGAGTTGCTCGTGCCCACCTGGGTGCGTCGAAACACTCCACACGGACCCGGTGGGAGCGTTGCGGTGTGGGGTGTGCCGACGTCAGCGCGAGCCGACGGGCAGGTTGCCGATCACGGTGAGCCAGCCTGATTCGAGCTGTGTCGGTTGATCGAACGCCGGGTGAGGTCGTCCGATCAGATGCTGATAGGCGTTGGTCGCCAGCGCGATTGCCACCACATCGCCGACGTCGAGCGCTCGAACCACGGCGGCCTCGATCGAGAGCGTCGTTTGAGCTTTGTCGTCGAGTTGGGCGTGCGCGCTGGCGGCGCCGATGTAGGCGAACACCTCATCGAGATACGTGGCACCGGCGGCGTGGGAGACGTCGTCGGAATGCTCCAGGGCCTGCTTCGGCAGACCGAGGGTGGCATAGAGCAGCGTTGCCGCCGCGTTGGTGAAGGGATGGACGAGTGCCAGTGGCGGCAGCTCGGCGAACGCGATGCGGGCATCATCGATGCGACCGAGCTGCATGAGCCCGACCAGCCGGGCGATGTGCGGCTCGAACGCCGCGCCATTCATCTCGTCGGTCACCGAGAGGGCTCGTTCGGCGATGGCGACGGCCGTGGCCCCGTCGCCTCGGTGCATGGCCGCGCCCGCCACAGCCATGAGCGGGAACGGTCCTTGCACCGACACGTCGGCCATCGTCAGCAGTTCCTCGGTGCTTCGCTGCGCAGCGCCCGCCTGACCGAGGGCGATTTGGGCGCGCAACAGCGGAGCGGTCGCTTGCATCAACCCGTACTTGTCCTTGAGCTTCTTGAAACGCGAGCGCGCTTGCTCGGCAAGGTTCGCTGCGTCGGCCAGATCGCCCTGCCACAACCGCAGATCGGCGAGCAACGTCTGCATCATGCCGACCGCCCACTCGTCGCCGCGTTGGTCGGCCTCGCGGATGACCAGCTCGGCCAGCGCCTCGGCTTCGGCGAAGTGACGTTCGAAGAACTCGACGAATGCGAGCAAGCCGAACGCCCAGCCGACTCCGCTGCGGTCACCCAACTTGTCGAATGCGTCGGCGGCGTGGTTGAGCCGGTCGCGAGCCAACCCCATGTCGCCGGAGAGGAAGGAGATCCACGCTCGATGCTGTTCGAGCCATGCCAGACCGCGCTGATCGTCGAGCAAGCGATACAGCGTGTCGGCCTCGCCGAAGAACCATTCGGCGTCGATCAACGACCCACCGAAGAGCTCGATGAACCCGCGAGCCCTCAAGGCGCGGGCAAGGCGGTCTGGCCGGTCGACCGTGCGCAGCAAATCCACGGCCTGACCGAGCTCGAGGCGTGCCTCATCGAGTCGGCTGCCGGCGTGATGCATCGAGCCGAGCAGGCGATGGGCGTCGCCCTCCGACGCGACGTCGCCGCGCTGCACTGCGCTGGCCAGCGCGCTGTCGAGGTCGGCCTTCGCCGCGTCGAAGTCGCGGAGATCGAGCAGCGCCTCAGCCCTGATCAGCTGCAGCTGCACGCGGTCTTCTTCGTGCTCGGGCCCGTGTGGCAGCAGCTCCAACGCACGACTGGCGTGGCGGACAGCGGTACGTAGGCTGCCGCTGTCGTCGGCACGTGCAGCGGCGTCGGTCAACAGCTTGATGGCCTCGGCTCTGATCGTGCTGGAGACGCCTTCGACCGGGCCGAGCTCTTTGACCAACTCTGCGGCAGTCGCGGCGTGATGGGCGCGATCGTCGAGACCGGCCGGGAAGTTGGCCATGCCCATGGCCTTGGCGACACCGGCATGGCGGCGCGCCCGGGCGGCCTTGGTGAGCGTCTGGTACGCAGCGTCACGAACGGAATCGCTGCGGAACTCCCACCGCCTGCCTCGCAGCTCCAGCAGACCCAGGTCGTCGAGCTCGCGGGCGTGTGCCGGGTCGAAGCGTTGTCCGAGCTCGTCGGCGAACGTCTGCAGCGAGGCCATCGAACCGGAGGTGCCCAAGATCGCAGCGTTCTCGATGATCTGCCGCTGCGCCGATGACAGCTGATCGAGCCTGGCGATGATCAGTGCCCTGAGCGAGTTGGGCAGCTCGCGGATCCCGCCTCCGGCTGCCGCGAGCGCGGCCAACTCGTGCAGGAACAAGGGGTTGCCACCGCTTCGCTCGTACAACGCCGTGAGCAACTTGGGGTCGGCGCATTGGTCGCCGAGCAGCTGGGCGGCAAGTTCTTCCGTGGCTGCCTGGCCGAGTGGTTGCAAGTTCAACGACACGACGGTGGCTCGCTCGTTGTGCGGTGGCCAGGCGACGTCGCTACCCGGGCGCATCGCCGTGATGAGTGCGAACGGATGGCGACTGAGTGATGTGACGAGGTGCTCGAGGAGGCCGATCAGCGCCGGGTCGGCCCAGTGCAGGTCATTGATCGACAGCACGATGGGCCGTTCCTTCGTGCGCAGTTCGATCACGCGCGACACGGCTCGATGGATGGCTGCTCGCGCCGCCGGAGCCTCGAGCTTGTCGATCGGGGACGGATGCCCGAGGAGGTGGATGAACACGTCGACCATACGTTCGATCTCGGCATCGTCGACGTTGGCGAGCAGTTCGACGGCTCGCTTGCGGGCGAGGGCGCGGATGCCGTCGACCGGCAGCGTGGGATCGAGATCGAGATCGCGAGACAGTGCGTTGGCGATGGGGAACCACACGTTGGCCTCGCCGTAGGGCACGCAGGCCCCCTCGACGATGCCCGCGTCGACCGTGTTGTGCAAGTAGTCGATCAACTCGTCGGCGAGACGCGATTTGCCGACGCCGTTGTCGCCTGAGATCGCCAACAAGACACTTCGGTGTGCGGTGCTGACGAGGTCGAGCGCGGCGCGCCCGATGGCACATTCCGGCTCGCGGCCGATGAGCGGACCGTTGCGCCCGCGCCGCGATCGGCTCCCCGGTGGCGCCGTGGCCTCGACGGCGAGCCACGCCCCGACGCACTGTTCGCGACCCTTGGTCTCGAGTTGGCCAGCGGGCTCGAAACGAATCGCCTGCGATGCCAGCGCGTACGTGGATTGGCCGACCAGGATCCGGCCAGGCGGTGCCACTTCTTGCAGCCGTGACGCTGTGTTGACCACGTCACCCATGGCCGTGTACTCGGTGCCGGCGACCGCGCCGACGAGGACCTCGCCGGTGTTGATGCCGACGCGCATGCGGATGCCATCGCTGCCAGATAGCCCCGACGTTCCGACGAAGTGGGCGAGGGTCGTCTGCATGCGCAGTGCCGCCCGTACGGCTCGCTCGGCGTCGTCTTCATGAGCGACCGGCGCGCCGAACAGCGCCAAGATGCCGTCGCCGAGGATCTTGTCGACCCGACCGCCGAAGGCGGTGATGTCGTCGACGAGCAGTTGGAAGCACGAGTCGATCAGCCGCTTGACCGCCTCAGGATCGCGATGCTCCGCCAACGTGGTGAACCCGACGAGGTCGGCAAAGAGCACCGTGGTGATTCGGCGCTCCTCCCCTCGAGACGTGACGGAGTACCCGCACGACGAGCAGAACCGGGCATCTGCCGCGATTTCGAAGGCGCAGGACGGGCACAACATCGGACTTGAGCGTAGGACACATCGGCGCGACTGCGAACTCGTAATCCGTCGAATACTCCCTCGAAAGCGGCATCGTTCCGACGCACGTCACCAAAACTACTGATGCATGCCACGGTCGGTTATTGATACAACTTAGGTCTATGACAGAGACATTGACGACGAGCACAGCCGCGGGCGCTGTCGATGCCGTGAAGATCTACGGGGAGGGCGACAGCGAAGTTCGGGCACTCGACGGCGTGACGGTCGCCTTCGAAGCCGGGAAGTTCACCGCCATCATGGGGCCGTCCGGATCCGGGAAGAGCACGCTCATGCACTGCCTGGCCGGACTCGATTCGCTGACCTCGGGTGCCGTCTACATCGGCGACACCTATCTCGCCGCACTCAACGACAAGGCCCTCACTGTGCTTCGCCGCACCGCTGTCGGATTCATCTTCCAGGCCTACAACCTCGTGCCGACGCTGAACGCCTACGAGAACATCACCTTGCCATTGCTTCTCGGCGGCTCAGATGGCGACCAGGCGTGGATCGACAAGGTCATCGACACCGTCGGCCTGCGTGATCGGTTGAAGCACCGCCCTAGCGAGTTGAGCGGCGGACAGCAGCAACGTGTGGCGGTGGCTCGGGCGATGGCCAGCAAGCCCACGATCATCTTCGCCGACGAGCCGACCGGCAACCTCGACAGCCATGCAGGCGGCGAGATCCTGGCCTTCATGCGCAGCGCAGTCACCGATCTCGGCCAGACCATCGTGATGGTCTCTCACGATCCCAACGCGGCGAGTCACGCCGACCGGGTGATCTTCCTCGCCGACGGGAAGGTGGTCGATGAGATGCTTGCGCCGACTGCCGACAGCGTGCTCGACCGGATGAAGCGATTTGGTGACTGAGCGATGTTCAAGCTGGCGCTGAAAGGCATCATGGCTCGCAAGGGCCGGTTGCTGCTCACTTCTCTTGCCGTCATCCTCGGCACCTCGTTCCTGGCCGGTACGTTCATCTTCTCCGACACGCTGACCAAGTCGTTCCACGACCTTTTCGCGGGAGTGTTCGAAGACACCGATGCCTACGTCCGTTCGTCGCAGGTGATCGAAGGCGATTTCGGTGCACAGGAACGACAGCGCATCCCCGATTTGTTGACCGCCGAGGTTGCCAAGGTGCCCGGCGTACGAATCGCCGAGGGCAACGTGTTCGGGTTCGCCCGCGTTGTCGGAAAAGATGGCAAGCCCGTCGGTTCCAGCGGCAACGGCCCGCCGACGTTCGGGTCGTCGATCGCGCCAGACGAGGCGTTCTGGACGATCACGGAAGGCCGGCTGCCGAAGAGTGGCGACGAGGTGGCCCTCGACGCTGGGGTGACCAAGAAGGCCGGCTACAAGGTCGGCGACAAAGTGAAGGTGGTTGCCCAGGCCGGCTCGCGTCAGTTCACCTTGGTAGGCGTTGCCAAGTACGGCGATGTATCTTCTCCAGGCGGTGCAACGTTCGCGCTCTTCGACCTGGCAACAGCACAGGCGTTCGTCGGGCGCCCGGGCTTCATCGATGCCGTGGTAGTGCGTGGCGACGGCAGCGTGTCGGATGCGCAGCTCGCCAAGACAATTCAGGCGTCGCTGCCGGCGAGCACCAAGACCGAGACCCTCACGGGCGCGCAGATCACCAAGGAGAACCAGGACGCGATCGAGAAGGGTCTGAGCTTCTTCAAGATCTTCCTCACGGTCTTCTCGCTCATTGCCATGGGCGTCGCCTGCTTCGTGATCTACAACGTGTTCTCGATCACGGCCGCCCAGCGCCAGCGCGAGAACGCGCTGCTGCGCGCGGTCGGGGCGCAGCGCGGTCAGGTCACTCGAGCGATGCTGCTGGAATCCGTGGCGGTCGGAGTGATCGGGTCATTGCTCGGTCTGGTTGCCGGCCTCGGCGTTTCCATTGGGCTGAAGGGCTTCCTCGGCGTCATCGGTGTCACCTTCCCGTCGACAACGTTGCAGCTCCTGCCGCCCACCATCGTGACCACGATGGTCATCGGCACACTCGTCACGGTGCTCTCAGCGGTCATGCCGGCGTTGCGCGGCGGGCGCGTGTCGCCGTTGGCGGCGATGCGCGAATCGGCGATCGAGCACGTCGGCAGCAGCCGCAAGCGTGTGCTCGGTGGGTTGATCGTTGCGGCGATCGGTGGGGTCGGTATCGCAGCCACGCTCGCCGGAGCCAGCACCATCTTGCTCGGCCTCGGTGTGTTGATGGTCTGGATCGGCGTGTTGATCCTCGGTCCCGTCCTTGCGCTGATCGCGGCCAGGGTGATCGGCAAGCCAGTCGCTGCAGCATTCAAAGTGACCGGCAAGATGGCCCAGGGAAACGCCTCGCGCAATCCGAAGCGCACTTCTCGGGCGGCCGCGCCGGTTCTGATCGGAGTCGCGCTCGTTACCGCCGTCGCCCTGTTGGCATCGACCCTGAAGGCCCAGGTCCGCGAGATCTTCAGCAAGCAGTTCGTCGGCGACTACGTCGTGAAGACCAACGACTTCTCCGGGTTCGGTGGGCTCAGCCCGGATCTGGCCGATCAGCTCAACAAGATTCCGCAGGTCGAGGCCGCAGCCGGAATCGGCGTCAAGCTGGCACGTGTCAGTAACAAGGGTGCCACCGTCACTCTGGTCAACCCAGACACCGTGGGTGAGGTCTTCGATCTCCACCTCACCATTGGCTCGTATTCGAAGTTGTCGACCACGTCGATGATGGTCTCCGACAAGCGCGCCAAAGCGGATCACCTCAAGATCGGCGACGTGCTGAAGGTCAACTTGTCGGCACTCGGCGACGTGCCCCTGACGATCGTCGGCACCTACTCATCCGACGAACTAGCCGGCAGCTACGTGATCAACCGCGCTCTGTACGCGAACACGTCGGGTAGCTACTTCGACTTCTCCGTGTTCATCAACACGGCGCCAGGCGTGAGCCCCGCCCAAGCGGAGGCGGCCATCAAGCCACTGGTCGCCCAATATGGAACGGGCGAGTTGCAGAGCCGCAGTCAATACATCGACGATCAGGCATCTTCGATCAACACGCTGTTGGCGTTGATCTACGGGTTGCTCGCCTTGTCGATCATCATCGCTGCAGTCGGCATCGTCATCACGTTGCTGCTCTCCGTCTACGAGCGGCGCCACGAGATCGCGCTGCTTCGCGCCGTGGGAATGACGCGAGGTCAGGTGCGATCAACCGTCCGCTGGGAGAGCGTCATCACCAGCTTGCTCGGCGCCGTTCTGGGTGTGATCCTCGGCCTGCTCAGCGGTTACCTCTTCGTGCTGTCGCTGCGCGATCAAGGGGTGACAGTGTTCACCGTGCCAGTGCTCAGCACCATCGTGATCCTCGTGGTGGCGTTCATCGTCGGGGTCATCGCCGCGATCCTCCCCGCTCGTCAGGCGACCAGGGTCAACATCATCGAGGCGATCGCCACAACATGACCGCCGGATACTCAGGCACGCCGTTGCCGAAGAAGCTCGGCATCGTCAGCGATGCGGTGTTCGTCGTGGTCGACCCGCCCGATGGCTTTGCCACGACGCTCGGTGACTACGGCGACGCGGTCTGGCAGAAGTCGTTGATGGCGCCGGTCGACGTGGTAGTGGCGTTCTTCACCTCTCGATCGAAGCTGGTCGCCGCGTGGCCGAAGCTGACGGCGGCCGCCGCCACCGATGGCGGTGTGTGGATCGCCTGGCCGAAGAAGTCGAGCGGAGCGCCGACCGACATCACCGAAGACGTGCTGCGCGCCGAACTGTTGCCGACCGGGTGGGTCGACAACAAGGTCTGCGCGATCGACGACACGTGGAGCGGGTTGCGCTTCGTGTTGCGCAAGGAGCTGCGTCGGCCCGGCGACAAACGGCGCTGACGCGCCGACCGGTTACTTGTTCGGTTGGGCGACAACTCGCAGGTACGGCTTGATCGTCTTCCAGCCCTGGGGGAAGAGCTTCTCGGCTTCTTCGTTGGTGACGGGGCCGCCGATGATCACGTCGTCGCCGTCGACCCAGTTGGCCGGGGTGGCCACCCGGTACTTCGCGGTCAACTGCAGGCTGTCGATCACTCGCAGGATCTCGTCGAAGTTACGACCGGTCGAGGCCGGGTAGGTGAGGGTCAGCTTGACCTTCTTGTCGGGGCCGATGACGAACACCGAACGCACGGTCATCGTGTCGCTGGCGTTGGGGTGGATCATGTCGTAGAGGTCGGCCACCTTGCGATCCGGGTCGCCGATCATCGGGAAGTTCACCGGCGTGCCCTGTGTCTCGGCGATGTCTTCTTCCCACCTGACGTGGCTCTCGACGGGATCGACGGACAGACCGATGACCTTGACGTTGCGCTTGTCGAACTCCGGCTTGATCTTGGCGACGTAGCCCAGCTCGGTCGTGCAGACCGGCGTGAAGTCCTTC
Organism: Ilumatobacteraceae bacterium; assembly: GCA_025358075.1. Lineage (GTDB taxonomy): Bacteria > Actinomycetota > Acidimicrobiia > Acidimicrobiales > Ilumatobacteraceae > JAENVT01. The sequence continues at coordinate 48,221 of JANYKU010000097.1, forward strand.
GGGTGGCTGAACAGCACCCCCCACGAATCGCCGAGCCAATCGTGGAAGTGGATCTCGCCCTGCGTGGTGTCGGCGGTGAAATCCGGAGCGGTGTCTCCGAGGCGAACGGTCATGACGGTTCCTTTGCTCGATGTGGCGGTGGCGTACTGATCAACACTAGGCGGATCAACACTAGCCAATACCCGACTATTCCGGTCAAGATTGAATCCTCGACGTGAGGGTTGACATGTGACTAATTGGTCACATATTATTGCCTCGATGGACCCAGAGATGGACCCAGACATGGACGCGGTGTTCAGAGCGCTTGCCGACCCGACCCGACGGTCGATCCTTGACGCGCTGTTCGATCACGACGGCCAGACGGTGCAGGCGTTGTGCAACCGCTCTCCGGAGATGACCAGGTTCGGCGTGATGAAGCACCTCGCAGTGCTCGAAGCGGCCAATCTGGTCACCACCAAGCGGGTCGGGCGCACCAAGCAGCACTTCCTCAACCCGGTCCCGATCGGCGAGATCGCCGACCGGTGGATCAGCAAGTACGCCCAGCCATTCACACGCGGGATGGTTGACCTGCGTCACGACCTCGAGCGCGGCCCAAGTAGAGCGAACACGGCATAGGAGCCCCGATGGCCATCACCAGGCACGTCTATCAGACCTTCATCAAAGCAACACCCGAACAGGTGTGGGATGCGATCGTCGAGCCCTCGTGGACACGTCGCTACTTCCACGGCACCGCCTTCGATTCGCCGCCGATGCAAGGCGAGGCGTATCGGACTTCGCTCGCCGACGGCCGACCTGCCATCGACGGAGTCATCGAGGAGATGGACCCGCCGAAGCGGCTGGTCATGACGTGGCACGTTCTGTACGACACGGCGATGTCGGCGGAGCCACCGAGCCGCGTCGAATGGCTCGTCGAATCGGTGGGTGACGGTTTGACACGACTGCGGCTCGAACACGGCGACCTCGGCCTCAGCCCGCTCACTTGGGCCAACGTCAAAGACGGTTGGGCGTGGGTGCTCGATGGCCTGAAGACGTTGATCGAAACCGGCGCGACCCTCCCGGCGTTGACCGCCGTGCTCACGCCGATCGACGACACGGCCGGCGAATGGCATCGCGCTCAGGGCATCGAGTGCAACAACTCGACGTGGGAGATGATCGAAGCCGAGCGGAATCCGGAGAACGACGAGGAGATGTTGCGCCGCGCGTATGCGTCCTCGTATCACTGGGCACGCGCGGCGCGTCGTGGTCCGGTCAACGATGCCCGCGGAGCGTGGTTGTTGGCCAGGGTGCAATTGCTGGTCGGTCAACCCGGGGTTTCGTTGCGTTACGCCGATCGCTGCATGGCCGTGTGCAGCGAGAACGGTCTCGAGGATTTCGATCTGGCGTACGCACACGAGTCCAGAGCTCGCGCCTTGAAGGCCCTGGGCGATGACGTTGGCGCAGCTCAGAGCTGGGAAATGGCCAAGGCGGTGCCGGTTGCCGGGGCAGAGGACAAGGCCATCCTCGACGCCGACCTCGCGGTCGGTCCGTAGGGTTGCGCATCGAACTACGCCGGGCGCGCTACGGGTGCCCGCGATCGTGGCAGGCCAATGGGGAACTTTGCCTCTAGCCCTGACGGAATCTTGCCGATACTGTTTTTGACGGGGCGGATCCCTGTCACGTCAATCTCACGGGAGCGCGTACATGTTCTGCACCGGATTCCATCGTCGAACAGTTGTCGGTATCGCGGCCGCGCTGACGGTGGCGATCAGTGCGATGGCGTACGACCAGGTTCATGCCGCGCCCACCGCCATCGCCAGGTTGGAGCTTGCGGCAACCGCGCTGAAACCGGCGAAGCGCTTGGCGTTCCCGGACACGCTCCAGACGGGTCCGATCATGTTCCCGATGGATCCGTTGCCAGTGTGCGCGCTGAGCAAGACCAGCTTCGGTCAACCCCGCAGCAACGGGACTCGCACGCATGAGGGAATCGACCTGATGGCCAGCCTCGGCCAGCACGTCTACGCCGTCGACAACGGTGTGCTCTGGAAGCAGGCGATCGACGGCCCAACAGCGTTGCTGTCGGGCAATGCCTGGTATGTGAAGCTGGCCGATGGTACGTACTACTTCTACGCCCACCTCTCGGCGTTCGCGCCGGGGTTGAAAGTGGGCGACACGGTGACCAAGGGCCAGGTGATCGGTCTCGTCGGTGACACCGGCGACGCGGGCCCGGGCAACTACCACCTGCACTTCGAGGTCCATCCCAAAGGTGGTGCCGCGGTGGATCCGTATCCGCTGCTCACCATCCCCTCGACTTGCAAGGTCTCTGCCTGACTCACGATGGTCGGCAAGTAGTGTCGAAGCGTGAGCATCGCCGTCGCCTTGGAAGAACTGGCCGCAAAGGTCGCCGACTATCCCTACTGCTACCTCGTCACGACCGGTGAAGAGCGGTCGCATCTGCTGGCGGTGAAGCCGACCGTCGTCGAAGCAGGTTTGCGTTGCGAGACCGGTCACTCCAGCCGCGCAAACGTGGTGCGCAACCCGTTGGTGGTGCTGCTGTTCCCACCGGTCGAGCCCGATGGGTTCTCGATGATCGTCGATGGCGAGGGTGAGGTCAACGGCGACGGGGTCGTCGTGACCCCGACGTGGGCCGTGCTGCACCGTCCTGCGATGTGAGGCTGACGCCTCAGCTGCTGGAGATGTCGAGGCCGAAGGCCGAGGCGAACGCGGCGAAGTAGTCGGCGTCGTCGTCGGGTGCGCCGAGGGCCACCCACGCTTCGTCCGACATGCCCTGGCGCCCGGCGACGATCTCTGGCCCTGCCCAGCTGACCGCGTAACGCAGCTGCGGTTCGTCGGTGGTGATCGCATGATGGATCAGCCGACCGACCTCGAACGGGTCGGTCGCGTGCGCATGGCCGGCGGCGTAGAACTGGAACATGCGTCGATACTGAGCGTCGTAGGCGCCGGTCTGATTCGGCGCGTCGATGTTCTTGGCGAAGATGGCGCTCTTGGTGACGCCGGGCTCGATGATGACAACGCGAATGCCGAATGGCGCCAACTCCTGGGCGAGTCCTTCGCTCAATCCTTCCAGCGCCCACTTCGACGTGACGTAGGGCGACTGGGCGAGGGCGGCGATGCGGCCGGCGATCGAGGTGATGTTGACGATCGCACCGCTGTGCCGAGCGCGCATGCCCGGCAGCACTTGTTGCAGGCAGCGCACAGCACCGCAGAGGTTGACGTTCATGATGTCGAGGTACGACGACGGCGGACATTCCTCGGCCACGGCGTTGCCACCGATACCGGCGTTGTTGACGAGCACGTCGGCGCGCCCACCGGTCTCGTCGAGGATCCGCGCAAAGCCGGCGCGCACCGATTCGTCGTCGGCCACGTCGAGCTCGACGAGGTTGATCTCGACTCCGGCATCGGCTGCCATCGCCAGCAACTTGCCTGCCTTGTCGACACTCCGCACGGTGCCGTAGACGTCGTGGCCTTGTTGGGCGAGGTGAATGGCAGTGGCGCGGCCGATGCCGCTGTTGGCGCCGGTGACGACGGAGATGGTCATCGAGCCATGGTAAGTCGCTTGATGTGGAACAGTGCGCAGGCCCCGTACGGATGGGCGAGGTCGTTGTAGCTGACCTCCACGTCGTCGAAGCCGGCCTCACCGAGCACGGCCAAGATGTCGTCGAGCTCCATCCACACTGCCGAGTCCTCCGGGCCGCCGCAGAAGCCGGCGAACTCCAGCGACTCGAGGTAGTTACGACGGTGCATCGTGCACTGACGACCGGCGGCCTCGACGGTGAACGGCGGATCGAAGAGCCGATCGAAGTACTGGTTGCTCGCCATGGTTGCGGCGTCGAAGTGGTGGGTCCACAACCCGATGCTGTCGCTCACCCTGGCCATCGCCCGCAACAGCCGCACCGGATCCGGCGCGTGGTACAGCACACCGCTGGCGACGAGGAGATCAACCCGTTCGGTCGTGGTTTCGAGGTACGGAAGGAAGTCGCCGAAGAGGAACCGCGCCCGGGTCAGCGGCACCAGCTCCTTGACGATCAGACACTTGAGGAAGGCGTGACTGTTCGCTTCGATCGCGGTCACGTGCGCGCCGGCCTGTTCGAGCATGTAGGTGTGGCCGGCCTCGAGCGGGCCGAGCTCGAGGACCGATCGATCAGTGACCCCGCCGGCGCGCTCGATGAAGAAGTTGATGCGCGGGTCGGCGTACAGATACATCGCGCCGGCGGTGGCGCCGACCTCGGGCGGCAAGGCCCCCGACCACTCGCCCTCGAAGATGTCGACGGCGAGTTGCGACGATGGTGCCACGTGTGCGTACCAGGCAAGCACCGACGGAGCCTTCTCGGCCGGAACCTCTTGCTGGGCAGGTGCACGCCTGAATCGCATCACCGAGTTCTAGCTGATTCGATCGTGCCGACCGGGCGCTGTGTACGGCGGCGCCCGCTACGCCGCCTCGATCGGGGCGAACTCGTCGAACCACACCGCATCGGGGTCGCAGGCGATTGCCAGGCTCTGCACGCGCTCGTGGTCGACGAGCAACACGTCGAGCAGCAGTAGTCCCTGCAGCATGTGCAGACGACGAAGCTCGAAGTAGCCGAGGCGATCGGTGGTGTCGGGGGGACGATCGACGACGGCAGCAGTGACGCAGATCGTCAGGGTCTGTGAGAACGGAACTTCGAGACCCGGTCCGTCGCACCAGCCGACGAACAGGCCGAGCTCGGTGGGCGGATCGGCGAACAGCGCCGTGACCCGGCGACGCTCGTCGAGCAGCACGAGCACTTCGTTGTCGACGGGCATGTCGACCACGGCGGAGGCAAGGTTGGCGGCGTCGGCGAAGTCGGCGATGACCAGCGGCTCGTCGGGGTCGGGCAGCCAGACGCTGCACGGTTGGTTCCCGTAGTGGATGTCGACGATGTGCCTGCGACTGCGCAGGTGTGGGCGGCGGAACGACATGATTCCTCCCGAACGAAGGATCGAGGTGGGGTTCGGGGGAACGCGCTGTGGCGGACCCTATCGGCCTGCCGGCGGATCCTCGCGCCGGTGCCAGCGAGTTGCCACTCGACTTCCCAGCTCGAGCAACGGGTAGGCCACGACGATGAAGGCAGCGGCTACGCCGTACGACCACACAGCGGTGAGGGGCAGCTCGAACATGTGACGGGTCCACGGCGTCAGGAACGCCAACGCGAACAGGCAGATCATCGTGATCACCAACGCGGCGCGCATCCGGTTCATCGGGCGAGCGACGCGGTAGAGGTTCATCAAGGCCACCGAGCCTGCCACCAACACGGCCACGCTGCGGGCATGATCAGCATCGATCGAGGTGTCGAGTTGGATGATCGCGAACACGCTCATGGTGACGATGGCGATGACGAGGCCGGCCGGCACCGCCCTGCCGAGCACCCGTCGGAGGAAGCCAGGACTGACCCGCTGATCGTTGCCCTCGAGTGCGAGGAAGAACGCCGGCAGGCCGATGGTGAACCAACTGAGGATCGACAAGTGGATCGGTCGCAGCGGATAGGCGAGCGCAAAGACGCCCGTGAGGATCGACAGGACCACCGAGTAGGCCGTCTTGGCGAGGAACAGGCTGGCGACCCTCTCGATGTTGTTGATCACTCGCCGGCCTTCGGCGACCACCTTGGGCATCGCCGCGAAGTTCGAATCCATCAGCACCAACTGGGCGACGCCGCGGGTGGCCTCACTGCCCGACGCCATCGCCACGCCGCAGTCGGCGTCCTTGAGCGCGAGCACGTCGTTGACGCCGTCGCCGGTCATCGCCACGGTGTGGCCCCGTCGTTGCAGTGCCTTCACCATCGCCCGCTTCTGATGTGGCGTTACCCGGCCGAACACCGTGCTGCGTTCGACCGCGTCGGCGAGCTCTTCGCCGTCGTCGGCCGGCAACGTGGTGGCATCGACGTTGTCCTGCCAGCCGGCCAGACCGGCGCGCCGGGCGACTGCACCGACGGTGACGTTGTTGTCGCCGCTGATCACTTTGACCGCCACCCCTTGGTCGGCGAAGTACTTCAATGTGGCGGGCGCCTCAGCCCTGACGATGTCTTCCAACAGCACGAGTGCCACGGGTTTCACCGAGGGGAGCGCGGCTGCGGCGCCATCGGTGAACGCGCCATCTGCTGAGGCCAGAACCAGCACACGCTGACCCGACGCGGCGTGTATCTCGACGTCGGCGCGCAGCTCGCCGCTGTACGACGACGTCAACACGTTCTCGGGCGCTCCGAGCACCCAGCTGCCGTGATCGGCGAAGGTCATGCCGCTCCACTTGCGCGCCGACGAGAACGGCACACGCCCGGTCATCGTCCAGGTGCTCGGCTCGGTGTACGCATGTTGCAGCGCACGTGCCGTCGCGTTGGGGTCGGGGTCCCGTTGCGCCAGTGCGGCAAGTGGCGCGTCGACGGTGGCGCGCTCGGCTCCATCGAGGGGCTGAACGTCGGCGAGCGCCAACGATCCTTCAGTGATCGTGCCGGTCTTGTCGACGCACAGCACATCGACTCGGGCAAGCACTTCGATCGCCGGCAGTTCCTGAACGAGACAACGCTGGCGGGCGAGGCGCACCACACCGGCGGCGAAGGCGACGCTGGTGAGCAGCACGAGACCTTCCGGCACCATGCCGATCAGGCCGGCGACGGTACTGATGATCGATTGCTGCCACCCTTCGTTGCGGCGCAGGAACTGACTGCTGGCCAGCAGCAGACCGACCGGGATGATGAGGTAGCCCACCCACGTGACGATGCGGTTCACGTCGTTGCGCAAGGGGGAGTTGACCAGCGTGAACCGGCGAGCCTCCTCGGCGAGCTTCACGGCGTAGTTCTCTGCGCCGACCTTGGTCACGACCATGCGGCCCGTACCGGCCACGACGACGCTGCCACTGAGTGCGTCGTCTCCGTCGGACTTCACCACCGGGTCGGCCTCGCCGGTCAGCAACGACTCGTCGATCTCCAAGTTGTCGTGGCTCAGCACGATGCCGTCAGCCACGACCTGCGCCCCGGCACGCAGTTCGACCACGTCGTCGAGCACGAGTTCGTGAACCTGTATGTCGCCGACCTGTCCGTCGCGCACGACGTGTGCCTTTGGCGCGTTGACCACCCGAAGTTGGTCGAGCACCCGTTTGGCCCGCAGCTCCTGCACGACGCCGATCACGCTGTTGGCGACGATGACGCCGCCGAACAATGCATCCTTCGGCGAGCCGGCGAAGATGACCAGTGCAGCGAGGATGGCGACGATGAGGTTGATGGGCGTGAACACGTTGCCGCGCACGATCTGGCCGACGGTGCGCGTCGGCGCGCTCGGCACCGCGTTGGTGAGACCGCGACCCACTCGCTCGGCGACCTCGACACTGCTGAGGCCAGTGCCGGGGTCCGGACGTTGTTCGGTCACGCGCCGACGATAGCGGCGACTCATCCGTGCTAACTGTCACACCCGGAGTGCTTGCAAAAGTTAGCACTCCGGGTAGGATGACAGTGAGCCCGAGAAGGACTCAAGACAGAGCCAGAAGAGGCTCAGAGGAGGTGGCGATCATGACCACCGCAATGACCACCATGAAAAAGTTTCAGGACCAATACCTGACGCTGATGGCTCGCATCGAAGAGCCAGTCGTGTCGTTCACCGGTAGGGCCGCAGGGTCCGTCGCCGACTACGTGCCCGAGCTCCCGCACTGGGTGTTCCTCGAGCAGGTCCCGACGATGACGGAGTTCGTCGACAGCCAGTTGAAGTTCCGCAAGCAGGTCGTCGATGAGCAGGCCGCCTTCGTCCGCAAGATGGTGAAGGCGATTCACCCGCTGATGAAGACCGAGCCACAGGCACCCGTCGCCAAGCGGGCAGCCGCCAAGCCGTCACCGGTTCGCCGGGTCGGAGTCAAGGCAGCCTGATTCTGCAAGCACAAGCGAGGGAGTGGGGTTTCGACCCTGCTCCCTCGCTTTGCTTTCGGCATCACGATGATGTGAGGTGCTCGCTCATCCAGGCCTGCTCGTGGTCGACCGCTCGGCGGGTGTCTTTGGCGACGACTTCGGCGATCTTGCCGCCGATCAACGGCAGCTTGCACTCGATCCTGACGGCCGTGCTGTTCGTGCAACCCTTCGCCCCCTTCGACGCAAGACGAAGTTCGCCGTGCACTCGCACGGGTGTGCCCTTTGCCTCCACCACGAATGTGCCGGTGCGAGCACCCTTGGCGTCGACGGCCGACCACGCGTCGGTCTGGGTGACACTCTGCTTCGGTGACAGCACGCGCTTGGCAAATCCCGGTAGTTCGAGGGGTACCACCCGACGGGTGACCAGGGTAACGGAGCCGTCTTCGCCTTCTTCGCGACTCACGAGCTTCACATCGCTCTGACCCAGCGCCTCGTACTTCGCCTTGACCGCGTCGAAGTCGGTGAGCGCGGCGAACACGTCGGCCACCGGCCGTTTGTACGTGTGATTTGCGGTGAACTGCACAGCCACCTCCTTGCCAATTTGCCTGCATCCTGCGCCAGCGTTCGCGGGGCCGGTAGGGCCGAAGGGCCGTGGCGCGGTGGCTTGCGGCTGTTGATACTGGAACAATGGCGAATCGGATTAACTCGATCGACTGATCAGCGGCGGTTGGGCACCTCATGATCTTCGCGTACGTCGCCGCTTTCGCAACTGCGATCTTCTATGGCGTGAGCGCCGTGATCGAAGACCGTGCCGCCAAACGAGTTCCGATCTCGGGAGCCAGCGGCAAGCGAGCTGCGATGCGCGTCGCGGGGAGTCGGGTCTACATGCTCGGCATGGCGCTCAGTGTTGTGGCGTGGGCGGCGTCGCTCGTGGCGTTGCACACGTTGCCGCTGTTCGCCGTTCAGTCGATCGCGGCGAGCAGCATTGGTGTCGTGGTGCTGATCACCTGGGCACGCACCGGTCACGCACCTTCGAACCGTGAGGGGGTACTCCTCGTCGCCATGGGCATCGGCCTCGTTGCCCTTGCGGTGTCGGCCGCCAACACCCACGCACCCCACACCGGTTCGATGTTCCGCATTTTGATCTGGGTCGGCGTCATCGGGGTGGCGTGGGCGGCCATTCGGGCCAGTCGCGTCGTCGGCAACCGCGGCAGCGCCCTGCTTGGCGCCGTGTCGGGGCTCTCCGACAGTGGCTTGGCATTGTGCGCCAGGGCGATCCACCTACATCGGCACCACCATCTCCGACTGTTGACCGATCCGCTGGTGCTCGCTCTGATCCCATTCGCGATCATCGGGATCGTCGCCTTTGCCGGTTCGTTGCAGCGGGGCTCCGCTTCAATTGCCCTGGCGTGTCAACAAGCCGTCCTCACCGTCGTGCCATCGGCGATCGGTCTGATCGTGCTAGGCGATCGTGCCCGCCACGGGTTCATTCCGATCACCATCGTCGGATTCGTGGTGTCGGTTGTCGCGATCCTGGCACTCACCTTGAGCAGCGCCCGAGACTTCGCCAAACCGGTGACCGAGAACGTGCCCTGAGTTCAACGGCCACATCACGACGACTAGATTGTCGAGCCGAGGAGGGACGCCATGACAGAAGAGGAAGCCTTCAAGCAGCTTGCCGTCGAGGCCCTGGCCGGGTTCGGCTGGACGCTGACGGTTGCCGACATGCCCGACATCGAGAGCGTCTCGGCCGTGTTCAACAGGATCGTGCCGTGGTGGAACGGGCTCGATCAGTTCACCCGCGACCTCATCAGCGACTTCGACTTGGCCGACGGGTTGTGGCACGCCGGCTGGTTCTACGAATGGCCGGGGATGTACACGCTGGTATCGGGGAACCCCTTCGGTCGCTTCAACGACACGATGAACGACGTCTTTCTCAGCCTTCGGAACGCCCACGACCGGGCACCCGACTACGCCGCGCAACATGCCGTGGGCACATTGCAAGACGACCCCGCGATCCAGCCCGACCAAGGGAACTAGGCACCTGATTCTCGCTAGCCTGGGCTAGCTCACACGCTGGTGCGATGTGGCTTCGCTCCCGTAGCTCAGGGGATAGAGCATCGGTTTCCTAAACCGTGTGTCGTAGGTTCGAATCCTACCGGGGGCGCCAGGTTTGTTGCCTTCACCAGGGCACTTGAGCAGGTCAGGGGTCGCAGGTGGCTGACCGCGAGTTGCCCTGCTGTACCGCCATTTCCTGTTGTGATTGGGAAGGTGTGGGAAGGGGTTGCGGCCCAGTCGATGGTGCGACCGTCCCTCGTTCGAGTCAGCGGCGCATCTCGACGGGCACAGGTCGACGTCCGAGTCGGCCCTGGCCAAAGGCTCTCGACGGTGTCGAGCTCGCAGGTCCGCACCTACCAGGTGTAGATGTCCATGATCAATGCCGCAAGCGCGGCGATGCCGGCGGCGACCTTGAGGGTCCGGTGCCCTGTCTCGTTCCGGTGCACGGTGGCGAGGAGGAACACTGTCGCGAACTCATTGACCAGGACCGTGTGAGAGGGATGTCATCGTACTGCTTTCGTGAAACGGGTTGATGTAACCATGGTTACACACCTACAGTAGGCGGTCAATGGATCGACTTCGTTGGGTGTTCCTCGCGTATCGGCTGCCTCGGGAGCCGTCGACGCCGCGCATCACGGTCTGGCGGAAACTCCGCCGTCTGGGCGTCGTGCAGGTCGTCGACGGGCTGATTGCGTTGCCGTTGGACGCACGCACGCGTGAGCAGTTGGAGTGGATCGCTGACGAGGTGGTCGACGCCGGCGGGGAGTCGTCGTTGTGGATCGCCGAAGCGGCAAGTGCGCGGATCGAGCGTGAACTCGCGACCCAGATGGCTGCCGCGGTGGCGGCCGAGTACGCGACGGTGATCGCCCAAGCGGAGACTGCAGCCGACGAATCGGTGACCCACCGCCGTCGCACGGTGGCCAGGCTTCGGCGCGAGATGCGCCGGATCCGGGCGCGCGATTTCTTCCCGCCACCGGAGGGAGATCTCGCCGCCGCGGCGGTCGAGGGTCTCGCGACGGCAGTGGAGGCCACGGCGTGAAGTGGGCGACGCGCCAGCATTGTCACGTGGACCGTGCCGCGTGCGCGTGGCTGATCCGTAGCCGGATCGACCGTGACGCGGTGTTCGTGTTCGTCGACGACCCCGACGACGTCCCGACGGACGCGACTGCATTCGACATGCGTGGCGTGGAGCTCGGTCACCACGGCGACCGATGCAGCTTCGAAACGATCCTCGACCATTTCCACCTGGATGATCCGGTGCTGTGGGATCTGGGACGGATCGTGCATGAGGCCGACCTGGGTGACGAACGGTTCGACGCGCCGGAAGCTGCGGGCTTGGACGTGATCTGTCGGGGTCTGTCGATGATCCACGACGACGAAAGCCTGCTCGCGGTAACGGACGCGATCTTCGACGGCCTGTATGAGCATCGGCGGCGAGCGATGCTGCTGGGCAGGGATCCGGCATGACTGGTGACGGTCGTCGCATCTTCGCAGCACATCGCGCTCGGGCTCCCTCTGCTGATCGCAGGGACGATCAAGTCGATCTACGACCTCACGCTGTGGTCATGGCTGCGACATGTGCCTCTGCACGACGACGACCCGACCGAGGAGGTGTCCGATGATCGTCTGCTGGCGAACCGTCCGAGTGCCCCGTAGCGAACGCGACGCGTTCATCGCAGGGATCGACGACAACGCCGCCCTGCGCCAAGAGCACGGGATCATCTTCGAGTACGTCCTGCACACCTCGATGCGCCGGAACCCGGCCAAAGCCCTGCAGCCGGACATCACGGTCCCGGTCGACGACGAGGAACTGGTCGTCATCACCGCCTGGCCCGACCACGACACCTTCGACGCCTGGATCAACACCCCCGACCGCGATCGGCTCACCGCATCCGGCGTCCACGCCGCTGTCGATTTTCGGCCGACTACCCGTCTCGACGTCATGGGCGGCTACCCCCTCAAAACTGAACCATGCACCAACTCAACAGGAGACACCCGATGAAATGGGTAACCCGCGCCCGCCCCAAGACCGACCGCATCGCCTGCCCCTGGCTGATCCGCAACTTCATCGACCCCGACGCCGAGATCCTGTACGTCCCCAAGGAACAGGTCCTGACCGTCGCCGCCGAACAGGACGCACACAGCTTCGACGCACCCGGCGCCGAATACGACCACCGCGACGGCAAGTGCACCTTCGAAGTCCTCCTCAACGAGTACCACCTCGACGACGACCCGACGCTGGCCCGTCTCGCCGAGATCGTCCACGCGGCCGACATTGACGAAGACATCGACACCCACCCCGCCGGCCCCGGCCTGCTCGCGATCGGGCTCGGTGGGCTCGACGTCGAGACCGACGACCACCGTCTGCTCGAACGGGCCAGCTTCGTCTACGACGCGCTCTACGCGTGGTGCCGGCAACAAGATGCCAAGGCCGGCGTCTGATGGTCGAACACCTCGACTACGACGCCATCCGCGGCGAGACCGTCGTGCAGGTCGCGAAGATGATGGCCGCCGCCGCGATCACTGCCCCCAAGTCCGGCGGCCAGATGTTCCTGCAGGGCAAGCACAACTTCATGGAGACCATCATCGTCTCCGACAAAGAAACGAAGACGGCGCTGTCGACGTGGATGCGTGCCCGCGGGGCCGAGCGGCGCGAGACGATCTGGTACCGCGATGCCGAAGTTGCCGACGCCGTCGACGCGATCTTGTTCGTGGGTCTCAAGCCTGACTGGTATCCGCCGAACTACGACTGCGGCGCCTGCGGCTACGCCACCTGCGCAGAGTTCCTCCACGCCACCAGCGGCGTCCGCAAAGACTCCGCCGAGCTCGAATTCGCCGGCCCGGTGTGCAACCTGCGCGACATCGACCTCGGCATAGCCGTCGGCTCCGCCGCGAAGACCGCCGCCATCCACTCCATCGACTGCCGCTGCCAGACCCGCTCCGCAGTCGCCGCCCGCAAGCTCGGCATCATCACCGCCGACCACGCCGTCGCACTCTCACTGTCGATGACCCCGAAAGCCGTCGGCTTCGACCGCCGCTTCCCCGAAGTCGACTTCGACACCATCGACTTGCCATCGACCGGCACTCTGCCGGTCGGCGTCGAGGGAGCCGCCCGCCACGGCGGCATCCGCAACCGGCAGCAACCACGCCAGCCCATCAGACCCACGAGCTGACGCGTAGCGAACGTCGCCCGTCGACAGTGGGTGGCCGCTTCGGCGTTGGTGACGAGCGGCCGCAACGGGGTCCCTGTCAGCCACGTTGCGATGCGGCGCAGGAGTGGCACGATCACGAACCATCCAACGGTGGAAACGAGACCACCCAGCGCAAGTCCCGCGAGGACATCGCCGGGATAGTGGGCGCCGACGTACACACGGGTGAACGCCATCAAGATCGCGAGGGCGGTGGCGATGATGCCCCATCGCCGGTTGGCGAACAGCAGCCCGACCGCCACGGCGCCGGCAACGGTCGCGTGGTCGCTGGGGAACGAGAAGTCGGTGGTCTTGTCAACGAGCAGGTGGACGTTGGCCATCGTCTCGTATGGTCGGGCTCGATCGATTGTGCCTCCGATGATCTGCCCGACACCGAGCGCGATCAATGCGGCGGTCGCTGCCCATACGCTTGCGGCGACGGCGGTGAGGTCGGCGTGCTGACGTCCGTCGATGTAGGCGACCAGCAGCAGCACGGCGAACAACACGATGCCGTATCCGGCGTTCGCTTTGAAGAGGCTGTGTGCCCAGCTGGTCCGGTCGGCAAGTCGGTTGATCCAGCGGAAGATGCTGCCATCCATCAGTGAGCTCGAGTTGTCGTCGTGATCGATGCGGTCGACGGTGCCAGGCGGTCGAGGATCCGACGCTCGGCTGGCCATGCCTCGACGAGGACGTCAGGCGGGACGCGCCGCGCCGCGTACCTCAACGCCAACGCGACAACGACGATGTCATCGAGTGGGCCGATGATCGGAAGGAACTCCGGGATGAGATCGATCGGCGACAACACCCACAGCCCGGCGATCGCCACTGCGACCTTGACCCGACGAGGGACTCGCGGGTCCTTGCGCAGCTTGCGTGCCGTGGTGACGCACGCCGGCAGCACCGAGGCGAGGTCCTTTGCCAGGCCAGGTGGCAGCCGCTTGGCCAGCACGATCATCACGATCCAGGACACAGCGATCACGATCGCGGCGATGAGCAACCAGTGCAGCAACATGTACTGAAGGAGTGTAACGTCTGTTACATGTCGTCGCGTGTCGGTCGTGAGGCGTGGACGGTGTTGATCGTCCGTGTCCCGTCTGAGCCGTCGCGACACCGGGTTGCGGTGTGGCGCGAGTTGCGCCGAGTCGGCGCTGTGCAACTTGGCCAAGGAAGCTGGGCGCTGCCCGACGCGCCGCCATTCGACGGCTTCGTTGACAAGATCGTCACCCTCGTCGGCCAACACGAGGGTGAGGTACTCGCGCTGTCCGCGTCCGCAATCGACGCGATCACACGCGAGCAGATCCGCAGCCTGTATGACGAGGCCCGCCGCGCCGAGTGGACCGAGTTCGTGTCCGAGTGCGGCAAGTGCCTCACCGAACTGGACAAGGAGATCCGCAACAAGAAGTTCACCCTCTCTGAGCTCGACGAGGAAGAACAGAACGTCGAGCGACTCCGCCGCTGGCACCGCGAGCTCCGCTCGCGAGACGTCTTCGACTCAGTCGACGAGGGCGAGATCCAGACCGAGCTCGACGCCTGCACCGCTGCGCTCGAGCGATTCACCGAACTCGTGTATAACGCCGTCGGCCTCGACTGAACCCAGAGGCGCCGCTTGCGAGACGCGATCGGTCACGAGGACCTCGCCCGCGGCAGTCGGGACGTTGACACTGCCATTCGTGTCGCGTCGGCGGGCCGGAAACGGCTCGCGGGTGGCGAGTGTCGATGCGTGCCACTCGGTGCGAGCTTTGCGTAGGCGATGCGACGCTGACGTCGTTCTAGGGCTGACGGGGCAACGTCGCTGCCCGGTGTCGAGTGCGAACAGCGAAGGCACGCAGCGGAGCGGGAGCGATACCCCCCGCCGATCGATCTTGTCGGCGGGTCCGGCCAGGGCTTGGCCAGCGTGATCAACGTTGCCGTGATGCATTGCCTCGAATTGAAGCGTGCAGTCAGAACGCATCCGCCGAAGCTCCAATCGCGTGAACGCTCGCGGACTCAGGAAGGGGCGAGGCCACGTCTCGACGCAAATGGAACGAAATGTAACGAATGCCGCGTGACATTTGCGCCTGGCTTGGGTGCGAGCGATGAACCTCGAACCGTAGTTGCGAGGACCCGAGGACCAGACGTTGCGTACTCCCATAGCCTCGACCGGGAATCCGAGGTCTCGTCGGTCGAGCGGACTCGGCGGAAAGGTGCGCATCCGCCTGCGCGATGCCCGACGCACTCCGATCTCTGTACCAAGATGTCTTGAATGCAACGGCGAGAAGGAGCTCAGTCGTCGGCGGGCCGCCGGCCATGAAGCCGATCCATCTGAGTGGCAATCAGTTCGAGCATTTCTACGTGGGCGGCGGCGCGATCGCGGCGTTCCGAGGCATGGGCCCTGCGCCGCCGAAGACGCCGGAGGACTGGGTTGCATCGACGACGGCGCGATATGGCCAGCAGACACTCGGCCTCAGTTCGCTACCCGACGGGCGGCTGCTCGTTGACGCCATCGCCGCCGAGCCGTTGTCTTGGCTGGGCGCCGAGCACCGGGCAGCCTTTGGTGACTCCACGGAGCTCCTTGTCAAGCTGCTCGATGCGGGAGAACGGCTGGTCGTTCATTGCCACCCGACCCGCGAGTTCGCGACCCAGCATCTTGGCTGTGCTCATGGCAAGACCGAAGCGTGGCTGGTGTTGGAGACGGCGGCTCCAGAGACGTTCGTGTATCTCGGGTTTCAGACACATGTACCGCAAAGGACACTGCGTGGATGGGTCGAGGGTCAACTGACTGTCGAGATGTTGTCGGCGCTGAACAGGGTTCCGGTCTCCGCCGGCGACGCGATTCTTGTGCCGGCCGGCATGCCGCACGCCATTGGTGCGGGTGTGTTCGTTGCGGAGCTACAGGAGCCGACCGATTTCTCCGTGCTGCTCGAATGGAAGGGTTTCGAGATCGACGGGGAACGTGACGGTCATCTCGGCCTCGGCTATCCCGTTGCGCTGACCGCGGTCGATCGATCCGGCTGGGATTCGGATCGCCTCGCCGGGCTCTACGGGCCGATCGACGGCGGAACCGCTCGCGAGTTGGTGCTTCCGAGCGCTGCGGATCCGTTCTTCCGAGCCGAGCGACTGCGAGCCGGCGCTCGTTGCGAGGCGTCCTTCGCCGTGCTGTTGGTGCTCGATGGCGAAGGTCAACTTGGACTTGACGGCGAGGCCTTGGCGATCCGCAAGGGAGACACTCTTGTAGTGCCCCACTCCGCAGGACCGACCCACATTCACGGGCCGGTCTCGGTCTTGCGGTGTCTACCGCCTGCCCCACCCACCTGAGGGCGTTGGCGCGCTCACGTCTCCCATTCGATCAGGTCGGTCTCGGTGATCGACGATTCGGGATCTCGCGGGATTCGGAAGGTCTTGATCTCGCACGGTGCGAAGCGCGCCTCGATGAGGCGCCCCCAACGCGCGAGCCGGATCGTCGCGTCGGTGATTGCCTTCGACGTCTCGAATGCGCGCAGGATCAAGTCGCTGCCGTCCTCTGCCTGTTTCAAGACGGTCACGAGGATGTTGGCCGGTTGCACATCGATGAACGAGTCGGCCTGGGGGAGCCGTCCTTCGGGCCGAGGGGATACGAACATCGCGATTGGGCGTTGGTTGAGCTCGGCGGCGTGCCTGACCGTCGCGGCCTGCTCCCAGCCCTCGGCGTGCGGCAACAACACGTAGGTGAGTTGCTGAATGCCTTGGTCGATGTACGACGGAGCGTGATCAGGATCGATCGTGGTTGGATCGTGGTGGGCGTACGCAGGGCTGCGGGCCACCGTCATGCCGATCTGGCATCCCTTCACGTCGAAGCTGTACTTCGAATCGTTGATCAGACTGACGCCGTACGGAATCCGTGCATCCGGCGACGTTCCCGACACATCGACCCAGCTCTGCATCGGCATCTCATCGCCGGATGCAGCGGTGTGAACGTGTCCGTAGGCGACCTCGTTCGTGACCTGCCCATCTTCGACGTTGACCGGGAAGCGAAGCTTGAGCACCTTGCACTGCTCGCGCCAGTCGAGCACCACGTGCACAGCGACCTGATCACCGTCTGGAGTCATCGTGAAATCCTGCGTGATCGAGGATGATCGGTAGTTGCTGGTGACTCTGATCACCGACTTGACGGGGCCATGTTCGACGAGCCGGACATTGGTCGCGGTGAAGGCCCCGATCACGTCGTCGAACGCGGTGACGTCGTGAGCCCACGTGTCTGATTGGTCGTCGATGACGATTGGCACCGCCGCATCGGCACTGAACACTTCGACTCCCGCTCGTCGATCGAACAACCGCACGACGTAGCCGGTCGCCGGATCGATTTCGAGACGGAGGCTGTCGTTCTCCAACGAGTGGTCCGACGCGTTCACGGCTGCAAAGACGCCCGCCGCAACGTTCGGCACCAGGCGGTAGACGCGGTAGCCCAGCGCCGGGAGGTCTGCCGTGAGGCTCAACCGGACACGCGAGGTGACGGTCTTCGACCGAACCTGTTGATGCGGGACTGGGCGGTCCTGCTCGTCGACGAGAACTGCATCTGCATGCCATCTGCTCGTCTCGAGATCGACGTGGGAGCGAACCGGCCAGGTCAGCGGGTTGAAGACGATCAGAGCACGAGCGCCCTCGTGCTCGTCGATGCGTACGTTCCAGGCAAACGACTGCACGGCAGACGTCAGCGCCCGGTCGGCGATCGCCAATGCCTCGCCGTAGGTGTCGCGAGCGTCGTCGTAGGCCGCTTCGAGGCTCGTTCCCGCGAGGATGTCGTGGAACTGGTTGAACAGAACGTTCTTCCACGCTCGCCCGAGATCGACGGGGTACGGCTGATCGTTGATCCACAGAGCCAGCAGCGACCACTTCTCCGCAGCGATCAAACGGTTCTCGGCCAAACGATTCCACCGCTTGACGCCGGAATGTGCAGCATAGCAGCCGGGAGCGTGTCGCTGGAGGCCGGCATGAACGACGGGTGTCGGCAACTCGTGCGACCCCACCGAGTCGAAGAACCGTTCCGGCGAGCTGAACACGAGTTCCGGCCGGCTCGGATCGGACCGCATTCTCAGGATGCTGTCCAGGTTCGCCTTCGTCGGACCACCCCCGTGGTTGCCGACGCCGTAGAAGCACATGCCCTCGTCGAATGGCGCGTGCAGCTCGGTGGAGCACTGCGTGACGTGATCGTCGAGCGCGTCGCCCCACGACGCATAGTCGAAGGGGATGCGGTAGGCGAGCACTCGCGATCCGTCGTCGGCCTCCCACCAGAAAACTGTCGACGGCAGCGACGCCTCGTGGGGCATCGGCCGCAGAAACGTGTAGTACGGGATGCCGCTCTTGTGGAGGATCTGCGGCAGGGTTGCCGCGTGTCCGAAGCTGTCGATGTTGAAGCCGACTCGCGCCGTCTTGTCGAACTTCGCCTTGAGGTAGCGCTGGCCATACAGGCCCTGCCGCACGAGCGATTCTCCGCTGGGGATGTTGCAGTCGGGCTCGATCCACCAGCCGCCGGCGAGCTCCCATCGCCCCTCGTCGACACGTTGCTGGATCTCGGCGAACATCGCCGGATCGGACTGCTCTACCCATTCGTAGAACGCTGAGGAGCTGGCGACGAAGATGAAATCGTCGTACTCGTGCATTCGGTCGAGTGCCGAACGAAAGGTCGCCTTGACCTCGTAGAGACCCTCCTGCCACTGCCACAGCCATACCGGGTCGATGTGTGCGCCGCCGATCATGTGGAGCGTCATTGGCCGAGCTGCTCGGCAGTTGTCTTGCGAAGGGCGGCGTAGTCGAGCTTCCCGTTGGGACCGCGGCGTAGCGAGTCGACCAGGATGACCGTTCGGGGCACCTTGTAGCCCGCCAGGAGCCGCCTGCTCCATTCGGTGACGGCCACTGGCTGCAGTCCGCCGACGGCCGGCTCGACGACGGCGATGACACGCTGGCCCCAACGCGGGTCGGGATGGCCGATGACGGCCACATCGACGACCTGCGGGTGGGCGCGGATGACCGCTTCGACCTCGTCGGGGTAGACCTTCTCGCCGCCGGTGTTGATGCATCCAGATCCGCGACCGAGCAAGCGGAGCCGGCCGTCTGGTTGACGCTCCACGAAGTCGCCGGGAACCGAGTAGCGACGTCCGTTGATCTTTGGAAAGACATCCGCCGAACGCTGCGGATCGTCGAGGTAGCCGAGTGGGACGTGACCGGCTACGGCGATCCGCCCGACCGCGTTCGAGGACGTGTCGATGTTTCCGGCGTCGTCGACGATCACCGCACTCTCCGATGGCGTGAACATCGTTCCGCCATCGTCGTCGGCGGTCGTGGTGATCGCCGCCATGCCGACGGCCTCAGAGGCGCCGAGACCGTCGACGAGGGTCAGACTCGAGTTGTGGACCATGAGGCGACGCTTGACGTCGGTGGACCATGCGACGCCCGATGACACGACCCGTGAAAGCGACTCGATGTCCCATCGTGCCGGCTCGTCGTCAAGTGCGGCAACGATCGGAAGGGCGAATGCATCGCCGACAATGGCCAGCACTTCGACGCGCTCGCGTTCGACGGCGTCGAGGAGACGGATCGGGTCGAACCGTCCCGGGACCGTGACAGCGGTGCCTGCCGCCATCAGCCAACTGATGGCATTGAGGAGGCCCGTGGCGTGCATCAACGGCGCTGCCGGCAATCCGATTGGACCGGGTCGGGTGACGACACCGCGCAAGAAGCGTCGATCGAATTCGTCGGGAAACTCCGCCACGTGTGCCCCGAACGCTCGAAGTCGGAGGGCGCGGAACAGGTCGTCCTGGCGCCACATGACACCCTTGGGCTGCCCAGTGGTGCCGCCCGTACAGATGATCACTAGATCATTGCCAGAGCGCCGGCGCTTCGGTTGCCAATCCTCGTCGCCACAGAGCAGCTCGTCGTACGACGTCGCCCATGATGGCGCCGGGGTGTCGACAGAGACCCAGCGGAAGGCGGGGAGTACCGCGCGAACGGCGTCGATGCGTTCGGTCATGGTGTCGTCGAAGATCACCGTGTCGACGTGCATGGCAGTCCAGAGCGCGGTGACCTCGGCTGTGGAATAGCGATGGTTCGTGTTGACGTGGACCATTCGTGCGACGCTCAACGCGTAGACGATTTCGAGGTACTCGGATCGGTTGTGAATCGCCACTGCGACATGAGAGCCAGTACGAACACCAAGGCCTGTCAGTCCGGCGGCGATCGAGTGGGCGCGCCCGCGGAACGCGTGCCACGTTGACCGAAGCCGCTCGTCGACGAGGGCGATCTCATCAGGGAATCGTTCCGCGTGGTCGTCCCAGACGTCGGCGAAGGCCCAGCCGTCGTCGGGTTCGGTCGGCGTCATCAGGCTGGGTGGGCGCGCCGGCTCAGCGTCGTGCGGACGGCGTCGTCGACCATCAGACTGCCGCGCAGCACCTTCAAGGCATCGTCGCCGGTCCATCGGTAGCTGCCGTCACCGGCCAGCGCCCGAACCCAGTCACGTTGAGCGACGGCCCACGCGGCGGACCATCGATGATCGACGTCGTACGAGTGCAATCGCCCGCGCGTCGCCACTTCTACGGTCGGGCGCTCGGCGACCCGTCCTTCGCCGGTGTTGATCCACAGCAGACCGGAGTGACCCGTGATGGTGATGCTCGAATCCGAGCTGTACTGCTCGGTGAGCACCTCCAACGATTCGCACAGGGTGCCCTCGACGATGGCCTGGCCGCCTTCTTGATGGTGCCAGGCGATCGCGTAGGGGAACCCGGTTGCACGCGTGCCGACGTGCTGCTGGCCGGACAGGACGACGACCTCGGCCAGTTCTCCGAACAATGCCACCGCGGGCGAGATCAGGTGGGCGCCGTCGTCGAACAGCGATGGGGCCGCGAACTGGGATGCCCACTCGCCCTTGTACCGCCAGGCCAAGGATTCGGCTGGCACTTCCCATCCACAAGACAGCAGCGAATTCGCCCAGCGCAAGTAGATCGAAATCGGCTGACCGATCAGCCCGTCGGCGATGAGCTGCTCGGCAAGTCGCCATGACGGAGCGTTGACGGTGTTCTCGAAGACTCGAAAGGCCACTCCCGCTCGCCTCGCCGCTTCAACGAGGCGCTCCGCCGTTGCCAGATCCGCGGCAAGCGGCTTCTGAACCGTGACATGTTTCCCGGCGGCGATCGCCGCGAACGCAAGATCGGCCTGCAACGGGGAAGGAACGAGGATCTCGATTGCATCGATGGCCTCGTTGGTGAGCATGTCGTCGAACGCCATTGCTGTCGCTCCGACCTCACGAGCGACCACGTCTGCCCGCTCCGAATTGACATCGCAAACCGCGACGACGGCCGCCTCCTCGCCGAGCGCGGCATAGCCCTGGAGATGAAGCGTGGAGACTCGCCCGAGCCCGACGATGCCAATCTGGATCGTCATGGCGTTACCCCGCTGGTCGAGTCTGACGGTCGGCGACCGGCTGGTTTGGTCCCCGCTGGACGTGGGTGACGAATGAGGCGACGGGTGGACGACAGATCAGCGCCGAGCAGCGCGAGCTGGCGATCGAGCAAGGCCTCGACTCGCACTGCGGAATAGCGCTCGGGGTAGAGGTAGGCGTTGAGGCCGAGGCCGTCGGTGAAGCAGACGAGAGCGGCGGCGCTCTCTTCGGGGTCGAGGTCTTCCGGCAACTGGCCGGAAGCGACGCATTCCTCGAGCAACCCGCGAAGACGCGCGTGCCAAAGTTCGACGTCGTTGTGTTGCAACGCGCGCAGCCTGGTGTGGGCGACCGCCCTCCCCCAGAAACTGATCTCGAGCGTCATCTCGATCTGGCGTTGATAGTCGAGTGGGACGAGCTCGGCGAGCACAGCGCGCAGCAGTTCGACGCCGGTGAACCGCTCGCGCAGGGCCAGGATCCGAAGGCGGATCCGTTCGTGTGCGTAGTCCAACGCCAACCGAAGGATCTCATCCTTGTTCTTGAAGTAGTGCGCCAAGACACCGGTGGAGCAGTTCGCTTCGCGGGCGATCTCTCTGGTCGTCGTCCCCTCCAACCCGAGTCGAGCAATGACTCGCCAGGTCGCCTCCAAGATTTCGCCTCGGCGTTCGGCGTGGTCGACCACTTTGGGCATCGCGGCATCGTATTTCGATCAAGCGCTACGTCAAGACATTTTTTGTGTGGAGCCTTGACTGGGCTGATCATGTCGGGAAGTATAACGCTCGTCCGAAATCACATATCGTCCGGTGAGGCCGAGCGATAGATCAGAGGGGGTAATGATGGGGTACTCGGGAGGCCGTCGATGGACGCGGGCATTGGCCGTGCTCGCTGCGTTGAGCATCGCGATCGCTGCGTGCGGTAGCGATAAAAAGGGTGGCACAACAGGAACGGCGGCGCAGACAACCACCGCTGCGCCATCAGGATCGTCGCCGGCAACAACGCCGGCAACAACGCCGGCCACAACGCCGGCAACGACTGGCGCTCAACCGAGCGCACCGACCGGCGAGTTGAAGATCGCCGCCTCGATGGCAGATCTCGCCACGCTCGACCCGCCGAGGGCCTTCGCCGACATCAACGGACTGTTGCAGCCCTTCTGGGGTGAGCCGCTCGTAACCATCGATCCGGCCGATCCGACGAAGATCCTCCCGGCACTGGCAGCGTCGTGGACGGTCAGCGGTGACGGCCTGACGTACGCTTTCAAGCTGAGGACCGACGCCAAGTTCTCCACTGGCAACACGATGACCGCCGATGATGTCGTCTTCTCGTTCGAACGGTTGAAGAACATCCAAGGCTCGGTGGCGTTCGTGCTCGATGGTGCGACGAGCATCGTGGCGACGGACCCGTCGACCGTGACCATCACCCTGTCTGCTGCGGATAGTGCCTTCTTGGCCAAGGTCACCAACTCGGCACTGATGGTGCTCGACAGCACCGAGCTGAAGAAGAACGGTGCCGTGTCCGACGCAACCGCCAAGGACGCTGACAAGGCGGAGGCGTTCCTCAACACCGCCACCGTCGGTACTGGCCCCTACATGCTCAAGGAATGGAAGCGCAACGAACGAATCGTGTTCGACGCAAACCCGAACTACACCGGTGCGAACAAGCCGGCATTCGCGACCATCACGGTTCAGGATGTTCGCGAGCCTGCGACTCAGGCCCAACTGCTCCAGGGCGGCTCCGTCGACCTGGCCACGAACATCGACTCCGACACGGCCGCCGGGTTGAAGGACGCTTCGGGCGTGAAGGTCGACACCGTGCAGTCGGTGAACCTGCTGTACCTCGCACTCAACAACAAGGCCCCGAGCCCGTTCGCTGACCCGAAGGTGCGTCAAGCGATCCAGAAGGCCATCGACTACGACGGCGTCGGCATCCTCACCGGTGCGACCAAACGCCCCGCAGCCGTGATCCCGCTCGGCTTGCAGGGCATCGACAAGGTCACTCCGGTGGCTACCGATGTCGAAGGGGCCAAGAAGTTGCTGGCCGACGCCGGCCTGGCGGCGGGCTTCTCGATCGATGTCACCTTTGCGAACTACGCGCCGTACGGGGTGCCGCTGACGACACTCTGGGAGAAGATCTCCGCCGACCTCGCCAAGGTCAACATCACCCTCAACCTGAAGCCTGTGGAGTACGACGCATGGCTGCAGGCGTACCGAGCCGGTGGTCTGCCGTTGACGTCGTCCATCTGGGCGCCCGACTTCCTCGACGTGACGAACTATCTCGACTGGTTCGGGAGCCCGGAAAGCCCGGTGTCCAAGCGTGTCGGCTTCAACAGCCCGGAGGCCGGTGCACTGTTCAATCAGGTCAAGGCAACGACCGACCCGGCCAAGCGTGAGGATCTCTCGGCGCAAGCCGCAACGATCATGCGTGACGACGCCTCGTTGATCCCGGTCGTCCAACCGAACTCGATCATCGCCTATCGAACGACGATCAGTCACGTCGAATACAGCCCCAATCATCAGATCGAGATCACTGCGATCACGCCCGGCTGAATCGAGCACACTGTGTGAGGGCGCCTGTCGCGAAGTTCATGCGGCGGCGCCCTTGCACGCCGGGAGGGAGTTGATGACTTGAGTTTGCTGCAGTACGTCGTGCGTCGCTTTCTTCTGGCGATTCCGACCATCATCGGTCTGTCGATCGTGACCTTTGTTCTGGCCAACTATCTACCCGGTGACCCGCTCGTGCGTCTGCTCGGCGAGCGTGGTGCTGCCAATCCCAAGATCGTCGCCACGTACACCAAGCGGTGGGGACTCGACAAGAGCGGTCCGGAGCGGTACTTCGTGTACATGCGCAACCTGGTGCACGGCGATCTCGGCCGTTCGACGACGACGCAGCGGGCCGTAGCAAAAGATCTGTTCGACTTCTTCCCTGCGACCATCGAGCTCGCCCTCGCCGCGATCGTCGTCGCTGCAGTGGGCGGTGTCGCCGCCGGGATGCTCGCTGCCCGGTTCAAGAGCCGGTGGCCCGACGCCGGCGTCCGCCTCCTGGCACTACTGGGCTCCGGCGTTCCGGTGTTCTGGCTTGGCTTGCTCGCGCTGGAGGTGTTCTATCTCCGGTTGCACTGGGTGCCGGGGCCAGAAGGTCGACTCAGTAGCAGCACCCACGTACCGCCGCACACGACCGGGATGTACACGTTCGACGCACTGGTGCATGGCCAATGGGCGACCCTGTGGGACGCACTCAGGCACCTGATCCTCCCTGCCTTCGTTCTCGGTGCCTACTTCCTGGGGCTGATTGCCCGAATGGTACGTGCCTCGCTGTTGGAGATCGGCGGAGCGAACTACCTCGTCGCCGCCCGCGCCCGCGGCATGTCTGAGCGCCGGATCATGCTCGTCCACGCCCTGCCAAACGCGTTGATCCCCGTGATCACGGTCCTCGGGCTGGCGGTCGGGGGGCTGCTCGCCGGCGCGGTGCTGACCGAGACGGTCTTCGCCTGGCCGGGGATCGGCCGCTACGCGGTCGACACTGCCAAGGGTCTCGACTATCAGGCGGTGCTGGGCGTCACGATCCTCATCGGCGTCATCTACGTCGTCTCCAACGTCATTGTCGACGTGCTCTACGCGACACTCGACCCGAGGATCAGGATCGGGCGATGACTGAAACCACTTCGACAATCGCCACGTCACCGGGGCACAGCACGCCGAAGAAGCGCCCACGGCGAAGTGTCACGCTGACGATGGGAACGGTGGTCATCAGCGGATGGGTGCTTGTCACCCTGACCGTACCGTGGTGGGCTCCATTCGACCCTGTCAAGGATCAGGACCTGCACCATCGCCTCAACGGGCCCAGCGGGGCACACTGGTTCGGTACCGACAAGCTCGGTCGCGACGTGTTCAGCAGAGTGATGTATGGCGCCAGGATCTCGCTGCCGTTGGCGATCTCCTCGGTGCTGCTGGCAGTGCTGATCGGTTGCACCATCGGCGCGGCTGCGGGGTTCTTCGGCAAGTGGGTCGACGAAGCTCTCATGCGCATCACCGACGTGACGCTTTCGTTCCCGGCGATGGTGCTGGCACTGGCGATCGCCGCTGCGCTCGGTCCGGGCATCCGCAACGTCGTCATCGCTGTCGTCCTCGTGACGTGGCCCGAGTACGCCCGGCTGATGCGTGGTCAGGTACTCAGCATCAAGGGCGGTGATCACGTCAAGGCGGCCACGGCGATCGGCTGTCGCCCGGGGAGGGTGTTTCGTCGCCACGTCCTGCCGTTCTGCTCGGCAGTGATCGGAGTCAAGGCCACCACCGATCTCGGAGTCGTGATCCTCCTCGCTGCCGGGCTGAGCTTCATCGGCGTGGGCGCCGTGCCACCCGATCCGGAGTGGGGCGCCCTCGTGTCGGACGGGCGGACGAGCATCGCCCACTGGTGGATTGCCACGTTCCCCGGACTCGCAATCCTCACCGTCGTGCTGGCCTTCAACTTCATCGGAGATGGGCTGCGTGACCGGTACGACCCCTACCATCGACGACGGCGACCAAAGAAGTGGCGATGACCGCGCCCGCTCCGACTCCGGCGATCGACCCTCCCCTCCCAGCCGGCCGCAGGCCACTGCTCGAAGTCGTCGACCTGCACGTTCGTTTCGACACAGCGGCTGGATCGGCACAGGCGGTACGAGGCGTGAGCTTCACGGTCGACGAAGGCGAGACGATCGGCATCGTCGGCGAGTCGGGATGCGGGAAGAGCGCGACCATCTTGTCGCTTCCACGATTGCTCCCGCCATCGATCGCGACCATTAGCGGCGGCTCCGTTCGATTCGACGGTACCGACCTGCTACACGCCAACGAGCGCACGCTGCACAGCGTCCGGGGCGGCGAAATCGGGGTGATCTTTCAAGATCCACTGTCGTCGCTGAACCCAGTTCTTCGAATGCGACGACAGCTGACCGAGGGCCCGCGCCAACATCTCGGCCTCACGAAAAGCAAAGCCGCCGAGCGAGCCCTCGAGCTGTTGACCGCGGTTGGGATCCCCGACCCGCAGCGCCGGCTTCGCCAGTACCCCAGCGAGTACTCGGGAGGGATGCGTCAACGCGCAATGATCGCGATGGCCTTGGCGAGCGAGCCACGCCTTCTGCTCGCCGACGAGCCGACGACCGCACTCGATGTCACCGTGCAAGCGCAGATCCTTGCGCTCGTGCGCCGACTCCGCGTCGAACGAGGCCTCTCGGTGGTCTGGGTCACGCACGACCTCGGAATCATCGCCGGCCTCGCCGACCGAGTGCTGGTGATGTACGCGGGGACCATCGTCGAACAAGCCGACGTGCGCACGATCTACCACCAGCCACATCACCCCTACACGCAGGCGCTGCTCGACTCGATTCCGAGAGTTGACGTCCGCCGCCGGTCGGCGCTGCCGTCGATCCCCGGCGCGCCACCCTCGTTGATCGATCCCCCGCTCGGTTGCCCGTTCACGGCGCGATGCGCCCACCGGATGGAACGGTGCGACCATGAACGCCCGGCCTTGCGAGTCATTGGTGAGGGCCACACCAGCGCCTGCTTCCTCGACATCACGCCGAAGAAATCGTCATGACCGATGAGCTGTTGCAGCTGGAGAAGCTGTGCGTGCGATTCCCGGTGCGTCGCGGCGTTCTTCAGCGCACCGTGGGTTGGGTCCATGCCGTCGACGGCCTCGATCTCAGCATTGCGGCGGGCGAAACCGTGGCGCTGGTCGGCGAGTCCGGCTGCGGAAAGTCGACCACCGCGTTGGCGGCGATGGGGATCGTCCCGGCAGCCTCAGGGCGGGTGCTGGTCAATGGCAAGGACCTGACCTCGTCGCGAGGTGACGAACTCCGTACGGCTCGGCGGCGCATGCAGATGGTGTTTCAAGACCCGACCAGTTCGCTCAACTCGAGGATGACGGTGGGGCAGATCGTCGTCGAACCGTTGATCGTGCACGAACTGGTCGAGCGAGATCGACAACGAGAGCGCGTCGGGGAGCTGTTGAGCACAGTCGGCTTGGGCGATGATGCGATCGAGCGCTTCCCGCACGAGTTCTCCGGGGGGCAACGTCAGCGGATCGCGATCGCCCGAGCATTGGCGGCCGAGCCGGACGTGCTCATCTGTGACGAAGCGATCGCTTCGCTCGACGTATCGGTGCGTGCCCAGGTGATCAACCTGTTGACTCGGCTCCAGTCCGAGCTCGGGTTGTCGTACTTGTTCATCTCTCATGATCTGGCCGCCGTGCGTCATCTCGCCCATCGCGTGATGGTCATGTACCTCGGCAAGATGATGGAGCTCACCGACAACGAGACCCTCTACAGCTCGCCGGCCCACCCCTACACGAAGGCGCTGCTGTCGGCGGTGCCGATTCCCGACCCCGATCTCGAACTCGCCAGGGAACGAGTGATCCTCGCCGGTGATGTCCCCAGTCCTGTCAGCCCACCGAGTGGGTGCGTCTTTCGCACCCGCTGCCCGATCGCACAAGATGTCTGCGCCGAGGCGGTGCCTGAATGGCGCAACGTCGGCGGCGGTAGTGCCGGTCATTGGGTGGCATGCCACTTCGCCGAACCGCCATCTTCTGTGACGTTGCGCGGCACGTCGATCGAAAGTAGGCAACGCCTTGGCTGACCCTGACCTGTTCCTCCAGCGCGTCGAACGGGCGCGCCAGCTCGCCGGCGCCGACTCGGTACGTGCCGCGGTCGAAGCCGGTTTCGTTCCGCGACGACTCGACCTGACGCTTGCCGAGGTAGTCGTCATCGGCCTGGCACAGCTCGACGTACGCGACTACTTCGTCGTGTTCGGCCACGGCTCGACCGAGCTCGCCGAGGTCATCCGGGCCTACGTGGTCGGCGGTCTCGTGCGCTGCCACCCGGTGCGTCACGAGACGGAGGCCGCGCACGCCGCGACCGCACTGCGGTGGATCTGCGGGCAGCGCGCGGCAGTGGTCACATCGATCGGTCCCGGCGCGCTTCACGCCTTCGCCGGCTCCTTGGCGGCCGCCTCGAACGGCGTCGGCGTGTGGCACCTCTACGGTGACGAGACCACCGAGGACGAGGGTCCGAACATGCAACAGATCCCTCGCACGGAGCAGGGGTCGTTCCTGCGACTCACGTCGGCGATGGGTGGCGCCTACAGCCTGCACACCCCGGCTGCCGTCGGCGCAGCGCTGCATCGTGGGGCCGACGTGGTTGATCACCCATACCGTGCCGGGCCGTTCTTCTTGCTCCTGCCGATCAACACACAGCCCAGCTTGATGCCAATGTTCAACCTCGACGAGCTCCCCGTCGGAGTGCCCCCACGCCTCGGTTCGGCAGCCCTACCCGCCGTCGCCGCTGCAGCCAAGATGCTTCACGCGGGGCGACGAGTGGTCGCCAAGTTGGGTGGCGGCGCTCGGGGTCTGGGTGCGGAACTCGAACGCGTGCTGGAATCGGCCGACGCCGTCGCCGTGAGCTCGCCAGTCTCCGCAGATGTGCTCGACTACCGCCACCGTCGAAACATGGGAGTCGGCGGCAGCAAGGGCTCGATCAGTGGGAACTACGCCATGGAGCACGCCGACACATTGCTCGTCGTGGGTAGCCGCGGTGTCTGCCAGGCCGACTGCTCGCGTACCGGTTACCCGGCTGTCCGCAACGTCGCCAACATCAACGCCGACCTCGACGCGGTCATGCACTACCAACACACCACTGCGCTGCCGGGCGATGCCCGGGCCACCCTGGCGGCGCTTGACGACGCGCTACGACAGCTCGGCCCGAAGCCCATCGATGGCGGCTGGCTGGACTCGTGCCTTCGAGCAAAGCAGGAGTGGGAACTCGTGAAAGCGCAGCGCCGTTCGACCCCGATCGTGTACGACGACGTCTGGGGCACTGAGGTGCTGACCCAACCGGCAGCGATCGACGTGATCGCGGCGGCAGCCGTTCGGCGGGGCGCGACCTTGCTGTTCGACGCCGGAGACGTGCAAGCCAACGGCTTCCAGATGATCGAACCGAGTGCGCCCGGTTCGGTGTTCACGGAGGCCGGTGCCAGCTACATGGGCTTCGCCAGCAGTGCTGTTCTGGCCACGGCGGTGTCCCGCCATCCGTTCTATGCCGTCGCGGTGTGCGGCGACGGTTCCTTCACCATGAACCCGCAGGTGCTGATCGACGGCGTGGCGCTCGGCGCGACAGGATGCATCGTCGTGCTCGACAACCGGCGGATGGGAGCGATCTCATCGTTGCAGCGAGCCCAATATGGTGTCGACTTCGCGACGTCAGATGGCGTCGAAGTCGACTACGTCGCCTGGGCGAAGGCGGTCCGGGGTGTGTTCGCGGTGCACGGTGGTTGCAGCGTCGACTCGCTCGACGCGGCGTTGGTCGCGGCTTTCGCGTACGACGGACTCTCACTCGTGCACGTCCCCGTCTACTTCGGCGACCATCCACTCGGCGGGCTCGGCGCTTATGGTCGCTGGAACGTCGGGCCATGGGTCGGCGACGTGCAGGCACAGCGTCACGAACTCGCACTGTGAGCCGACAAGGAGCGCATACATGAACAACTGCAAGCAGATGTACATCGCAGGTCGGTTCGTCGACGGCAGCGGCGACACGATGACGGTGAGCGATCCAGCAACCGACGAACCGGTCGCGACTGTCAGCTCCGCGTCGAAGGAAGATCTCGATGCCGCGCTCGAGGCCGCGGCCGCCGGGTTGTCGGTGTGGCGAACGACCGACCCATGGACACGCAGCGCCGTCATCCGAACGGTCGCTGAATTGGTCCGTGCCCGCGCCGACGACATGGCGGCGGTGCTCACCTCCGAACAGGGCAAGCCGACGGCACAATCGAAAGCCGAGGTGCTGTCAGCGGCCGACCAATTCGACTGGTGTGCCGATGAAGCCCGGCGCATCTATGGCCGCGTCGTCGAGGCGCGCGTCTCCAGCGACAGGATCCTCGTGCGACGCGAACCGATCGGTGTCGTCGCTGCGTTCACACCGTGGAACTTCCCCGCGCTGCTGCCGGCGCGCAAGATCGCCGCGGCGCTCGCTGCCGGGTGCTCGATCATCATCAAGCCAGCCGAGGAAACACCCTTGACCTGCTTCCTGCTTGCAGCGGCGTGTCACGACGCCGGCGTTCCCGCCGGGGTGGTGAACGTCGTTGTTGGCGACCCGGCGATGATCAGCGGTCACCTGATCGGCTCTCCACTGGTGCGGAAGGTGACGCTGACCGGCTCCATTGCGGTTGGCTCGCAGCTCATGGCCCTCGCCGCCGCGGGGCTGAAGGCGGTGTCGCTCGAGCTCGGCGGCCACGCTCCCGTGGTGGTGTTCGATGATGTGGACCCTGCTGCCGCTGGGGTGCAGTGTGCCGAGGCGAAGTTCCGCAACGCCGGCCAGGTGTGCATCTCAGCGACCCGCTTCATCGTCCACGAATCGATTTCGGCGCGGTTCGTCGACGCATTCTCCGAGCGGACGCGCGCGCTTCGCCTTGGGCCTGGTTGCGACCCGAGCACTGATGTCGGACCGCTCACGAATCGACGGCGGGTGGAGTCGGTCGAACGGCTGGTCGACGACGCTGTCGACCGCGGGGCGAAGGTGACCACCGGTGGCCGACGGCCGCCGGGCAGGGACTGTGGCAACTGGTACGAGCCAACGGTGTTGACCGACGTGTCCCCGCCGATGGAAGTACTTCGCACCGAGCCCTTCGGCCCTGTTGCCCCGATCTCCACGTTCGCCGGATTCGATCAGGCGATGGCGATGGCCAATGCCAGCGACTACGGGCTCGCCGGGTACGTGCTGACCAACGACCTGGCGAGGGCGATGACCGCCAGCGAAGCCCTGGAAGTCGGCATGGTCGGTGTCAACAACTTTGCCATCGCGACGGCCGAGGCCCCGTTCGGCGGGGTCAAAGCGAGTGGCTTCGGGCGCGAGGGTGGTTCGGAAGGGGTTGGCGACTACATGGTCACGAAGTACGTGAACATGCGCATCGGACACCCGCGATGAGCGAGCACGACGACCAGCCCGTGGTCGTGCGTACCAGTGCCGTCGACGGGCAGCTCACCTCCTACGGCGACCCGGCGTTCAGCCGCTTCCTGCGCAGGGCCTTCCTGAACTCGGCCGGGCTCGACGACGACGACCTCGATCGGCCGATCATCGGCATCGCCCACACGATCTCGGACTACACGACGTGTCATCGCCACATGCCACAACTCGTCGATGCGGTGCGCCGCGGCGTGCTCGAAGCCGGAGGATTGCCGTTCTCCTTTCCGGTCCCATCACTGGGCGAGATCCTCATGTCGCCGACCACGATGCTCTACCGGAACCTCCTAGCGCTGACAGTCGAAGAACTGATACTCGCCCAACCGATGGACGCCGTCGTCTTGGTCGGCGGGTGCGACAAGACGATTCCGGCGATGTTGATGGGGGCCCTGTCGGCTGACACGCCGGCCATCGTGATCGCGGCAGGGCCGATGTACTCGGGGAACTGGCGCGGGCAGCGGCTCGGTGCGTGCACCGATTGCCGCAACCTGTGGGCCCGCCATCGCGCGGGCGAGCTCGACGACGACGACATCACGGAGAGCCGCGCGCAGCTGGCACCCACGGGAGGGACCTGCATGGTGATGGGGACCGCCTCGACGATGGCAATCCTCACCGAGGCGCTCGGTATGGCGCTGATCGGTACCGCCACGGCACCGGCACCGTCCGGCGACCGACTCCGCAACGGAGTCGCCGTCGGCCGACGTGCGGTGGCCATCGCTGATGAGCAACTGCGACCCAGATCGATCGTCGGCGAAGCAGCGATCCGCAACGCATTGACGACGCTGGTCGCCATCGGTGGGTCGACCAACGCCGTCATTCACCTCGCCGCGATCGCCAAGCGCGCCGGATTGAGCCTGTCGATGCTCGACGAGCTCGCCGAGATCAGCCGACGAACCCCCTTGATCGTCGACTGCAAGCCCGCGGGCAGTGGGTACCTCCCCGACGTGCACGCCGCAGGTGGAAGCGGCATCATCTTCAAAGCTCTGGTCGACCTGCTCGACACCGAGGCGCCGACGGTCCACGGGGTCAGCCTCGGCACGGTCCTCTCGGTGCAGCCCGCGCCGCCCAACTGGCAGCGGGTGGTGCGAAGCATCGACGACCCGGTGGGGCCGGTCGGTGGGCTTGCCGTACTACGCGGCTCGCTCGCCCCGGACGGTGCGGTTCTCAAGTGCAGTGCCACCAACCAAGCGCTGCTCCTCCACACCGGACCAGCTGCCGTGTTCGAGTCGCCCGATGATCTTGCCGCACGCATCGACGACCCGGCTCTCGGGTTGACGCCCGACCACATCGTCGTCGTACGCAATGCCGGGCCTATCGCTGCCGGCATGCCTGAAGCTGGTTCTGCTCCGATCCCGCGATATCTCGCCCAAGCCGGTGTCACCGACATGGTCCGCGTCAGTGACGCCAGGATGAGTGGCACCGCCTCGGGCACCGTCGTGCTCCACGTCTCTCCAGAGGCAGCTGCCGGGGGCCCGCTCGCCCTCGTACACGATGGCGATCTGATCACCCTTGACGTCGCCGCCGGACGCCTCGACCTGCTCGTCGATGACGACGTTCTCGCTGCCCGCAAGCAGGATTGGGTACCGCCGCCGCCCCCGGAGCGCGGCTGGCGCCGGCTCCACCATCTGCACGTCGGTTCGGCCACCGAGGGCGCCGATTTCGACTTCTGTTGACCGATCAGCCGACGCGTTGCAACGTGGCGCGGACGACCGCGGCGATTCCATCAGCGTCGAGCTGGTAGTGGGCGTACAACGCGGCCGGCGGCCCGATCGGCACATGCTCGTCGGGCACCCCGTGGCGGCGGAAGTTCACGGTTCCGAAGCCGCCCTCGAGCAGTGCCTCGGCCACCGCTGAGCCCAAGCCGTTGGTGCGATTGTGCTCCTCGACCGTCACCACCGTTCCGAGTGCAGCGGCCGCGGCGACGGCCTCGAGATCGAGTGGCTTCACGGTGTGTACATCGAACACCGTCGCTTCGATTCCGTCGGCCGCAAGCAGAGCAGCAGCATCGAGTGACGGACGCACTTCCGAACCCGTGGTGAGGATGGCAACGTCGGCGCCGTCGCGCAGACGGATTGCGGTACCGAACGACAGCTCTGGCACCGTGGCATACACCTCGGGGTCGCGACCACGCCCGAGTCTCAGGTACATCGCCCCAGGGTGATCGACCGATGCCCGCAACACGGCTCGGAGATGGTTGGCGTCGGTGGCGCACACAACCGTGAGATCGGCGATCGTTCGCATGATCCCGAGGTCTTCGAGGCTGTGGTGACTGGTGCCGTAGAACCCCATCGACATTCCGGAGTGGTGTCCGACAATTCGCACCGGCATTCGTGTGTAGGCGCAGTCGGTGCGGATCTGCTCGCAACACAGCAGCGCAGCGAATGCGGAGAACGTGGCCGCATAGGGGACGAGGCCGCTGGCTGCCATTCCGGCCGCAATGGTCACCATGTTCTTCTCGGCGATGCCGACGTTGAAGAACCGCTGCGGATGGCGTTCGGCGAAGTCGGTGACGCGATTGGCTTTGGCGAGATCGGCGGTGAGAACCACGATCCGCTCGTCATCGTCGGCGATGTCCGCCAGCTCCTCGCCGAGCACGAATGCCGGCGTGGCTGCAGCATTGTTCCCGGCCGTCGATCGAGCGTCGCCCAGCAGTGCGCTGCCACCGGCGGTACCTCGGAAGATCTCGCTCTGGTCCTGCGACCCGGGCGCAGTCATGCCTCCACCCCAAGCGGCTCGGCCATCAACTCGGCCATCACGTCGTCGTAATCGGTGCCTACGAGATTGCCGACGTGCCAGTGCGGCGACAGCTCCATCCGCCGCACTCCCTTGCCCTTCACCGTGTCGGCGATGATCGCTGTCGGTGTTCCGACCGCGCTCCTGCTGAGATCTCCGAAGGTATCGAGAATTGCATCGAGATCGTGACCATCGATTCGGCGTGTCGCCCATCCGAACGCGGCGAATCGATCCTCGATCGGCTCGACCGTCATCACATCATCGGTGAACCCATCGATGCACAGCTGGTTGCGGTCGACGACCACCACCAGGTTGCCGAGCTTGAAATGCCCTGCCGACATCGCCGCCTCCCAGATCTGTCCCTCGCACAACTCGCCGTCGCCGAGCATGCACCAGGTGCGATGATCCGATCCCGCAAGCCGCCCCGCCAGCGCCATTCCCACGGCGATCGATAGACCATGGCCCAGCGAACCGGAGCTGAAATCAGCACCGAGCACCTTCTTCATGTCCGGATGATCGCCGAAGCGGCTGCCGAAGCGGGTGAACGTCTCCAACTCGGCGGCATCGAAGTAGCCGAGATCGGCGAGCAGTGGGAACCAGCCGATGGCGGCATGACCCTTGGACAACACGAATCGGTCACGATCAGTCCACTGCGGGTTGCTCGGATCGATGCGCAGCTCCGAGTAGTACAGCGCCGCGAACAGTTCCGCGGCGGAGAACGTGGCCGTGTAGTGACCGGCGCCGGCAATGCGCGTCAGACGCACCGTCTCGGTCCGTACGAACCTGGCGCGATCGGCCAGTTTGGCCACCAACTCGGAGCGCTGCTGCGTCCCGCTTCTCGTAAACACGTCACTCAACTCCCAACTGCTCCGGACTCCGAGCGCATCGGTTATATTACGACGGGTGTTCCAAATAATCCAGGGATCCAGTGGGCCGAGGGCACGACATGACCGAACTGCACAACTTGACCGAAGACCACGCGGCGCGACGCCGGGCAGCCAAGGTGATGCCGAATGGCGTCTACGGTCACCAGAGCGCCATCTCGCTGCTCGAAGGCTTCCCCCAATTCATCCAACGAACTGAGGGTTGCCGTGTGTGGGACCTCGATGGCAACGAATACGTCGACTTCCTGTGCGGCTACGGGATCGTCCTGCTCGGCTATCACCACCCCTTGGTCGACGCAGCAATCGAGCATCAGATGCGGCTCGCCGACTGTTCCAACGGCCCCGGCTTGGTGATGGTCGAACTGGCCGAACTGCTCGTCGAAACCGTCGATCATGCCGACTGGGCGATATTCGCCAAGAACGGCACGGACGCCACCACCACGTGCGTCACGATCGCCCGCTCTGGAACAGGCCGCCGAAAGGTCCTCGTCGCCGAAGGCGCCTACCATGGTTCCGCCCCGTGGTGCACCCCGCGAATGAACGGCGTCGTCGACGAAGACCGCGCTCATCTCATCAAGTTCCGATACAACGACACAGCGTCCTTCCACGCCGCAGTCGAGGCTGCCGGGACCGACATGGCTGCGGTGATCGTGTCGCCATTTCGACACGACGCCCGTCACGACCAGGAGCTCGTCGACCCCGACTTCGCCCGGGCCGTCCGTCGAGCGTGTGACGACAAAGACGCAGCGCTCATCCTCGACGACGTGCGCTGCGGGTTCCGGATCGCCCACGGCGGCAGCTGGGAACCGATCGGCGTGAAGCCCGACCTCAGCGCGTGGAGCAAGGC
Organism: Ilumatobacteraceae bacterium; assembly: GCA_025358075.1. Lineage (GTDB taxonomy): Bacteria > Actinomycetota > Acidimicrobiia > Acidimicrobiales > Ilumatobacteraceae > JAENVT01. The sequence goes on from JANYKU010000097.1 coordinate 84,134, forward strand.
CATCGCCAATGGCCAGCCACTCGCCGCGGTGCTCGGAAACGAGCGCTTCCGCGAGGGCGCGACCAAGATCTTCGTCACCGGCTCGTTCTGGTTCTCCGCAGTTCCCATGGCGGCAGCGATCGCCACCATCCACGCCCTCCGCGACGAAGGTGCGCTACAGAAGATCATCGCTGCGGGCGATCGGCTTCGCACGGGTCTCGCTGCCCAGGCGAGCTCGTACGGGCTCACGATCAACCAGACAGGACCTTCACAGATGCCGTTGCTCACCTTCGCGGGCGATGTCGACCTGATGCGGGCAGACTTGTGGGCGCGCACCACGGCCATGAATGGCGCATACCTTCATCCCTGGCACAACTGGTTCATGATGGCTGCTCACACCGCGGACGACGTCGACCGGGCGCTGCTGGCGACCGACGCCGGCTTCGCCGCCGTTCGAGACAAGTTCGGCGCCGACTAGTGAACGTCGGCATCGTCGGCGGGGGTTGGATCGCCCAGAGCATCGTCGATGCCGTCTCGATCCACGGCGCCGACATCGTCGGCCTCTGCGAACCTGATCCGGCGAGACGCGAGCGCTGGGCCTCTCGCGGATACAGCACCTACGAGTCGATGGTCGACCTGCTGGCGTCGACCGGGCCAGAGGTCGTCTTCCTCCTCACCCCGACCTCGACCCATGCCGCACTCACCATCCAAGCGCTCGATGCCGGCGTCGACGTTGTGGTCGAGAAGCCACTTGCGACCAGCAGTGTCGAGGCGCGAGAGATCGTGGCGCGCGCTGCCGGTCTGCGACGTCATGTTCTGGTCGAGGAGAGCTACCCGTGGATGCCATCGCACCGCGCTGCCCTCGCCGCGATCTCCGAAGGTCGCGTCGGGCGAGTCACAACGATCGTGCACAGCTTCCATGGCTGGCAACCGCGCCCCGAGCGGGCAGCTGCAGTTGCCGCGGCAAACACGACCGGCTGGCGGACGACGGGCGGATACCCCTGGCTCGCCGATCACATCGTGCACCTCTTCGCGCTTTCCAAACGACTCACTGGCGCGGAGCGGGTGACAGACCCGCGTGCCCTCGGCGGACCTACCGAAGATGAGCTCCGCGGTGCGACCTGGCGATGTGGCCAAAGCGAAGTGCTGTGGGTCCGAGCAACGCGCGGGCTCGAAGGTGTGCTGGGTTCGGCGCGCGGGCTGCACACGCGCGTGATCGGCACTGACGGCTACCTCGACGTCCTCGGCGAGGGCGGCTCATGGGGCGATGGGGGACCTCGGGATGCACTGCGGTTCGGCGATGGCACCACGCTCGCAGTCGATGATCTCCCCGATCTGTTGTGGGATTCCGACGTCGGTTACTACCCCAGCGCCCACCGGGCGACGGTCGCTGCCGCGCTTGGGTTTCTCGCCGGCGAGGCCACGCAGCCCTATCTCGCTTCCGACGCCGCCGACGACATCGAGGGAACCGAGGCGCTCATTCGCTCGGCGCAGTCACAGCGCTGACACCGAAGTGATCGACCTGGAGGTGAAGGGATGGCGAAACCGCACCCTCGTGCCTTCCCGAGGCTGCACGTCATCCCAACCTGAGCCCTAGGCCGATGGTCGACGTGCAGATGCGTTCTGAGTGCGACGCCACCTTCGAACCGGTCACTGTGCCCGAACACGCGCGTTGTCTGAAGGATCGATCATCGCTCGAATTCGGAGCTGGTGTTCGCAAGCCCTGTTTGGTAGGCGACGACGACGAGTTGTGCCCGGTCGCGGGTGTTGAGTTTCATCATTGCTCGGTTGACATGTGTCTTGGCGGTGAGGCGCGAGATGTAGAGCTGGTCGGCGATCTCGTCGTTGGACATGCCCGAGGCGACCAGGATGACGACCTCACGTTCGCGCGGTGTGAGTAGATCGAGATGCGAATTTTGGATCGGGTGGTTTGGCGGCTCTGGGGTGTTGGCGAACTGGGCGATGAGCGCCTGTGTCGCCTTGGGAGACAGGAGCGCATCTCCTGCCGCGACCGTGCGGATGGCATCGAGGAGATCGTTGGGTTCGACACCCTTGCCGATGAATCCGCTGGCGCCGGCGCGAATCGCTTGCACGACGTACTCGTCGATCTCGAAGGTGGTCAGGATGATGATGCGGACGCCGGCGAGGTCGTCGTCGGTGGTGATGGCTCGTGTTGCAGCCAGGCCGTCCATGCCGGGCATGCGAATGTCCATCAGGATGACGTCGGCGCGTGTGGTCTTGGCGAGCGCCATCGCTTCACCGCCATCGGTGGCCTCGCCCACCACTTCGAGATCGCTGGCACTGTCGATCAACATCCGAAAGCCCGCACGGATCAGCGCTTGGTCGTCGGCCAGGAGAACCCGAATCTTCACGGCGGCTCGATTCGTGGCAGAGGAAGGTGCACCTCGAGGGTATAGAAGTCGTCGGGTGAGGCGCCCGCTGCCACGGTGCCGTGTGCGGCAGCGACTCGCTCGCGAATCCCGATGAGGCCGTGTCGGCCCGTTGGTGGGTGGAGCGATGCCTCGACCTTGGCCGCATCGAGCCGGTTGCTGACGTTCACCGTGATTGCCGTCGGGTCGCACCCGACTCGTACGATGGCATTGCCGTCACCGTACTTGTGGGCGTTGGTGAGTGCCTCTTCAACGATCCGAAACACGGCGAGCTGGATCGCGTCGGGCACCAATGCGAGGGAACCGCTGGAGTGGTAGGTGACGTGGAGTCCTGCGTCGGTGAACGAGGCCACCAGCTGATCAAGTTGGCGCAGGGTGGGCTGCGGATGAGCCGGCGAACCAGCCTCGTCGTCGGGACTGCGCAACACGTTCAGCAAACCGCTGAGTTCGGTCAACACCGAACGACCAGCATCGCGCACTGTGCCGAGGGCAACAGTGGCGCCGTCGGGATCGTTGTGCAGCAGATGTGCTGCGACACCGGCTTGTACGTTCACAACGGCAATGTGGTGGGCGACGATGTCGTGAAGTTCTCGGGCGATGCGCAGCCGCTCTTCGACGATGCGCCGCTCAGTCTCGAGTTCATTGTTGGCTTCGGCTTGACGGGCTCGTTCCTCGACCGAGGCGATGTACTGACGCCGGCTCCGCAGAGCGTCACCGGCGGCCAGAGCCAGCCCGAACCAGGCAATCGTGGCGAAGCTGTCTGGTGCGAACGACCTGCCGTCGAGACGGGCCACAGCGGCAGCGAAGACGGTCAGGATCGCGCCGCCGCCCACGCCGAGCACCGTGCTTCGGGAGGTGCGGCTGGCCATCGCGAACAGCAGCACCACCATCGCCGACAGAGCGACAGTCCGAGCGCCCGTCGTCCCCGTGATCGTCGCAGCGGCGAGCGCTCCGACGACGACCACCTGGGTGGGCCAGCGGCGACGCAACAGCACCAACGGTATGAACACGATGAGGGCGACGACGTCGCGCACCGCCAACCCGTCGTTAGAGGCGAATGTGGTACTTGTCTCGTGCCCGTGCACGGCTAGGGCGATGGTTGGCACGACGATTGCGAGGAGGACGGCGGCCGCATCGAGCACGACCGGATGACCCTTCAGCCGGTGGCCCGTCGGATCACGCATCGCGACTGCGAAGCGCTACACCGGCGAGAACGAGCAGGCCTACCACCCACAGCGCTACAACGATCGCCCCGGACGTGGGCGACAAGAGAGTGCTCGACGGCGAGAGCGTCATGACCGCATCGCCGGCGTTGCTCGGAAGAACCTCGGTGAGCGATGTTGCCCACGACCAAGGAAGCAGTCCGGCGAGCGCCGGCACGATCAGCAACGTGGCGAACAGCACGCCGATCGCCGCCGCCGCGCCGCGCAAGAGGAAACCGAGCGCCACACCGAAGAGCCCGACGCCCACGGTGTAGAGAACCGTGCCGACCAGCACCCTCACCACACCGGGATCGGACAGCCCGAGCTCGGGCTGGATGCCGCCGTAGGTCGCCTTGCCGACGAAGAACGCAGCGCAGGCAGCAATACCGACAACAACGAAGGTGCTGGTCGCGAAGACCACGGACTTGGCCCGCAACACCGAGAGACGTGACCGTACCGATTGCAGCGTCGAGCGGATGAGGCCGGTCGAATACTCCGACGACACCACCACGACGCCGAGTACACCGATGATGAGTTGCGTGATCCGGAGGCCAGCCAGGCTCAGCGACAGCGAGTCGATCGCGGCCTTCGGGCCACCGCCGTCGCCAGACGAGGCAAAGATGCCGGCGAGAACGACCGCAATGAACGCGGCGGCCAGGAAGCCAAGACGTAACGACAACACGGAACGCAGTTTGATCCATTCTGAGCGGATCACGCGCCGTTCGGTGACCTGCAGATCGGAATGCGAGCGTGCAGCCGGCACTGGCGGGCTCGGACTGGCAACGATCGGGCGAGGGTGGACGGTCGTGGTCATGCTGCGATTCCTTGGTGGGTGCCGGCGCGGTACTGCACGGCGTCGTGGGTGAGTTCCATGAAGATCTCCTCGAGCGACGCCTGGTGAGGCGTCAGTTCATAGAGTGCGATTCGGGCTGTCGAGGCCGCCATGCCAATCGCATCAGATGTCAGTCCGCGAACAGTCAAGACGTTCGGTACGGCGCTGGCTATCTCGACGCCGTCGGTTCCGAGCAGCTCACGCAAGGCTGTTGCGTCGGCCGTGCGGACGCGGACCGAGTCGTCAGAGGCCATCGCTTCCAACTCCACCGAGGTCACATCGGCGATCAGCCGACCCTTCCCGATGATCACGAACCGCTCCGCGACCAAGGCCATCTCCGTCATCAAGTGTGACGAGACCAGAACCGTTCGTCCCTCACTTGCGAGATCCTTCAGGAGGCCGCGGATCCACAGGATCCCTTCGGGGTCGAGTCCATTCACCGGCTCGTCGAGCATGATCGTCTCCGGGTCGCCAAGCAGCGCAGACGCAATGCCCAGCCGCTGACCCATGCCCAGCGAAAAGCCGCCGCTCGACCGGTCGGCAACCTCTTCCAAACCGACAAGCTCAATCACCTCATCGACGCGCGAATCCGGAATACCGTTCGTTGCTGCGAGGGCCCGCAGGTGGTTGCGAGCCGACCGCTTCGGATGGACCGCCTGCGCCTCCAGCAATGCACCCATCTGAGCAAGCGGCGCACGATGCTCGCAGAGCCGGCGACCGTTGACCGTCGCCGTGCCGGCGCTAGGACGGTCAAGCCCCAGGATCATCCGCATCGTCGTCGACTTCCCAGCGCCGTTGGGACCGAGAAATCCGGTGACAACGCCTGGACGAACCGTGAACGTCAAGCCGTCCACCGCAATCGTGGAACCGTATGACTTGGAGAGGGATTCGACTTCGATCATGAGGCCATTGTGAACTCGTGTCGTGGCTGTGTCGTCCTCCAACCGCAGACTCTTGCCGTACTGCGTTCGCAGCAGGGGCACTCCTGAACGTCCGATCGCCACCATCAACACCCGTCCCGTGAAGACGTGCGAGCTACCTGACAGTTCCCGTGATGTGGTGGGAATCGGTGTTGCGATTCCTGGTGGTCTCAGGTGATGGCGAGCTCGGCTGGGTGCCAGCTCGCTGCGTCGTCGTCGCTGCGGTACATGCCCGACGACGTGGCCGCGATCAGGGCGCCGCAGGAGTGCTGGGTGAGGCCGAACGTGGTGACGCCGTCGAGGCCTTCGCCGGTCTCTTGCCACGACTCGCCGCTGTCAGTGCTGCGCAGCAGCCGCGCTCCGGTGCCGAGGTAGAGGCGGTCGGATTGGTCGATGGCCAGGCAGTACATCTTCGAGTCGACGAGTCCCGCTGGGGTGCTGGCACTCCACGTCGTACCGCCATCGGCGGAGCGCAGGATGCAGCTGCGCTGGGCCCCGGCGAACAGCACGTCGTTGGTGGCCTCGACGATGCGGTACACGGTGATCGGCTCGTGCGCGGCCATCGTCCACGTGCGACCGTCGTCGGTCGAGCGGTAGATGCCGCCGGTCTTGATGCCGGCGACGACCACACCCGTGGCGGCCAGCAGGTCACCGCTGAGCGTCGACCGTCGGAGATCGAAGACCAGCGGGGGCAGGTCGCTCTCGCTGACTCGTTGCCAGCTGCCTTCGTGCCGGAGGTGGAGGCCGTCGCCGAGCGTGCCGGTCAGCAAGCCGCCTACACCGAGGTCGAGCAGGCTGAACACCCTGCACCCCGCCAGACCGACACCCGTCCAGCGGAGCCCGGCCGGCGATTCGGTCAGCATGCGCACGCCGTCGTCGGTGGCGGCGAGGAGCGTGCCACCGTCATCGATAAGGAACGCGTATGCGTTCGACCCCTTCGCGCCTGCATCGGCGGGCGTCCACGTCGCACCGCCGTCGAGCGAGCGGATGGCACCGGTCTTGGCGCCCGCCCATGTGCCGACGCGGTCGTCGGCGAACACGCTGAAGGCCTCGCCCGCGGCGAGGCCGGTGTCGACCGCGACCCAGGTTGCGTCACCGGTGCGGCTGACCCACACCCCGTCGTAGCTGCCAGCGAATACCGAGCCGGCGTGATCGACGGCGAGGGAGAAGATCCGGTGGTGAGCGAGCTCGTGGCCGAATGGAGTCCAGGTCTCGCCACCGTCGCGCGAGTGAGCCACTCCGGTGCCGGCGTACACATCGCCGGCGGGTGTGGCGACGATCGTATGAACGATCGGATCGGGCAAACCGACCGCGGCCGACGACCACGACGTCCCGCTGTCGTCGGACCGATGGATCCTGGCGCCGCGGGTGCCGGCGAGAACACGGCCGCCGGGCAACTGGCACAGCGCGTATACGCTCGCCCCGTAGAGGCCGGCGAAGAACCAGCCGGAATCGCCGGTCGACCAGACGCCGGCGCCGTCGGTCGCCGCCAGCGTGCGACCGTCGGCGAGCGTGATGATGCG
>JANYKU010000129.1 GCA_025358075.1 Ilumatobacteraceae bacterium
CGCCGTCGTAGATCACCACCCGCTCAGCGATGGCCTCGAGATAGCTGCTGCTCACGACCCCAAGTTTAGGGCCTCCTTGCGTTGCCGCCGGGCCCATTGGCTACGGTCCTGTCGATGACCCGTCCCTCTTGCCGCCACAGCGCCCCCTGATGGCGACTTTTCCCACCAGTCCCGCCGAACTAACCGCCGCGTGGCTGACCGATCGTCTCGCTCCGGGGCATGCGCTTCGGGCCATCGAGCAGCATCGCATCGGGACCGGCCTCATGGCGATGAACCTTCGCATCACGCTGGACTGGGACGAACCCAACGACGCGCTGCCCCGCACGGTGGTCGCCAAGGTGCCGTCGGCTGATCCCACCAGTCGAGCCACCGGAACGGGGACGGGGGCGTACGCCAAGGAGACCATGTTCTATCGGTACGTGGCGCCCCGCACGCAGACTCGCACGGCGCGTTGTTACGTGAACGAGTTCGACCCTGAGACGCACGATTTCTTGCTGATCATGGAGGACCTCGCCCCGGCCCAGGTCGGCGACCAGCTCGACGGTTGTTCGGTGGCGCAGGCCGAAGTGGCCATCGACGTGGCCGCCGCGCTGCACGCCAGCTGGTGGGATCACCCGAGGTTGGCCGAATTCGAACCGTGGATGGGAGGGTCGGCCACACCCGAGCGCCAAGCCCAATTGGACATGTTGTGGGCCATGGCCTGGCCGCAGTTTTTGGAGCGCCACGAGTCGCAGTTCTCGGTGGAGGATCGCGACTTAGCCGAACGGTTTGGCCGCGGGTTGGCGGCGTGGATAGGGGCTCGGTCGTCGCCCCTCACGGTCGTGCACGGCGACTTTCGGATCGACAATATGTTGTTCGGGCCCGATTGGATGGTGCCGGTCGACTGGCAGACAACCACCATCGGCGAGGGCATCAGTGACATCGCCTATTTTCTTGGCGCCAGCCTGCTGCCCGCCGACCGGGAGGCCCATGAGCAACGTCTGGTGCGCCGTTGGTACGACGCGATCGCCGAAGCCGTAGGGGAGCGGGCCAGAAGCGGTTCGCAGTGGGAGTCGGTGTGGAACAGGTACCGCCGTTACAGCTTCTCGGGGTTTCTCATGGCCGTCGTGGCCTCGTTTCTGACCCAGCGCACCGACCGCGGTGACGAGATGTTCTGGGCCATGGCGTCGCGCCACCTGTCGCAAGCCCGCCACCTCGACGCCGGCGACCTTCTGGCGTTCATGTAGCAACTGGAGCGCACCGTGTGTCGGTGAACTGCTACATGAACGGAAGAGAGTGCGTCAATACAGGTAGGGGAAGGGCGACCAGTCGGGCGTGCGCTTCTCCAGAAACGCGTCTCGGCCCTCGGCCGCTTCGTCGGTGGCATAGGCGAGACGGGTGGCTTCACCCAACAGGACCTGCTGGCCGACGAGGCCATCGTCGATCATGTTGAAGCTGTACTTGAGCAGCCGTTGGGCGGTCGGGCTCTTCGAGCAAATGATCGTGCCCCACCGCAGGGCCTCGGACTCAAGATCGACGTGATCGACAACGGCGTTGACCATGCCCATCCGATGGGCATCGTCGGCCGAGTACTCCTGCCCGAGAAAGAAGATCTCCCTGGCGAACTTCTGGCCGACCTGGCGGGCGAGGTAGGCGCTACCGAACCCGCCGTCGAAGCTCGCCACATCGGCATCGGTCTGCTTGAACTTGGCGTGTTCTGCACTGGCCAACGAGAGGTCGCACACGACGTGCAAGCTGTGGCCGCCGCCGGCCGCCCAGCCGGGCACGACGCAGATCACGATCTTGGGCATGAAGCGGATCAGTCGCTGCACCTCGAGGATGTGCAGCCGTCCGGCTCGACCGGCCTCGATCGATTCGCGCTCCTCGCCGGCCGCGTACTTGTAGCCGTCGCGCCCCCGAATCCGTTGGTCGCCGCCACTGCAGAACGCCCATCCACCATCCTTCGGCGATGGGCCATTCCCGGTCAACAACACGCAGCCGACGTCGGTGGTCATCCGGGCGTGATCGAGCGCGGTGTACAGCTGATCGACGGTGCGCGGCCGAAAGGCGTTGCGAACCTCGGGGCGGTTGAAGGCGATGCGGACCGTGCCGTGATCGATGGCGCGGTGGTACGTGATGTCATCGAAGGCGAAGCCGGGCACGTCGCGCCAAGCTGCCGGATCGAACAGATCGGAGACCATGGACCCATTGTGGTCGGTCGGGCGCTGCTACGTTCAGCCCGTGAGCGGCTTGCAGATCTTCGGCGTTCCCGGGCTCCCCGAGATCGTCGAGGGCACCGACCTTGCCGCATCGATCGTTGCTGCCGCCACTGCTGCCGGCCTGGCGCTTGCGAAAGGCGACATCGTCGTGGTCACGTCGAAGATCGTCTCCAAGGCGGAGGGCCGCACGATCGAGCTCGCCGACGTCGAACCGTCGGCGTTCGCCATCGAGTGGTCGGCCACGTGGGACAAGGATCCCTCGGTGATCGAGGTCGTGCTGCGCGAGGCCAAGCGCATCGTGCGCCAATCGGGGCCAGTGCTGATCACCGAGACCCACCACGGTTTCGTATGCGCCAACAGTGGTGTCGATCAGTCGTCCAGCGGGGCGCACGGACGGCTCGTGCTCTTGCCAACGGATCCCGATGCATCTGCGCGCCGGCTACGCGCCGGTCTCGCCGCACTCGGCATCGACGCGGCGGTCATCATCTCCGACACGTTCGGACGAGCGTGGCGCGAGGGTCAGACCGACATCGCCATCGGCATCGCTGGCATGCACCCCATTCGCAGCTACATCGGCCAGTTCGACCCGCATGGCCACGAGTTCAAGGTGCAGGCCGTGTGCCTGGCCGACGAGCTGGCCGGCGCCGCCGAATTGGTGAAGGGCAACATCTCGCGGGTGCCGGTCGGTGTGATCCGCGGCTGCGAGTGGGAGATCGACGACACGGCGACGATCGCACCGGTGCTGCGCGATCAGAGCCGCGACCTGTTCAGGTAGTCGCCGGGCCGGTGATCGCCGAGTACTCGACGGCGATGTCGGCCGCCAGTGCCGCGTTGTGCTTCACGAGCGAGAGGTTGGCGGCGAGGCTGCGTCCGCCGGTCCGCTCGACGATCCTCGACAGCAAGAATGGTGTGACCGCCTGACCGGTGATGCCCTGTGCCGACAACTCGTCGAGTGCCTCGGAGATCACGCCATCGATCTCCTTCGCCGGGATCTCGTCGTCGGCCGAGATGGGATTGGCGATGCAGATGCCGCGCTGCAGGTGTAGCCCATGCCACGTTGCCGCGAGCATGGCCGCGGCCTGCGTTGCGGTGTCGACGCGGCGCGGTGCCGGGCGGCCGCTCGACCAGCTGTAGAAGGCCGGGAACTCGTCGCTGCCGACGACGACGACCGGGACACCGACCGTTTCGAGGTACTCCAAGGTCAGCGTGATGTCGAGGATCGACTTCACGCCGGCGCACACCACGGCCACCGGCGTGGCCGCCAGCTCGGTGAGGTCGGCGGAGATGTCGAACGTCGTCGACGCGTGACGATGGACGCCGCCGATGCCTCCGGTGGCGAACACTCGGATGCCGGCGAGGTGCGAGAGATGCATGGTCGCGGCGACGGTTGTTGCTCCCGTCGCGCCAGTCGCGACGAGCCATGGAAGATCGCGGGTTGTGGCCTTGTGGACTTGTTCGCGCGTTGCCAACGCCTCGATCTCGTCGCGGCTGAGGCCGACTCGGCACACACCGTCGATCACCGCGATCGTGGCCGGTGTGGCGCCGCGCTGCCGCACGATCGACTCCACCGAAGCGGCCATCTCGACGTTCTGCGGGTACGGCATGCCGTGGCTGATGATCGTCGACTCGAGGGCGACGACCGGCCGACCACTGTCGACGGCATCGCGGATCTCGTCACTGGTTTGAACAACCGGTTGCACCTACCCACCTCCTCGCCCCACCGTACCGTCGGATTGATCGCCGAGTAGGCCACACTGTGCGTCGATGAGCATGGAATCCGATGACCTGATCCGACTGACCCGCGATGGGGCCATTGCCACCATCTGGCTCAACCACCCTCAGAAGCGCAACGCCATGACGTACTCGATGTGGGTCCGGTTGGGAGAGTTGGCCGTCGAGCTCGGGGCCGATCCGGAGGTGCGGGTGGTCGTGTTGCGCGGTAGCGGAGAACAGTTCTGTGCCGGAGCGGACATCACCGAACTGAACGTTGCCCGCCGGCCCGATGAACGATCGTTCTCGCAAGTCAACCTCGATGCCGAAGCTGCGTTGGCGGCCTTGCCGAAGCCGACGATCGCGTTCATCTCCGGCGACTGCATCGGCGGCGGCTGCGCGCTGGCCATCGACTGCGACATGCGCATCGCCACCCACGACGCTCGGTTCGGGATCACTCCGGCCAAGCTCGGCATCGTCTATCCGAGCGCCTCGTTGGAGCGGGCCACACACCTGCTCGGGCCGTCTGTGGCGAAGCGATTGTTGTTCACCGGCGATCTGATCGACGCTGAAGATGCTCGGCGCGTCGGGCTGGTCGATGAGGTCGTCGATGCCGCGGGCGGCGGTGACCGACTTGCTACGTTGACCGGCGTGCTCGCCTCACGTTCGCTGTTGACCCAGGCCGCGACGAAGTCGATGGTGGCAGGGGTGATGGCCCACGGACACGTCCCCGATGAACTGCGGCAGCGTTGGATCGAGATCGCTGCGTGTGCAACCGACAGCGCCGAGGGAATCGCCGCATTCGTCGACAAACGGCCAGCCCACTTCACGTGGTCCGGACCCGATGACGACTAGGACAGCACGGCGCACTGAACGGGGGTTGCCACTGCCGGCACTCGCCCTTGCCGTGATCGCGATCGCCTTCTTCGCCCTCCCGCTGGCCGGGCTGATGAGCCGAGCGCCGTGGAGTGACGCCGTGTCGATCCTGCGCAGGCCACGCGTTCGCCAGGCCCTCCAGCTGTCGATCATCTGCAGCCTCTGGGCGACCGCGTTGTCGGCACTCTTCGGATTGCCCCTTGCCTGGTTGCTGGCTCGCCGCCGGTTCATCGGCCGTTCGGTGGTGCGGGCGTTGTGCACGCTGTCGATGGTGCTGCCGCCTGTCGTCGGTGGAGTCGCATTGCTGTTCGCGCTCGGCCGCCGCGGGTTGGTCGGCCAGTGGCTCGATCGTTGGTTCGACATCCGCTTGCCGTTCACGTCGGCAGCAGTCGTCGTCGCCCAAACGTTCGTCGCCATGCCGTTCTTCATCGTCACGGTGGAGGCGGCAATCCGGCAGGCGGATCCCGGCCACGACGATGCGGCGCGAACGCTCGGCGCCAGCAGTTGGTACTCCTTCCGGCGAGTGACCTTGCCGGCGATCCGCTCGGCGCTCGTGGCCGGCGCGGTGCTGTCGTGGGCTCGGGCGTTCGGCGAGTTCGGGGCGACGATCACGTTCGCCGGGAGCTTCCCGGGCAGAACGCAGACGCTGCCGTTGTCGGTCTACCTGGCCCTCGACAACGACCAGTTGCAGGCGATCGTGCTTGCCTTGCTGATGGTTGCCGTCTCCTTCGCTGTTCTCGTCGCCTTGCGTGACAGATGGTTGGGTGGGGGAGAGCTGACGACGTGACGTTGCGCGCCCACATCGTGGTCGCACGTGGATCGCTGAATCTCGACGTGTGGCTCAACGCCGCGCCGGGCGAGGTGGTCGCGCTCCTCGGGCCCAACGGGGCCGGAAAGACGACCATCCTGCGATGCCTTGCCGGTCTGTTGGCGATCGAGCGTGGATCGATCGCGATCTTCGGCGACGTAGTTGACGACCCCGCGTCGCGTGTCTTCGTGCCGTCGGAACGGCGTTCGTGCGGCGTGATGTTCCAGCAGTACCTGCTCTTCCCGCACATGAGCGTGCTGGAGAACGTGTCGTTCGGTCTGCGGGCACGAGGTGTCGACAAGGCGTCGGCACATCAACAAGCCCGCGACTGGCTCACCCGAGTCGGCAGCGACGGCCTGGAAAGCTCGCGGCCGGCCCAACTCTCCGGCGGTCAGGCTCAACGAGTCGCGCTGGCTCGCGCCCTCGCTTCGGAGCCACAGGTCCTGCTGCTCGACGAGCCCCTCGCTGCACTCGACGCCACGACTCGGGTCGAGGTGCGCCGTGAGTTGCGCAAGCATCTTGCCGGGTTCGATGGCTCGGCAGTGCTCGTCACGCACGATCCGGTCGATGCGTACACCCTCGCCGATCGGGTCGTGATCGTCGAGAACGGCCACGTCGTTCAAGACGGCACGTTTGTGGAGATCACGTCGCATCCACGGTCGGCGTACGTAGCCGAGCTCGTCGGCGTGAATTTGTTGACCGGGTCGATGATGGGTGGCGTCTTCGCGGTCGATGGCGGGGCCATGTTGGTGGTGGCGACCGACGATGTCGATGGTGCGGCCATCGCCGTGATTCGTCCGCAGGCCGTCTCGCTGCACGCCAATCGGCCCGACGGCAGCCCGCGGAACACGTGGCGGGCCGCAGTCATCGATGTCGATCATCGCGGCGAGCGGGTGCGCGTCCGGTTGGAGGGCCCGATCCAGCTGACTGCCGAGATCACGGCGGGGGCGGCAGCAGCATTGAGCATCAAGGTCGGCCTCGAGCTGTGGGCGGCCGTCAAGGCCACCGAGATCGCCGTCACCCTCAACTAGGGGATTCGCCCGACCCGGCGCCAGCCCGCCTTGGGCGCGATTCCGGTACTGGGAGTGCTTGTTCTGGGAGTGCTCACAGCGCGCCCAAGCAGGTTGCATGGGCGCGGAAGGGGCACTGGGAACAGGCACTGGGAGCGCCGGAATCGCGCCCATGCGCGGTTGGTCTGGCAAGATCCTGGGCATGTTGATCGAGCGAGTCGGCGTGGTCGGGTGCGGCTTGATGGGCTCGGGCATTGCCGAGGTCACCGCCAGGGCGGGGCTCGAGGTAACGGTCACCGAGAGCTCGCCGGCGTTGGCCGAGGCGGGCATGGCGCGGGTGGCAGCCTCGTTGAGGCGGGCCCTTACATCCGGTCGGCTCAGCGAAGCCGAGCACGACGCGACGTGGCAGCGGATGGCGTTCGGCCACGATCTCGGTGCACTCGCCGATTGCGACTTGGTCGTCGAGGCAGTGGCCGAGCACGAGCCGACCAAGATCGATGTCTTCGGTCGCCTCGATGCCCTGTGCAAGCCCTCGACAGTGCTGGCGTCGAACACATCGAGCATCCCGATCATGAAGTTGGCCCGGGCGACCAAACGCGAAGCTCAGGTGATCGGCATCCACTTCTTCAATCCGGTGCCGGTGCTACCCCTCGTCGAACTGGTCACCTCGCTGCTGACGTCGGCACAGACGGCGAGCGACATGGAACAGTTCGCTACCGAACGCCTCAACAAGACGGTCATCCGCTCGCGTGACCGGGCCGGGTTCATCGTCAACGCACTTCTGATTCCATACATCCTCGCCGCGATCAGGATGCTCGAGTCGGGCTTCGCCACCGCAGACGACATCGACACCGGCATGGTCAAGGGTTGCGCCCATCCGATGGGCCCGCTGCGACTCGCCGACCTGATCGGTCTCGACACCGTCAGGGCGGTTGCCGAGTCGTTGTACGACGAGTTCAAGGAGCAGCTGTACACGCCGCCGTCGTTGCTGCTGAGGATGGTCGAGGCGGGGTTGCTCGGTCGCAAGGCCGGCCGCGGCTTCTATGAGTACTGAGCGAGACGAGCGACTGCGGTGGATCTATGAGTCGCAGGACCCTGACGACCTCCGCGAGCGGTACGACGTGTGGGCCGCCGATTACGACAGCGACCTCGATGGTCTGAAGTGGAGCGCGCCGCAGGCGGCTGCGGAGCGTTGCGACCACTTCGCCGCGCCGGGAACGGAGCTGCTCGACGCCGGTTGCGGAACCGGTCTGGTCGGCGTCGCCCTGGCCGCCCTCGGCCGCCACCGAATCGTCGGCTTCGACCTGTCGCCTGGCATGTTGACGAAGAGTGCGGGGCGAGGTGTGTATGCCGAGTTGTGCCAGGGCTCGTTACTGGAGCGGTTGCCGTTCGACGATGGTCGTTTCGGATGCGTCGTTGCGGTCGGGGTGTTCACCGTCGGCCACGTCGATGGCTCCGCCTTCGCCGAGTTGGCGCGCGTCACGACTGGCGGCGGACATGTCGTGATTGCCTTTCGTGACGACGTCGTCGATCGTCTCGGCTACCGCGTCGCGCAGCAGCGGATGATCGACGACGGTAGGTGGGAGCTGGGCGAGGTGACCGAACCGCTGGCGCTGCTGAACGAAGACGGCGACGACGTGCCCATGCGGGTGTGGACGTGGCGGGTTCTGTAATCCGCTAATCGGCGACCGCCCGCTGACCTGCGGGTCGAGCGAGCGTCCCGGCCGGCAGGCCGACCTCGGCCTCGAGCGCCGTCATCGCCCAATCGACGACGTCGCCGCGCTCGATCACGCCCGGATGAGCGGCCAGTTGCAGGCTCAACCCATCGAGCAACGACAGCACGCGCCACGCGGTCGCGTCGGGCGCGTCGCACACCATCACGCCGTCGTCGATGCCCTCTGCGATCGTGGAGGCGATCAGCCGTTGCCACGCCACGTTGAGACGTTGCGAGGTTGCCCCGAGCGCCGGGCGGCGGCTGGCCTCGGCCCAGGCGTCGAGCCACAGTTGGAAGGCAGAATCCTCGTCGCTTCGCGTGTAGGCGGCAAAGAACGCAGCAAGGCGGCCGATGGCGTCGCTGGAACTGCGCATGGCCGCCTCGGTGTTGGCCAGGTCGGTGCCGGCGGCTTCCTCGAACGCGGCCGCGAGCACTTCGTCCATCGACGAGAAGTAGTGGTGGATCAGGCCACTCGACGTGCCCATCTCGGCGGCGACGTCGCGCACCGTGGTGTTGGCCATGCCCTTCGTGGAAGCGACTCGTAAGGTGGCGGCAATGATCTCTTCGCGGCGAGCAGTCGGACTCAGGCGGGTCACGCTCGAACTGTAACCCTTATTGCGCGGCTGTCCAATAACGTCTACGATCCGTGGATGGTCTTGACGACGCCGTTCCACGAACGCCTCGCCCCGCTCAACCAGACGCAGCTGTGGTCGCACTGGTCGGGTTACCTCTCCGCCGTGAAGTATCAGATGGCCGACAAGTTCGAGTACTTCGCAGTGCGCAACTCGGCCGGATTGATCGACACCTCGCCGCTGTACAAGTACCGCTTCGGCGGCCGCGACGCCGCCAAGTTCCTGGGCGGCGTTCTGGCACGCGACATCGGCAGCTGCCGCGACGGTCAGGCGCAGTACACGCTGTGGCTCGACGAGCGTGGCTACGTGGTCGAGGACGGGGTCGTCATCAAGTTCGCGGCCGACGACTTCATCCTCACCTCTGCGGAGCCGAACCTCGCCTACTTCCAGAAGCTGGTCGGCTACGACAACGTCGAGATCACCGACGTGTCTGCCGAATACGCGTCGTTGGCCATGCAGGGGCCGAAGTCACGCCAGATCCTTGAATCGCTCGATCCCCAGATCAGCGGCCTCGGCTTCTTCCACCACGGTCCCGCCAAGATCGGCAACGTTCCGGTGCACGTCTCGCGCACGGGTTACACCGGCGACCTCGGGTACGAGTTGTGGGTCGGCACCGATGGGGCGATCGAGATGTGGGACACGTTGCAAGAGGCTTGCGCCGGGCGCGGCGTGCTGCCCGTCGGCCAGAGCGCGTTGCTGATGACCCGCATCGAGGCAGGACTTGTGTTGATCGGTGTCGACTTCCACTCCAGTCGGTTTGCCTTCAACGACGAGCAGTGCTCGACGCCGATCGAGCTCGGTTTCGGCTGGATGTTCCGCGAGCTGGCCAAGTCACCGCGGCGATTCATCGGTCGTGCCGCAGTGGAGCGCGAGCTCGCCGACAAGACGTCGCGATGGAAGATGGTCGGGCTGACGATCGATTGGCGCGACTGGGATCGTCACTACGGCGATGCCGGTTTGATCCCTCCCAAAGACGAGACGCCCGTCGTCTACGAGATGATGCTGTACGCCGACGACGGCGCGCGAGTCGGCTACACGACCAGCTTCATGTACTCGCCGATGCTGCAACGCCACATCGCCATGGCTCGGGTTCGTCCCGATCTTGCGGCCGTCGGCTCGAAGGTCAACCTCGAGGTGACGATCAACCACCGATATCACACCGTTGCCGCGGAGGTCGCTCGGCCACCGCTGTTCAACCCGCCCAGAAAGACGGCCTGACGCAATGAGTTCCTCACGTTCTTTCGACGCGATCGTCATCGGTGGCGGCCACAACGGATTGGTCAACGGGGCCTATCTCGCCAAGTCGGGCCTGCGCACCTTGATCATCGAGCGCCGCCACATCGTCGGTGGTGCAGCGATCACCGAGGAGTTGATCCCGGGCTTTCACTTCACCACGTTCTCCTACGCACTCAGCCTGCTGCGCCCCGACATCATCCATGATCTGGAACTGACCAAGCACGGGTTCATGCCGATCCAGATGCCCAGCGCGTTCGCCCCGATGGAAGATGGCGACTACCTGCTGATGGGAACCGATCGCAACGAGAACCTCAAAGAGATCGCCCGGCACTCCAAGCACGATGCCGACGCGATGGACCAGTACGAGTTCGACATGGCGCAGGTCTGCCAGGCGTTGAAGCCGCTGATGGACTCGGCGCCGCCCAACCTGTTCGGCAACGACCCAGCGGATGCGCTGCAGCTGGCCGATCTGGCCAAGCGAATGAAGGCGCTGCCGTCGCGTGTTCTGCAGAACTGCATTCGTCTGTTGACCGGCAGCTCCGCCGACTTCCTCGACGATTACTTCGACAGCGACATCATCAAGGGATGGTTGTCGTCGTCGAGCATCATCGGCAGCAAGGTCGGCCCACGCTCGCAAGGCTCGGGCCTGGTGTTGCTGTTCCACAACCTCGGCGAGCACGACGGCCACTTCGGCTCGTGGGCCTTCCACAAGGGCGGCAACGGCGGATTCACACAGGTGCTGGCGCGTGCTGCACAGGCCTACGGCGCCGAGATCGTCGTCGACACCCCCGCCAGCCATGTCATCACCACCAACGGCCGCGCGACGGGCGTCGCCCTCGTCGACGGAACCGAGCTGAAGGCCAAGGTGGTGGTCAGCTCGCTCGACCCGCGGCGCACGTTCACCCAACTCGTTGATCCGGCCGACCTGCCGAGCGAGCTCAACGAGAGCATCAGCCGGTTCCGCTTCCAGGGCACCTCGGCCAAGGTCAACTTC
>JANYKU010000161.1 GCA_025358075.1 Ilumatobacteraceae bacterium
GATCTGCAACGACGGCCCTGGAACTTCCGGACGACCTACGAGGAGCGTGCGATGCAATTGTTGATATTGCCAGGTGACGGTGTCGGTGGCGAGGTGATGGAGGGGGTCAAACGCGTTCTCCAGTGGCTTCGTGAGTGTCGAGGACTCGATGTCGACGTGCACGAGGAGCCATTCGGAATGGCTGCGTGGTGGGCGCACGGCACGCTGATGACCGATGAGACGTGGCAGCGGATTCAGACCGCTGACGCCATCTTGTTCGGAGCGATCGGATCCCCGGAATATGTGCAGATCCCCGCTGAGCAACGCCGTGTGGACTGGTTGTTGGAGATGCGCAGGTCACTCGACCTCTACGAGAACCTGCGACCGGTGCGGGCGATCGACGCCTTGCTCGACGCGTCGACGCTGCGACCCGAGGTCGTGCTCGGCGTCGACATGGTGATCGTGCGCGAGCTTGCCGGCGGCGTCTACTTCGGCCAACCGCGCGGTGTCGAGACGCTGCCCGATGGCACTCGCCGCGCCGTCAACACCATCGTCTATACAACGCGCGAGGTGGAGCGCATCGCCCGCTCGGCGTTCGAGCTGGCGCGCACCCGGCAAGGACGGGTGTGCTCGGTCGACAAGGCCAACGTGCTCGAGTTCGGTGCGTTCTGGCGCGAGACCGTGCAGGCCATTGGCGACAGCGAGTACCCCGACGTCGAGGTCTCGCACATGTACGTCGACAACTGCGCGATGCAGCTGGTGCGCGACCCGCGCCAGTTCGATGTCATCGTGACCGAGAACCTCTTCGGCGACATACTCTCCGACTGCGCGGCGATGGTTACGGGGTCGCTGGGCATGTTGCCGTCGGCTTCACGTGGACCGGTGAGGTCCGATGGTCTTCGCGCTGCGCTGTACGAACCCGTTCACGGCAGCGCGCCGGATATCGCCGGCCAGGGAATCGCCAACCCTCTAGCGGCGATCCTCAGTCTGGCCATGTGCCTGCGGTACACGCTCGATCGGGTGAACGATGCGGTGCTCGTCGAACAGGCCGTCGAGCGCGCCATCGTGGCCGGGGCCCGCACTCGCGATCTCGCCCAACCGGGAGGTACGTTCCTGTCCACCTCGGAGATGACCGACCGGGTCATCGCCGAGCTCCATCCGTGAACCGTGCCAACCGAGGAGCCGCACATGCGCGAGCCATATGTGTTTCCACTGAGCGAGTCGCCGTTCTCGCCCGATGTGCCGCCGCTCGAGCGACGCCAACGCGTGCTCGCGGTCGGTGCCGACGTGGTCACCGACGAGCTCGGCCTCGTCGTCGATTTCATGTCGGAGTCGGATGTCGATGCAGTGCTCAACGATCCGCGGTTCGCTGCGGTGGGCATGCCCACGTTGGCACTCTCCGGTGTTCATGACGGGCCGCTGTTCGACTTGTGGTCGGAGCTGATGTTCACGAAGGACGCTGCCGAACATCACCGCATCCGCGCCGTGGTTGCACGCGACTTCGCCCCGAAGACCATCGAGCAGCATCGGGTCGATGTTCAGCGAATTGCCACAGCACTGTGTGACCGTCTCGAAGGTGTCGGCACGACGGATCTGTCGCAGTCGTTTGCCGTGCCGCTCGCGGCTCGGGTCGCCTGCCATGTCGTTGGCATACCGGAACGCGACGCCGATCGTGCCGCAGTTTGGGCGTTCGATCTGGTGCGGGCGTTCTTCCCATTCATGAGCGTCGAACGGCGCGAGCGAGCCCAACGCGCCGCAGTCGAGTTCACCGACTACGTCGACGATCTGCTCGCCGAAAAGCGGCGAGCTCCGGCCGACGACATCGCCTCGCGCCTTGCCTCCGATGCGGTTGCCGACGTGCTGTCGTACGACGAGGCGCGGGCCTTGACGATGAACTTGATCTTCGGCGGTCTCGAGGCGACTGCCAAATCGATCGCCACGGGCGTCTACAACCTTCTCACCCACGACAAGTTCGTCGAGCTCGCACAACACCGCGACCGAATACCGGCGGCGGTGCTCGAGCTGCTTCGATTCGCGCCGCCCGCGCAGAACGTCGCCAGGTTGGCGCCGGTCGATCTCGTGTGCCAAGACGTGGCCCTCCGCGCCGGCCAGGTGGCCAGCGCAAACTTGGTTGCTGCGTGTCGCGATCCGAAACGACATCTGCACCCCGACACCCTCGACTTCGACCGCGAGTCGTCGAAGCAACTGGCGTTCGGTGCCGGCACCCATTACTGCCTCGGGGCCAATCTCGCCAAGATTGCGCTCGCGGTCGCCTTCGAGTCGTTGGTCGACCGATTTCCGACGATGGCGTTGGATGATGGCGGCGAGGTCGTGTGGGACTACGAGGGGTTCGCCGGCGTGATCGCCTTGCCGGTACGGCTCTGACTCTCGGTCAACGGGCACCCCACACGAACCGGTGGGTGTGGATGCCGAAGTAGGTGAAGCTCTCGACGCTGCGCACGCCGTCGATTGCCCGAACTTCATCGTCGATCACGGTCAGCAGGCGAGCCGAGTCTTCGCACAGGACTTCGATCAACAAGTCAAACGAACCCGAGGTGAACACCACGTAGATCACGCCGGCGATGTCGGCGATGCGGTCGGCAACTTCGCGCACGTTGCGCTCGACCCTGACGCCGAGGGCCGCCATGACCGGGTAACCGAGGGCAAGCGGATCGGTGACGCCGACCACCTTGACGACGCCGGCATCGAGCAGTCGTTGCACACGCAAACGCGTGGCCGCGGGGGAGAGGCTGACCAACTCGGCGAGATCGGCGTAGCTGGCCCGCCCGTCGTGCTGCAATGCCTCGATCAGCCGTCGATCGGTGTCGTCGAGATGGGGACTGGTCATCGGCATGGCTCAGGTGATGCCGGCGGAGAGCCCGAGGTCGATGGAGATGTTGGCGCCGGTGATGGCTGTGGCCGAGGGTTGGCACAAGAACCAGATCAGCTCGGCGATCTCGGCAGGCTCGATGAATCGGGCCGACGCGCCCTGCGGGTAGCCGCGCAACAGTTTGTCGAGGTACTTCGCTGGATCGGGGCTGGCCGCCGCCTGGCCGCGCAGCATCGGTGAATTGACGTCGCCCGGGCACACCGCGTTGACCCGCACGCCCGAGGGTGCCAGCTCCAGCGCCAGGGCACGAGTGAGGTTGGTCACGCCACCCTTCGACGCGCAGTACACCGCCGCACCAGCATTGCCTTGCACGCCGGCATCGGACGACATGTTGACGATGCAACCACGCGTGAGCGCGAGGTGAGGGATGGCTGCCGAGCTGACGAAGTAGAGACCCTTGAGGTTGAGATCGACGACTCGATCCCATTCGGCCTCGGTGGTCTCGGCACTCGGGCCTTCGGTCCACACGCCGGCAGCGTTGACGACGGCATCGAGACGCCCGGTCCACTCGACGGCATCGGCGACTGCCCGACGGCAGTGCTCGACATCGGCGAGGTCGGCGCGGATGGACAACACGTTGTCGCTGGATGCCACCTCGTTGATGTCGACCGCCGCCACCATCCAGCCGCCGGTGACGAAACGTTCGAGCGTGGCCCCGCCGATGCCGCCCGCGGCACCCGTGATCAGTGCGACGGACGCCATGAGCGATCCTCCGGCAACGAGTTGCCGCCGTCGACGACCAGTTGCTGGGCCGTGATGAAGCTGGCGGTCGGGTCGGCCAGGAAGCGCACCGCCGCGGCGACCTCGTCGGGCGTGCCGCTGCGGCCCAGGGGTGTGTACATGCCGGCGCTGTGCTCGCCGACCAGTTGCGCGCCCGTCGAGATCCATCCGGGAGAGACCGCGTTGACGGTGATTCCTTCACCGGCGACCTCGAGGGCGATCGCCCGAGTGAGCCCGATGACACCTGCCTTGGCTGCGTGGTAGCCGGGATCACCCAGGAAGGCTTGGACGGGCCCCGAGGTGGAGGCGACGTTGACGATCCGCCCATACCCGCGCTGCCGCATTGGTGCGATGCAAGCGCGGGTGACCATGAAGCACGTCGTGAGGTTGCGGTGCAGGCTGTCGGCCCAGTCGTCGGCAGTGACGTCGGCGGTCGTTCGATTGTGCGGCTGCATGCCGACGGCGATCATGCCGGCATTGTTGACGCAGATGTCGATGTGACCGGCGATCCCGAGGGCAGTATCGACGAGCGCCTGCGGAACTCCGTCGCCCATCAGGTCGCCCACGAAGCCGCTGGCCGCAAGGCCCAGTTGCTGCAACTCGGAGACGCGAGCGTGAATGCGATCGGTGGTCGAAGCGATCACGACCTGCGCACCGTCGGCTGCAAGCGACTTGGCGCAGGCGAAGCCGATCCCGTCGGCGCTTCCCGCACCGGTGACAATTGCGACCTGGCCGTCGAGCTTCACGTCATCAATGCTTCCACCGCAGATGCGAACACGACGTCATGAGCTTCGACGTCGGCGACCGTGTGGTGAGGCGACATCAACGCCATGTTGTGGAACGGGGTCAGCAGGATCCCGCGGTTGACGGCCCACAGGTGCATGAACGCGTCGAGGTCGTCGTCGACCGCGGCAGCCGCTGCCGCGCCATCGCGCGGTGGTGGACAGAACCAGTACTCTGCTCGGCTCCCGAGTTGCTGCACGTGCCACGGTAGACGGTGGCGGTCGATCGTGGCTTGCACGCCGCGGGTCCACGAAGTGGCCAGCGGGATGGCGTGGGCGAAGTCTTCGTCACGCAACGCGGAGCTCAAGGTGGCCCGTACGGCCGCGACAGCGAGCGCGTTGCCGGTGAGTGTTCCCCCGACTCCGCTGGCATCGACGGCGGGCGACTCGATGATCGGCCCGAGTTGATCGGCGATCTCGGCGGTCATGCCGTACGCCGCGGCGGGCATGCCACCACCGATGGTCTTGCCGATGACGAAGAAGTCGGGCTGCAACCCCCACGCCGCGGTCGCACCACCCGGGCCGACGCAGATCGTGTGGGTCTCGTCGATGACGAGCAGCGTGTCGTAGGCGCGGGTGAGCCTGCGCAGTTCGTCGTGGAACCCAGCGTCGGGCAGCACGATCCCGATGTTGGTCAGCGCCGGCTCGGCGAGCACGCAGGCGATCTCGCCAGTGGCCAGTGCGGCCTCCAGCGCGGCGAGATCGTTGAACGGCACCACCACAGTGGTCGACGCCGGATCGAGCATCGCGCCGATGTTGCCAGGGCGGGTAACGGTGCGGCCGCTGTCGTCGAGCGTGGCCAGCGCCTCGTCGACCGAACCGTGATAGCACCAATCGAACACCAACACCTTGCGCCGGCCGGTGAGGTGCCGAGCGAAGCGAAGCACGAACCGATTTGCATCGGTCGCCGTCATCGCCATCTGCCAGACGGGCAGCCCGAAGCGCCTGGCGAGCTCGGCACCGACCCACGCCGCGTCGATTGACGGCAGCATCGTGGTGATGCCGCGCTTGGCCTGGGCGAACAACGCCTCGGCCACCTGCGGGAGCCCGTGCCCGGTCATGGCCCCGGTGTCGCCGAGGCAGAAATCGATGTAGTCGAGCCCGTCGACATCGGTGAAGTGCGCCCCGTAGGCAGTGTCGAAGAAGAGCGGGAACGAGCCCGGCCAACGGGTCATCCACGCCATCGGCACGCCACCGAGCAGGTTGGCCTGGGCCTCCTTGGCGAGTTCGGCGGAGCGTGGGTGGGTGGCGATGAAGCGCTGTTCCTCCTCGGCATGGCGTCGGTGGAGCACTTGTCGATCAATCATGAATATCAGTATTGACGATTGAATCGCTCGTTGTCGAGCGAAATGTCACCTGTTTAGCTACTCCCAGGGCTAATCGGCGAGTTTGGCCAGCCCGCGGTAGGCGAACGCCAGGGTCAGCGCACTGATGCCCACGATCGAGACCAGCCCGCCCCACGTGGCATTCCACGTGACGTCGCCGAGCCAGCCCTCCCGAGCCAGCCGCAAGATGTTGGTGAACGGGTTGATCCGGGCCACCGCATGCAGCCAGCCGCTCATGACGTTGAGCGGTGCCTGCGCGTTGCTGAGGAAGATCGCAGTCAACAAGGTCAGTTGCATCAACGCCGCGGCGCGCATGTCGCCGAAGCGATAGGCGAGACCGAGCCCCCAACCGGCCGCAACGGTGGCGACCCCGAGCCCGGCGACGTACATCAACAACAACCCGACGACACCTCCCGTGAGCCGCGCGCCGAACAGGAATCCGACGATCAACGCGGCGGTGATGACGATCAGCACGCGCGTCCACACTGCGAACAGCGGACCGATGATCAGCGCGAGCCGCGGTGCTGGTGCCATTCGTAGCCGATCGAAAAAGCCGCTCTCGATGTCGCGAACCGTGCTGAACCCGAGGCCGATACCTCCAAATCCCGAACCCATGCAACAGGCCAACGGTAGGTACCAGTTGACGGATCGGTGAGTCGGGAAGCCGGGGATCTTGGTGATGGCGAAGAACGTGCCGCTGAACGCGATGGTCTGGAAGATCGGCATCGCCAAGGCGGGGAAGAACGCGGACGGCAGTCGGCGGATGCTGCGCAGTCCGCGCATCGCCAGGCCGCGGGCCGAGCGCAACAACGTGCCGCCGGTCGCCTGACCGGCCAGGATCGTGACGGTGGAAGTCATCGTGCCGCCAATCGTGAGTAGAGGGTGCGTACCGCGAGCGCGATCGAGAACACACCGATCGCCGCCGGCACGAGAAGCGCCGCCGCCACGTGCCCGGCCGTGAATCCGTCGGTGACCAGACCGCGGGCGCCTTCGACGAGGTGTGACACGGGGTTGATGTCGGCGATCCTCCGGTAGGCACCCTGCATGGTCTGTCGTGGGAAGAATGCGCTCGAGAAGAACAGGGCGATGAACAGCAGTGGGAAGCTCCCTTGAACCGCCTCGGACGATCCGGTCTTCAGTGCCATTGCCGCAGTGAATCCACCGATCGCCATCGCCGTGAGCCCTCCGCACAACACGATCACGATCGCGCCGGCGACACCCGCCTTGATGCTGACCCCGAACGGGAGCAGCACGACCATGAAGAACAACGCTTGAAAGGCGCCGAAGATCGCCGCCCCCGCGAGTCGGCCGACGAGGATGCTGACCCGTGATGTGGGGGTGGTCAACAGGCGGTCGAAGAAACCTTGCTCGATGTCGGTGGCGAGTGCGGCGCCTCCTGTGACGCTGCCGAACAACACACCTTGCACGATGGTTCCGGCGAGGGCGAAGTCGAGGAAGTTGTCGACCTTCGGGAAGTTCGGCAGGCGCACGGCGCGCCCGAACGACGAGCTACCCAGGGCTGCGAAGAACAGCGGAAAGATCAACGACGGGATGACGAGCGCCGGTTGCCGGACCATGGCGAGGACGGAGCGCTTCGACATCGCCAAGGTCTGCGACATCCACAGACCTTTGGAACGCGCGGGACTGAGAGAGGGGGTGGCAGCGATGGTGGTCACTTCCGCCGTCCTCGTTTGCGGGCGGGTGCGGGACCGGCGGCGTCGGTCATCCCCGTCGAGGCAGCACCCTCGAGTCGGTATCCGGTCGACTCGGCGAAGACGTCGTCGAGGCTGGGCTCGTTGAGCTCGAGGTGTTGCACCTTGACGCCGGCGTCGTCGAGTGCCCTGATGACGTCGGTGACCGCGCCGGCGCCGCCCTCGAGGCCGACACCGAGGCTGCCTTCCGACGTGGTGCGTAGCTCACCGAACTTGGCGAGAACGTCGCGCGCCGTCAGCGCTTGTGCAGCTGCCACCGAGATCAGCAGGGTCGGTGCGCCCACTGATGCTTTCAAGGCAGTGGGCGTACCTTCCTTGACGATCTTGCCGTGGTCGATGATCGCCACGCGATCGGCAAGCTGGTCGGCTTCTTCGAGGTATTGGGTGGTCAGCAGAACGGTCGTTCCCTCCTGGTTCAGGCGGCGAACTTCCTCCCACAGGGCGATGCGGCTCATCGGGTCGAGCCCGGTGGTCGGCTCGTCGAGGAACAGCACGGTCGGTTGATGGATCAGGCTCAGCGCCAGGTCCAGCCGGCGGCGCATGCCACCGGAGTAGGTGCCCACGCGTCGGTCGGCGGCGCCGACGAGGCCGACGCGTTCGAGCAACTCGTCGGCCCGGGCCCGGACCTGCGACACCGGAAGTCCGTACAGCACGGCTTGGAGGTGCAAGAGCTCGTTGCCGGTCATCAGCGGGTCGATCGCCGCGTCCTGTAGGGCGACTCCGATTCGGCGGCGGACGTCGTTGGCGTGGGTGACGACGTCGAATCCGGCGACCTGCGCCGAACCTGCGGTGGGCTTGAGCAGCGTCGTGAGCATGCGGATGACCGTGCTCTTGCCTGCGCCGTTCGGGCCGAGGAAGCCGAAGATCTCGCCCTCGTGCACTTCGAGATCGACCCCGTCGACCGCCTTCACGGATCCGAAGTGGCGAACGAGTCCCTTGGCGATGATTGGGGCTGTGCTCGAGCCACCATCGCTGGACCTGTCAGTAGGGCCAGGTTGCTTCGTGTTCATAGATGATTAGGTTGCACTAAATATCTTTGTATGTCAAACTCTTCGGGTGGCAGTAGGAACGGGACCCGACGCGCAACTCGATGAGGCGCTCGGTTTGGTGATCGCCCACATGCGCGGCATCTGGCACCGGCGGATGCGCTCGTTCGATCTGACTCCTCCGCAGGCGATCACGCTGCGCAAGTTGCTCGACTGCCCGCTGCCAATGGGGTCGGTCGCCGAGGTCTTGTCGTGCGATGCCTCGACCCTCACCGGCATCGCCGATCGCCTCGAGGAGCGCAACCTGATCCAGCGTCAGGTCGATCCGGCCGACCGCCGCGTCAAGTTGCTGGCGCTCACCGACGCAGGTCGCGAGTTGGTGCAGTCGATCGACGGTCCGTTCACGACCGAGATTCCTGGGCTTGCCGCGCTCTCCGAGTCCGAGCGGGCCACGCTGACCCGCCTGCTTCTACGCGCCTTCCGCTAGGGCGTCGAGGCGACGGCGGGCGTGGCCACGGCGGGCGGCGGCGCCGATCGCACTGCGATGATCTGAGCGATGGCGTCGTACGGCCATCCCGTCGGCAAGGTGACCGGGGCATCGGGGGTGGCCAGCACCGAGATCCGTCGCTCGCCGATGCCGACGTAGCCGACTTCTTGCCGGGCCGCCTCTTTGACACCATCGGGCGTTTGCAACCGGTTGACATCCGCGGCGAGTTTGGCGTTGGCGTCGCCGAGCACGGCGAGCTCGTTCTGTCTCGTGGCCAGATCGTGCCGCTGTTGTAGCCAGCTCTTGACGGGCAGCACGAACATCGAGGCGATCAGGGCCGCGGCGATGACGAGGGCGACGAGCGCGAAGATCAGCCGCTTGCCGCGGCCCTTGACGAGTTGCTTCTCCTGTGCGATCGGTCGGGTGAACTCGGCGAAGCGCGACTCATCGGGCTCGCGCTCCAACAGCGCTCGGGCCGAAGCACGAGGACGCTGAATCGCAGTGGTTTTGTGCCCGTCGATCAAGGGCGACATTCTCGCAGTTCCGTGCTCGGAATCGGCGTCAATGGCGATTCGGGCGCGTCAGCGTGGGGCGAGCGCAGCGCGGCCTCGGTAGGCGGCCGACTCACCGAGTTGCTGTTCGATGCGCAGCAACTGGTTGTACTTGGCGACGCGGTCGCTGCGCGCCGGCGCGCCGGTCTTGATCTGCCCGCAGTTGGTGGCGACCGCGAGGTCGGCGATCGACACGTCTTCGGTCTCGCCGCTGCGGTGGCTCATCACGCTCGTGTACGCATGATGGGTCGCCAGTTCGACGGTGTCGAGCGTCTCGGTCAATGTGCCGATCTGGTTGACCTTGATCAGCACGCTGTTGGCGACCTTGCGGTCGATGCCCATCTGCAACCGGGTGGAGTTGGTGACGAACACGTCGTCGCCGACGAGTTGGACCTTCGAGCCGACCGCGCTGGTGAGCGCTGCCCATCCGTCCCAGTCGTCCTCGGCCATTCCATCTTCGAGGCTGACGATCGGATACAGCCCGACGAGGCGGTCCCAGTAGGCAACAAGCTCTGACGACGACAGGACCTTGCCTTCACCCGGAAGGTGGTAGCTGCCGTCGCGGTAGATCTCGCTGACCGCCGGATCGAGGGCGATGGCGATCTCTTCACCCGGCGCGTAGCCCGCCTTCTCGATTGCCTCGACGAGGATCTTGATGGCGTCCTCGTTGGTGGCGAGGTTGGGAGCGAAGCCACCTTCGTCGCCCACCGAGGTCGACAACCCTCGGTCGTGGAGCACCTTCTTGAGCGTGTGATACGTCTCGACACCCCATCGCAATGCCTCGCCGAAACTCGGTGCGCCAACCGGCATGACCATGAACTCCTGGAAGTCGATGCTGTTGTCGGCGTGGACGCCGCCATTGACCACGTTCATCATCGGCACCGGCAGTACGTGGGCGTTGGGCCCACCCACGTAGCGGTACAGCGGGAGATCGAGCTCGGCGGCGGCCGCCTTGGCGATGGCCAAGCTCGTGCCGAGGATGGCGTTGGCGCCGAGCCGGGCCTTGTTCTCGGTTCCGTCGAGGTTGCACAGCTCGATGTCGATCAATCGCTGCTCGAGGGCATCGACGCCGCGCAGCGTCGTGGCGATCTCGCCGTTGACGTAGCCGACCGCGGTGCGGACCCCCTTGCCGAGGTATCGCTTGCCTCCATCGCGCAGTTCGACGGCCTCGTGCTCGCCGGTCGATGCGCCTGACGGCACCGCGGCGCGCCCGCTGGCTCCGCTCTCCAGCTCGACTTCGACCTCGATGGTGGGGTTGCCGCGGGAGTCGAGGATCTCACGGCCGACAATGCTGACGATCTCGCTCATACGGGCACAGTACCGGGTGACGCTCCCCTGACGGCCGGGCTCGGGTCGGATGCGATCCCTGCTCAAGCTGGCGCAGGTCGTGCCGATGATGTGGACGTGGACGCGCAGCAGTCTCGATCCCCATGGCCGTCACCCTCGATCGCTGCGGCCCCCCGACCGGCCCCGTTCCCGGTGCCGACCCCCGAGTTGGTCAGTGCCGCACCGATGCTTCCCCCGGTTTTCGAGTCCCACGAGGCTGAGCCGCCGCTGCTGATGCCGGTTGTCACCCGAGCCTACGAGCGCACCCAGCACCCGGGGCACAACCTCCTCGGAACGAGCGCGACTCGGGTGCTCGCGGCCGCCGGTTGGTTGGGCAGCGTCGTCTGCTACACGATTGCTGCGGTTGCGCTGTCGAAGTCGTATCGCCACATCACGGCCAACGACTGGCGATTGGCGATCGACCAGATCCGCTGGCTTCTCCCCGTGATGGCCTCCGCGTTCGCAATGGCTTACCTCGGTTGGGTCGTATGGACGACGTTGGCGTCGATCAACGCGCATCGAGTCTCCCCCCTGGCGGCGTCCCCGTGGCTGCCCCCCGCCGCGTATCTGCTCGGACCGCTCGCTGCCGCCGCCGGCTCGATCTACAAGCCGGAGCTGAATGGCTGGTGGCTCGCGGGAGGCATCGGCTGGGTGTGTGTCGGTCACGGACTCGTGCTCGTCTCATTGCGCAGCTCTGCGCGTCGAATCGGCGGTGACTCCGAACAGTTCACCAAGTTGATCTGGTTCCCGCTGGCATCGATCGGCTATCGGGCCATCGCCACGATCGTGCTCCCCGACACGAGCTTCGACAACTCATGGACCTTCACCGCGCTCGTGGTCATCGATGTGATGTTGATGATGGCGACGGCGGTGGCGGTGTGGCGAGCGATGCACGCGTTCGACCAGGGATGCGCCCGCGACCGCTACAGCTCGGTGGAGAACCATCTCCCGGCGTTCATGGCGTCTGCTCACCACTGAGCGAACGCGGTTCCGACCGCTTGACCTCGTCCCACAACGCGTCGAGCGTCGCCAGGTCGGCACCCGAGATGACCACGCCGCGTTCGGCAGCAAGATGCTCGACGCCTTCGAAGCGGCGCCGAAACTTGTGCGTGGCCGACCGCAACGCGGCCTCGGGCTCGATATCGAGATGGCGAGCGACGTTGACCACAGCGAACAGCAGGTCGCCGAGCTCGCTATCGATGAGACGCGGGTCTCCGCCGTCGATCGCGGCGTAGAGCTCGGACGTCTCTTCGGCGATCTTGGGCAACGCCCCGGCGACATCGGGCCAGTCGAACCCGACCTTGGCAGCCTTTCGCTGCACGTGGTAGGCGTAGCCCAGCGACGGCTGTGACGTGGCCACGCCGTCGAACACACTCGTGCGGCCCTTCTCGGAATGCTTGATGGCGTCCCAGTTGGCGACCACGGTGTCTGCGTCAGTTGCATCGACCGTGCCGAACACGTGTGGATGTCGTCGCACCAGCTTGTCGTGAATGCCGTCGACGATGTCGATCATCGAGAACCGCCCCTGCTGTTCGGCGATCGTCGCGTGAAACTCGATTTGGTAGAACAGGTCGCCGAGCTCTTCGATCAGGTCGGCGTCGGTCGCCGGGTCATCGAGGTCGAGTGCCTGCAACGAGTCGACGACCTCATAGGTCTCCTCGAGGAGGTACTTGACCAAGGACTGGTGGGTTTGCTCCCGATCCCACGGGCACTGCTCGCGCAGCGTGCGTGCCAGTTGATGAAATCGCACGAACGATCCGCCGACCGGTGCGCCGAGGTGGGGGATGTAGATGCTCGTCAGGTGGTCGGCCTCGACGGTGCGATCGAGCTCGGCCCAGGTGGTGTGGGTGATCAGCTCATCTGGGGTGCCGAGCCGTTGCAGGATCACCACCGGTTCGTCGCCGGACGCGGCCTCGACGGCGAGCTTGATGTCGCTGAGCACCCAGTTGGCGTGGGTGTGGGCCACGAACAGTGGTCCGTGGTCTCCCGCGGCGGACGTGGCGAACTCGTGGCCGTCGATCAGGCGAACGCCGGCCTCTACCGGGTCGACGCCGAGACGAGCGAAGGCGATGTCGAGGAACGACATCGCCGGCAGGACGACGCACTCGATGCGATCGTCGGAACGTAAGCGCCGAACGGTACGCTCCAGCACCATTGGCGAGCCGGGCACCGCGTAGAGGATCTCGCCGTGCTCGATTGCCGCGGCGACGAGGCGTTCGGTGATCTCGGCGTACACATCGGCAAAGGTGTCGGCCGATTCGTAGACCTCGTCGAACGACGTGGCCCCGGGGACGAGTGCTGCACAAGGGTGGCGGGTCGTGCGGATGAAACGCCGAGGTGATCGGGCGATCTCGTCGAGCGTCTGCGTGGTGACGTAGTCCGGCCCGGCCGGACCGAGCCCGACGATCGTGACGCGTGGACGGCCGTTGGTCACGTCGTGAGTGGCACGACCGACAGCGTCTCCGCGCTCCATCGGCCGTATCGCGGGTCGACGTAGATGTGCGCGCCGGCGAGCAACGATGCCAACTGGAGCTCGGAGACACTGGCCGCGGCGACGACGGCTCGCGCCTGGAACGAGAGGTCCGAATACGGCCGCAGCAAGAGCACTGCCGAGAACGAGCCGAGATTGGCGGCGATCGGTTGGCCGACAGGCGTCGCCTTCAAGGCGTCGGCGACGGGCTGAGCAAGCCCCGACGGAGGCATGCATTCCGTACCGTCGGGGGCCAGCACGATGCCGCCACCGGTGGCGAGCGCCTGGTTGGCCGAGTACTGACGCGCCGCGTCAGCGAACGACATGCCCGATTGCAGCGCCGACAGGACGGGGGTGGCGTCGGCGATGGCGGCGACCGGAATTGCTCCGAGGCAGATGGACGCACTGCCGGCGAGGCCCTTGTCGTATTGCGCCTTGGCCTGTTGTTCGTCGAGCACGTCGAGCTTGATCCACGCTGTCATCTGTTGGCGCAGGAGATCGCCGATCGTGTGTTGGTCGTCGGGCGTGACCAACGCCCTGGCGCCGGCCGACGACAGGCTCTTGCCGCCGACCCGGGCAGCGACGTCGTTGCGGTTGAACGTGGCGCACGACGACAAAGCGAGGAGACTGGCTGCAGCAGCGACAACGGCCGAACGTCGATTCACGGCGCGACCTTACTGTTCGGCCTCGGCCGCGCCGCCATCATCGGGCCGGTCATCATCAGGCCAGCCATCGTCCTTCCAGGTGTCGTCATCCCGGCGCAGCTCGTCGGGCGCCGGCGTCAGCACGTCGCGCACATACGACGTCACGGCTTCACCGAGCCCCACGTCGCCGCCGGCGGCTTCGGAGAGGAACCAGAGGTGCTCCAGCACCTGGTGGTAGAGCTCGGCGGGTTCGAGTTTGCCGACCAGGTCGGGCGGAACTCCGTCGATCGTTGGTTCGAATCGCTCGTCGAGCCACCGCGTCGCGGCGACGGGCTCGGGCACTTTGCGGCCGCTCTGGCGTTCGAGAACAGCGCGGTACCTGCTGATGTCGTTGAGCAGCCGCCGGGCCTGGTTCTCACCGGTCTCGAGTCCGGTGAGGGTCTTCAACCGCTGACCGTGGAAGCCGTGCTCGACGACGCGCGGGATGAGTCGCAGCTTCGACCCATCGGCGGTGGTGTACAGCTCGAGCTCGGCGGCGTCGAAACCGAGGTCGTGGAGACGTTGCAACCGGTGGTCGATGCGAAACGTCTCGTTGACGTCGAACTCATCGGCTCCGGTCAACTCGGTCCACAACGTTTGATACGTCGTGTTGATCTCCAAGGCGGTGGCAATCGGGTCGATGCCCTCGGCGAGCCGCCCGCCGGCGTACAGGTCCTCCAAGTCACCGGCGACGTTCTCGGTGGCGATGGTCAGGTCGAGCTTGCGCTGCCCGTCGGACAGTGTCGGGTGCCGTTCGCCCGTTTCCATGTCGATGATGTAGGCGCTCAGCGCCCCGGCGTCGCGACGGAACAACGTGTTCGATAGCGAACAGTCGCCCCAGTAGAAGCCGGCGAGATGCAACCGCACGAGCAGGCCGGCCAGCGCGTCGAGCACGCGCTCCCCGAGGTAGGGGATCTGCAGGCCACGGCCGGAGAGCAGCACTCTGTAGGGCAGCGAGTAATCGATGTGCCGAGTGATCAACAACCCATCCACGTCGTCTTCGCGTTCGGTGACGACACCGACCACCTCGGCCGTCGGCAACCCGGCGTCACTGAGCTCGCGCAGCAACCGCCACTCGCGTTCGGCCAGGAGATCGGGAAGCTCCTTCACGACGTACGTGATCTCGCCGGACTCGACCAGGCGGACGACGTGGCGGTGCAAGCCGGTGACCTCTTGCAGGCCGGGGATCGTCCAGTTGTCGAGTCGCTGGACCAACGGCCAATCGACCACGACGGAGTGCTCGGTCGGTTTGGCGATCTGCAGTCTCATGATGAAGGTCTCGGCGTTCCGGTCTCAGTGATCGGGGATCAGTTGGCGAAGAAAGGCGACCAGGAACTCCGCCGGTTCCGCACCCTGTTTGATCGGGACGACGAGTTGTTGCGACTCGTGCTTGTAGATCGCCCCTCGGGTGAGCCGTTGCAAGCGCATCTCTGCGCTGGTCTTCAGCTGGAGCGGCGCCAGCCGAGCCTGGTTGGAGGCAATCGACACATCGCGCAGGCCGAGCCGGTGGCATTCGGCGCGCAGGTGGCCGACGGTCAGCAGGGCGTCGGCAGGCGGCGGCACGGGACCGTAGCGGTCCTCCCACTCGGTACGAATGTCGTCGACCTCGCTACTGGTGGTGACCGCGGCGAGTCGGCGGTAGGCCTCGAGCCTCGACTCTTCCTTGGTCACGTAGTCGACCGGAAGGTAGGCGTCGGTCGGAACGTCGAGCTTCAGCTCGCTCGGCTCCTTCAGTGGTTCACCCTTCATCTCGCCGACTGCCTCGGTGACCATTTGGCAGTAGAGGTCATAGCCGACGGCGGCGATGTGGCCGCTCTGCGATTCGCCGAGCAGGTTGCCCGCGCCGCGAATCTCGAGGTCGCGCATGGCGATCTTGAACCCGCTCCCGAGGTCGGTGCTCTCGCCGATCGTGCGCAGCCGCTCGTAGGCCTCTTCGGTGAGCCGGGCATCGCGCGGGTGGAAGAGGTACGCATACGCCCGCGATCCGCTGCGACCAACTCGACCGCGCAGCTGGTGCATCTGACCCA
>JANYKU010000004.1 GCA_025358075.1 Ilumatobacteraceae bacterium
GACCGGCTCGCCGAACTGGCCGAACGGGGTTTGATCGGATCGGTTGCTTCGCAGCACCTGTCGTTCATGGGCGCACAGGTCGACCACACGCTGACCACGTTGCGGCTCGACACCGGCCCGGCGGCCGCTGAGCTGCTGAAGGCCGACGGCGTCGATGTAGTGCTGTTGACACCTGTTTGACCGTTGTGCACGCGCACCGTGAGTGCGCTCGCCCAAACATTTGAGGCGGCCGGCCTCGCCACCGTCGGGATCAGCAGTGTGCGCGGCCAGGTCGAGCGAGCCAGACCGCCACGCATGCTGCACTGCGAATTCCCGCTCGGCCGCCCCCTCGGCCGACCGCACGACCCCGTGTTCCAACACCGCGTGCTCGCCGCCGCGTTCGAACTGCTGCCTCGCACCGACGTGCCCGTTCTGGTCGACTTCGAAGAGACCATCATCGACGCAGCCGACGAACCACTCGCTTGCACGCTGCCACCGAGGTACGACCCGACGCTGCATCCCGCTGTCGACGAAGCACTCGGACTTCGCCCTGCCTACGAACGCCACCGCGCCGCGACCGGCACGACCAACGTGTTGCGTCTCGGCGGACCCGATCGCATCGCCGACCTCGTCGGCGTGTTCGTGCGAATCGTCGACGGCACACCGTGGGACGAAGTCGGTCTCGAACCGGCCCAGATCGGCCAAGCCGCGCTCGACATCCGCGCCTACTACGAAGAGGCCGCGCTCGCGCTGGTGAACCATGTGCCGGCTGCCCGCCAGGCAGAGTCATGGTTCTACCGCGTCACAGTCACCGGCGAGCTGCTGTGCACGGCACAACGGGTCCTCCGCGATGCCGACGCCCCACGCCAGGCGTGGTTCCCAGTCGTGCCAACCGGTCAGCAGCCGAGTTGATCAGGCAACCTTGATGCTTCGGGTGTGGTACCCGGTGGCCCCGTCTGGGTCTGGGGGTGCCACGTCGGCGGTCTGTGTCGCCCCGGTCTTGTCGGTCGCCCGCACTTGAATGGTGTGCTTGCCGGGCGCGGCATTCCAGTCGAGCACCCATTGACGCCAGGCGTCGTCGGTGACGTCGGTGCCCAGGCGAGCCGTCTGCCACGGCCCGTTGTCGACGCGCACCTCGACACGCTCGACGCCACGATGCTGTGCCCAGGCGATCCCGGCGATCTTTGTCGGCCCGGCAGCAACGTGTTCGCCTTCGCGGGGAACATCGATACGTGACTGGGTCTTGACCGGAGCATCGCGAGCCCATCCGCGGGGCACCCAGAAGCCCTCTGCCGCATCCCATGTGGTCAGTTCGATCTTGCGCAACCATTTGGTGGCGCTGACGTAGCCGTAGAGACCGGGCACCACAAGGCGGGCCGGGAAGCCGTGTTCGAGTGGCAGTGGTGCGCCGTTCATGCCCACGGCGATCATGGCGTCGCGGCCGTCCATTGCAACGGCGACGGGGAACCCGCACGTCCAACCGTCGAGGCTCGTGCTGAACACCTGTTGGGCTCCGCTCTGCACGCCTGCTTCCTTGAGCAGGTCGGCCAACAGGACGCCCTGAAAGCTGGCGTTGGAGATGTACTCGCCGCCGACTTCATTCGACACGCAACACAGGGTGACGATCCGCTCGACCTGTGGTCTGGCGAGCAGATCGTCGTAGCTGAAGGTCAACGGCTTGTCGACCATCCCGCCGATGTCGACCTTCCAGCTCGACAGGCTGATGCGAGGGAACGACAGAGCGGTGTCGATCCGGTAGAAGTCATTGCTCGGCGTGATGAACGGCGTGATCGGACTGAGGGTGGCATCAGCCGGAACATCGACGCCGACCTCGGTGGCCGCGGGAAGAGCGGCTGGTATGGCCTTGCGGATCGAGTCGACTCGCCGATGCTCGACGATCTGGGCGACGCCACCCGCGACCACGGCAACGGCGGCCGCCGATCCGGTCGAGACGAGGAACCTTCGCCGGTCCCAGCCGAGCGGCACCTTCGACGGCCCGGGTGTCTCGACGGGGCGATCGGTCGTCGGTCGAAGCA
Source organism: Ilumatobacteraceae bacterium (assembly GCA_025358075.1). Classification (GTDB taxonomy): domain Bacteria; phylum Actinomycetota; class Acidimicrobiia; order Acidimicrobiales; family Ilumatobacteraceae; genus JAENVT01. The sequence goes on from JANYKU010000004.1 coordinate 2,016, forward strand.
ACTGGATCAGCAGCGGGATCCCGATGGCCGCGCCGAGGAGTGGTGGCAGCGCTGCCGCGCCCGACTCACCAGGTCGATGACGTGCGGCAAGCGTGCCGACCAACCCGAACGCGGCGATGCCGATCACCCCAGCGATCACGCGACGGGCCGCCAAGAGCCCGACGATCAGTGCGGCGATCCCGAGCGTCACGAAGATTCCCACGCGAAGCGCCAACTTGTCGTTGGTCCCGAACCATCGGATCGCCAACTCCTTGAGCCACGGCGGCACCCGATCGATGAACTCGCTTCCGACCGCGTTGATCGGCGAGACGACATCGATGACACCGGCGCTGAGCATGCCGACGGACACCGCGACGGCGCCGGCGACGAGGCCAGCCACCGCACCGTAACGACGCGGCGCCGGCGACGACTCGCCCGCAGGCGCGAGTGGTTGAGATGGCTCGATCACGTCGGTTCCTCCCGGGGAATCGAGAAGTGGACACAGCCGCCCGGTCCGGTGGCGAGCCAGATGCGACCACCGTGGGCCTCGACAAGCGCCCGGGCGATGGCCAAACCGAGCCCGGAGTGCCCGGTCCGGGTGTTGCGCGCCGGGTCGGCGCGAGTGAACGGGTCGAAGGCGCGGTCACGGAAATCGTCAGGGAAGCCTGGCCCGCGATCGAGCACACACACCTCGACGGGAGGTCCGGTGTGGACGGCGACGCGCACGGCTTCGCCTGCCGGGCTGTGGCCGATCGCATTCTCCAACAGATTGCGCAGAACTCGTGACATGTCGGTGGAGCTCGCCACTACGAGCGCGGGACCATCGGACTCGAGTTCGAGATCGACACCTCTGCGATGCGCGACCGGAGACAGCGCCTCGACGGCCTCGTGAGCAAGCTCGGCGACCGAGATCCTGGTGCGCAACCTGTCGTTCTGCCCGGATTCGATTCGGGCGTATTCGACCAGCTGGTCGAGCAAAGCTTCGACGTTGTCGAGATGGCTGACGAGTATCCCGAAGTAGCGGTCGGGATCGGGGGCCACACCATCCTGCAGGCTTTCGACGGCAGCGCGCATCGCCGCAAGAGGAGTGCGCAGGTCATGTCCGATGCTGGTGAACAGCATCTGCCGGGCGTCGGCGGCACGCTGTCGTTGGCTCGCCGCCTCAGCGAGCGAGGCGACCATCGCGTCGACTGCTCGGGCAGTCCGACCTACTTCGTCGGCTCGACCGACACCGGTGCGAGCCGTCAAGTCGCCGGCGGCAACCCGCTCAGCAACCTGTCCGAGTCTGGCGATGTCGACTGCCAGTGGTCTGGTGAGGTGTGACCCGACCGCCAACGCAATGCCACTCGACAGCATGAGAACGACGAGGAACAGCCGGTAGTCGTGCGACGAGAGGAACATCGCGTTCGACGCCGCCGAAGTGGTGACGGCACCGAGCGCCAGGGAGCAGAGGCCGACCAACAACACTGTGCCGGCAACGCTGGTGCGTGCCGATACCCATTTGCTGAGGAGCGGCACCAGGCCGACGGTGATCAACGCCGGGGCGCCGAGGATCAGCATGAGGTGCAGCCGTTCGTGACCGTTGGGTGGATGCAAGAGCACCTCCGCGAGCAAGAACGCGGCAACGACGATTGCTGTCAACCAGCCGATCAATCGCCAGCTCATGACTCGAACCTGTAGCCGATACCCCACACCGTCGTGATCCAGCGAGGGTTCTCCGGATCGACCTCGATCTTGTGGCGCAGACGACGGACGTGAACCGTCACGGTCGCTGGATCCTGGTACTCAGGCGACGAGTCCCATACGGCGTGTAGCAACTGGCTGCGCGAGAACACCTGGCGTGGGCTTGTCGCCAAGAACGTGAGGAGGTCGAACTCCTTTGCGGTGAGCGATACGAGCCGGGAACGCAAAGTCACCTCGCGTGACCGACGCTCGATGACAAGATCGTCGAAGCGGATCGTCTCCTCGCTGCCCACCGGCGGCTGTGCACGCCGCAAGACGGTTCGTACCCTGGCGACCAGCTCGCGGGGCGAGAAAGGCTTCGTAACATAGTCATCGGCACCGAGTTCGAGACCGAGGATGCGGTCGGCTTCCTCGACCCGAGCCGTGAGCATGATCACCGGCACCTTGTTCGGACCGATGGTCCGTAGAACATCGAGACCCGACAGGCCCGGGAGCATGATGTCGAGCACGATGAGATCGGGCTGAAACGTGGTGATCGCCTCGTCGACAAGATCGCCACGCTCGAGCGAGTGGACAACGTAGCCATCGCGCTCCAGATAGTGAACGACGACTTCGCGAACCGTCGGCTCGTCATCGACGACCAGTATCCGCGCCGCACCGTTGTTCACCCGTTCACCATACGGATACTGCAGGGTCGGGGAAATGGCGGGTGTTGCGAGTTTCTCGGATGTTTCGATTCCCACAGAGTTTCTCTCAATCTCGATCCGCCTGATCTCGCACTGCGCCGCTTGCTCTCGCCGACGAACTTCTCGTTCCCAGCAGCGAGTGGGGACGGCGAACCTGGAGCACGCGTCGACTCGAATCGAGACGCCCCGTCCGCGACGCACAAACGGAGTACTCGTGTCCGATTCTGACAAGACGTCGGGCGACGAGTTTCGTACGGTGAGGACATGACCGTCGTTCCCTCAGCCATCGGGTTGGTCGCGTCCGACCTGCCCCGAACCCTCGCCTTCTACCGCGCCATCGGCCTCGACATCCCCACCGACGCCGACAGCGAGGCGCACGTCGAGGTGACGGTCACCGGCGGGTTTCGGATCATGTTCGACCCAGAATCGACAATCAAGTCCTTCGATCCGGACTGGACCACAGCGCCCGCCGGCTCACCACGCACGGCGCTCGCTTTCGCGTGTGCTGATCCCGCCGAGGTCGACGCCACATATGCGGCAATGACCGCCGCCGGGTTCGACGGACACCTCGAACCGTGGGATGCGTTCTGGGGCAGCGCTACGCGACGTTGCGCGACCCGGACGGCAACGGCGTCGACCTGTTCGCCGCGCTGCCGACGAGCTGAGATGCCGTCTGTCCAGTGAGGGCGCGCACCTCGTGGGCGAAGTGGGCCTGGTCGCCGTACCCGGCGGCGAGGCCGGCCTGAACCAATGGCATCCCAGCGCGAGCCGACCGCATGGCGCGCTGAAGGCGAAGCACGCGCGCCAGCACCTTCGGCCCATAACCGAACGAGGCAAGCGAGCGACGGTTGAGCTGACGCTCGCTGTAGCCCACCTGCGCCGCGACCTCCGCCACGGTGCGTCCATCGCCGATCAGCGCTGCCACGTGGCACATGGTGCGATCCCGCCCGCCAGCGTGAGCCAGGCGCCGCCCCGCCCAACGCTCGAGCTGGCTCGGCGGGTCGTCGGTTGCGAGGAGCGACTCGGCGAGCCGGTCGGCATCGACGGCCCCGATCACATCGGCGAGGCTCGGCCGCTGGTCGCGAAGGCCATCGGCGGCGACACCTAGGACCGTCGGCGCCACACCAGAGGCGAAGCGCAAGGCGGCGTACCGCGTGCCGTTCGTTGCGCTCGCGCGATGGGCGGTCGTATCCGGCCCGGCGACCGTCAGCTCAGAACCGTTCCACAGGACATCGATGCAACCGTCGGGCAGGATCCACGAAGACGAGCCGTCGGCGACACGCGCCCACACCGTGACGCCGGCGACGGCCGACGTGCGTTCGCGGTAGGCAGACGGATCGAGCATGACGCTCATGCTGGCCAGGATGAGGCCGCCGCGCAACCCCGGACGTCGCCGCATCCCGTCGCCGTGCTGCCTTGCGATGACTGCGTACACAACACGCGACTCAGAACGACACCCTGTACAGAGCAAAGAAATGGTACCGATCACGGTCGAAGCACTTGCCATGAGCGCCGGTCCACTCTGCACTCGCGTCCGAGCGGGTGATCAACGTCGATCACGGAGTCACCACGACGCTGCAGGCCACTCGACGAGCTCTCGAGCCCTCGCGCTTGATCGACCGTCTCCGACTGATCGGCGCACGACTCGCCGTACGGTACGGACAATGACCATCACTCGATCGGCTCGCGTCCGCTCCGCTGCACGGGTCGTCCTCGGTGGCGCACTCATCATCGCCGGGCTCGGCCACCTGACGTTTGCCCGCAACGACTTCCAGGCTCAGGTGCCCGATTGGGTCGGGATCGACAAGAACGTGGTCGTCGTCGTGTCCGGCCTTGTCGAGATCTCCCTCGGTTCGGCGTTGATCATCGTACGACGCCGTCGATCACTGCTCGGCCTCGCAGTGGGTCTCTTCTTCATCGCCGTGTTCCCGGGAAACATCAGCCAGTTCATCGACGGCCACGACGCGTTCGGCTTGAACTCCGATGCTGCGAGACGCAACCGGCTGTTCTTCCAGCCCGTGCTCGTCGCCTGGGCGTGGTGGTCCACGAACGCCGGTGACGTCCTCCGCACGAGCCGGAGAGATTGAGATGAGTCGGAAGACGAATGGACGGCGCGGGACTGCCGATCGGATCGGTGGAGATCCGCCGTGATCGGGCAATTCGCGACCTGCCGCGAAACACACGTCAGGGGTGGGGCGAGACACGGCACTCAGAACCCGTGCGACAGCGAGAGCCGATCGCCATCGGGATCTCTGAACCACGCAACGCCACCGCCTTCACGAGATGGTCGCCACACTCCGTCTGAGTCCTGGTCCATGCCGAGGAATCGTTCGAACCTGACACCTGCGGCCGCCAGCGCACGCACCGAGGCGTTGACGTCGTCGACGAGCCACCCAGCGTTCGTACCCCCCGGTTCCGGCACCTCCGCCACGATCGACAGCCGCAGCGGCGTGCCGCCCGCATCGACTACGACCGCGAAGTCATCCTCGTGGCGCAGCGGCAGGCCCAGCACGTCGCAGTAGAACTCCTTCGCACGAGCCGCATCTGTGATGAGCAGGAACCCGACGAATGGCCGCTCCTCGAGCATGCGCGCAGTCTACGACGGCACCGTTGGAGTGGGTGACGGGCGGCCCCGATCTGTAGATACTCCGGTGATCGGGGAGGCTTTTGGCCTCTGCTCGCCGAGCAGGATCTGATGTTGATCGGGGATGGGGTCGACATTTCAAAACCTGCGGATTGGGATCTGCAGGTTTTGTCATCCCATATTTCATCCCATCTATCGGCGCGACAGTCGGGGACGGTCAGCGACGGTCAGCGACGCTCAGCGACTGAAGCCCCTGGTAGTGGGCCTGTCCGGGACGGTCAGGGATTGTCGGAAACGGTTCTGAAGAGACTCTTAATCCGCAGGTTCTGGGTTCGAAACCCAGGGGGCGCACCAAGAAATACCTGGTCAGATGGGCACGCGACAGCGTGCCTTCTGAATGCTCCGGGTGAGAGGTGACCAACGGGGTGACCAACCCCCATGAATGACACCATGAATGACTCATCACCGACGCTGCTCGGACACTGACGGCGGCCTTTGGGATCGCGCCCGTCGGTGGCGAGAGGAGCCGCACAGCACCCAGGAGCGAAGAGCGAGCGATGGCCCCCAATTTGTCGCCGGCCGGAACCATGGTCCTCCCTGACCAAACCCGTAGCTTCATCTTCGGGGATCATCCGAATCGTCGGCATCCATGCCCCCTCGGGAGTCGTTCATCAGCTCGGGTGTCGATTCGAGGTTCTACTCCTGTCCGTTTTCCCGTCAACACCCGCCGTGCGGCACCTTGGTTTCATCTAGTTGTCAACAAACTGAGAGAAACTGAGAGATCGATTCGTTGTCACAAATTGGCATCTAACCAGGACTTTCAATGGAGCGGACGGTGTTGTGTTCCAGGACACGCTGCCTCTCCCCATGCGCCCACGCCGGCGCGCCGACTGGTCGACGACGAATGCCCCGAGGAGCCGGGTAGAAGCGCGTGTGATGTGCTACTCCTCTCGCGCAGTCCGAGGCGTGTTCGCCCCCGGGAATCGACCCCCGTGCGGTCGCGCCGTGATCCCGCGCCAGATGCCCGCCCGGCTTACGTCGAGCAGGTCGAGGCCGGCAGCCCGGGCGTTCTCCTCCGTGCGGCGGTTAAGGCTCGGGCCGAACAGCCGGCGGGTCAGCGGGCTGAGGCGGTCGGCGAGCCACCCGCCTATCCGGCTGCGGGGCCGTACGTGCTCAAGCAGCAGGACGTGACCATCGGCGTTTACGACCCGGCCGACCTCCGCGAGCCCGGCGACCGGGTCGGTCACGGAGCAGAAGACGCAGGTGGCCGTGACGGTGTCGAACGCGCCGGTGGGGAACGGGAGGTGTTCCACGTCGGCTTGGATGAGAGGCAGCGCTGGGCCACCGCGGCGCCGGGCTCGCACGAGCATCCGCTTCGAGAGGTCGACACCGACCAGACGCACGTCACCGGGGTAGAGCCGGAGGTTGCGGAAGGTACCGATGCCCACTTCAAGGGTTCGACCGGTCGCCCCCATCAGGACCCGCCGGCGACGGCGGCGGCCGCCGAACCAGTCCATCGGCGCCTCGAAGGCGTCGTACACCGAGGTGATCCGATCGTAACGGCGAGCGACGACTGCCGCTGTCTCAGTGGCTGGCATCGCTTGAACTCAATGCTTCGAGGCGCTCGTGGTACTCGGCGGTGGTGAGTTTGCCGCGGGCGTAGGGCTCGGCGAAGACTTCGTCTACCTGGTTCGCCCGCGCTGGCGAGCGCGGCTGGGTCAGCACTAGTGCAAGCAGCATCGCAGTTCACCCCTTCTCTGTCGGCCGTCGATCACGGGGTGCGGGCCAGCATGCGGTCGATCTGTTGCATGTACGCCTCGAGCTCACGGACAAACTCCGGGTCCGTCTGGGACAGCCGCAGTTGCTCGTCGTTGATGTGGCCGTGGTACTCGTGCCCGGTGATCGGACCGGGGACCGGCATCTTCTGGGTCATCGAGGCGGCTCGGCTCAGCACGTCATCGGAGTAGACGCGCGCCGTGGCCCCGGTTGACATTGAAGTTGGGCCGCTCGTTGATGAGCTGGCGAGGGCGACGACCAGGGCAATTACCGCCATCAACCCAACAAGGCTGACCACGATGCGACGCATCCGGTTCACCTCCTCCACTTGACGTTCTGAGCCCATAGTCCGCCGGTGAGGGCATCCACGCATCGGGGCGGACTACGGATTCCGGCTGCGGCGAAAAGCCGAATCTCCTTTAGCGACCAATCTGCGCGGCGCCGCGCCGCAATCTCGTCGCCAGAACGGCGAAGGCGGACAGGGCGGTGTTCACCGTCCACGGCTGACCACGACCAGGATCCGCGCCGCAAGCGCGAGAGCGACTGCCGTCACCAGTCCGGCGACGCCGACCGTGATGCCGGCGGCCGAGCCGGCACTCCACTTGAGTGCGTTCATCAAGACGCCGGTCGAGATGACAGCTGTCATCACGAGTACCCAGAAGGTGATACGCACGCGGCGCATACCCGGTTCACCCGAGGTGGGAGGCAGGGGTGGTGAGGGCCTCCATGATGGTGAGGGCGACGAGGATGGCAACCATCAACACGCCAAGCGCAGTAGCTACTGGCCGCTTGCGCCACCACCGTTCCGGGTTGCGATCGACGAAGGGCACTGCGAACAGCAACGCGAACAGGGTGCCGACGCCGTAGAGGATGCCTTTGAGTCCGATCTTGTTCTCCAATGTGAACACCCACCAGAACACCCAGAGCGGCTTGGTGACCTCGATGCCCTCGATCGGCGTCGGCCCCACGCCCGGCGGGCGGACGATGGCGAGCACGCCGACGACTGCGAGCAACACGAGCGCGACGGCCCCGATGCGGCGAAGGTGATGAGTGAACGGCTCGCGCACCTCGCCCGGCTCGTCAGGCACGGTCGGGCTGGGCGAGATGCCGTGTCGTTTGATCAACATGCCGTGGATCGCGAACAAGCCGATAATGATGCCCGGGATGATCGCAACGTGGGCGACGTACAGCCGCTCGAGCAACGGGACGCTCGAGGAGAACTTGGGGGTGAACCAGAATCCGGCACCTCCGAGTAGGCGGGCAATTTCGAGATTGTGGCCGAGCGCCTCGAATCCTTCCTGATCCCACTTGAGCACGGTCCCGGTAAACAGAGCGCCGATGACAAGGGCGAACATCGATACACCGATCAGCCAGTTGGCTTCACGAGGCCGCTTGTACGACCCGGTGAAGAACACCCGCAGCAGATGCAAGGCGGCCAGTACATACATCGCTTGCGCGGTCCAGTAGTGGACCCCGCGTACGAACCGGCCGGCCCAGACGCCGGTGACGATGTGTCTCACCGAAGCGTTGGCGACTTCTGGCGTCGGGTTGTAGAACTGTGTGAGAAAGATCCCAGTTGCGATCAGAATGAACAGCGCGGCGGCAGTCAACCCCCCAAGGCTCCAACCCAGATTGTTGGCATGCTCGGGTACCGGGTACTGCAATGCCTTCAGACCGAGCCGCTCATCGAGAACGTCGGCGGCGCGAGCCCGCCGGGAACGGCGCGGCGTGTCCAGGCTGGTAGCCATCACACCTCCGCGACCTTTCGGGGGCGGAATCGCACCGCCAGGTACGCACCGAGAGCACCGAGAACGATAAGACCCGACAGGGCGGCGACATCACCCCGCGTGACATTCCGGTGGGGGGCGAGCCCATCGGTCACGACGTCAATGCCGGTCTCGGCGCCGACCGCCAATGAGGGCACCTGTGGGATCGGTCGCGGGTCGCTGCCCCCCATATGCGGGCGAGCGCCGATACTGAGCTCGAGCAACGTGCGTGCCTGATGAAAGTCACCCTTCCCGAGCGCGTCGCCGGCCTGGGCGACAAGCTTCAAGTCAACCCCCGCCGTATCCGCAGCCGCCAGGGCGTCCTTGATCTTGTCGGCAGCCAGGGCCATGTTGCCCGGCTCATTGACGATGACAGCGATCGCCTGTCGAACCAAGTCCCCGGCCACGTCGCTCTCGCCGTCACCATGCGCGAAGACGGGGACCGCGCCGAACATCAGGACAGCACCAGCGATCAAGCCGATCAGCGAAGCTCGACGGAACACGGTCATAAACGAACTGTAGGGCTGAGAATCTCGACCGGCATCCGGTCGTCCTACGGATCCCCGATGCGGCTCACTACAGAGGTGACCGGCTTCATCAAGCGAGGACGTCATCGTTGGCGGTAGAGCGAACTGCGTCATCGATGCCGCTCCGTAGCAAACCGCACCTTTCTTCCGTAGCCGACCCGGATGCATCTACCGACCAACAGGCGCAGGATCGGACAAGACGGAGGTGATGGCATGCCGATCGTGGCAGGAGACGAACAAGGACCGTGCCCGGGATGCGATGCAAGCCCACTGGTGCTCGTGGCCATTCAGCACGCGGGCATGCGGCGCTTCACGCTGGAGTTGCTGCGCCGCGAGCATCGCTGCCGGGTGGCGGAGCCCGAACCTCACGAGTTGCTCGCCGTAAGTCTCGCCCGGCTCGAACCCGACCTGCTGGTCGTTGACGACCGTGACTTCCCAGAGTGCTGCGTGGCGGCGCTCCTCGCGTTCCCGCCCGAGCGAGCCATCGTGATCGGGCCCGAACCTGACCGGGGGTACGAGGCGCTGGCCCTTCGAAATGGGGCGGGGTCGTGGATCCCGCGCGAACGAGTCGGCGAAGACCTCGCACCGGCGATCAAGAAATTGCTTGGATGCCGCCATGTCGCTGGTCACGAAGGTTGCGGTCAGCCCAACGGATCGAGCCCTCGGTCAATCGAGCGTTTGCCGCTCCGAGTCGGGAGGAGTTGAGATGGTTGCCAGCTTCATCGTCGTACTAGTTGTCGTCGCCGTCGGGGGCGTGTTGGCGTGGTGGTTCTTCGGGCCGCGCCCAGCGGCTCGCGCCGAGATCAAGGACGGGTGGCAGGAGGCAACCGTGGTCGTCAAGGGCGGTTACACGCCTAACGTCGTGCGCGTTCGCCAGCACGTGCCCTTGCGGCTGACGTTCGACCGACAGGAGAGCGGCGACTGCACATCGCGCGTGGTGTTCTCGGATCTTCAACTGACCCAGGCCTTGCCGGCGTTCGGCCGGGCGACCATTGAGCTCACACCAACCAAGGCCGGCCGCTTCGGCTTCGCATGTGGAATGAACATGATCCGCGGCACGCTCCTCGTCGAGCCGGCGGAGGCGCCCGACCGATCCCCAACCCAAGCCGACCAAAAGCCGTCATCTCCCGGCCTGGTCGACGCCGACGCCGGAGACCGTGAGGCCATCGCCCGCAAGGCTGAGATCCATGATCTCACCCGCCGCACGGTCTTCGGCGCGGTGCTGACCGCACCGGTTCTCTTCGCAGTGATGTTCCATGAACTGTTCGGCGCCGACTGGGTGCCTGGGTTCTTGATGAACCGATGGTTGCAGCTGGCGTTCATCGCGCCCGTCATGGCATACACGGGCTGGCCGATCCACCGCATCGGCTCGCTCAACTTGCGCCATCGCAGTGCGGACATGAACTCGCTCATCACGCTCGGCACGATGGCAGCCTTCGGTTACAGCCTGCTGGTGACGATGGCGCCGTCGCTGCTGCCGAGCGAGGTCCGCGAGGTCTACTTCGAAGCGGTCGGCGTCATCCTCAGCCTCATACTCCTCGGAAGGTTGCTCGAGGTTCGCGCCAAGGCGGGAACCGGAGCGGCGATCCGTGCTCTGATTGGCCTTCAGGCGCGCACCGCGCACGTGATCAGGGCCGGGGTCGAGGTCGAGATCCCCATCGAGGACGTCGAGGTGGGCGATGTCGTCGCCGTGCGACCGGGCGAGAAGATTCCTGTCGACGGAGAGCTGCTCGAAGGACGATCGGCAGTCGACGAGTCGATGGTGACCGGGGAGCCGATGCCGGTCACCAAGCAGCCGGGCGACACCGTGATCGGTGCCACCATCAACCAAACGGGGGCCTTCCGGTTCCGTGCCACCAAGGTCGGGCGCGACACCTTGCTGGCCCAGATCATCGACCTCGTCGAAAAGGCCCAAGCGTCCAAAGCGCCGATTCAGCGTCTGGCCGACGCCGCCTCAGGTGTGTTCGTGCCCGTTGTGATCTTCTTCGCGCTAGCGACGTTCGCCGTCTGGTTCGTGGCGGGTCCGTCGCCCGCGCTCACGCTGGCGCTCGTCAGTGCGGTAGCGGTTCTGATCATCGCTTGTCCGTGTGCCCTCGGTCTCGCCACACCCTTGTCGATCATGGTCGGCACCGGGAAAGCCGCGACCTCCGGCATCCTCATCCGGTCAGCCGAGGCACTCGAGACCGCTCACAAACTCGACACCATCGTGCTCGATAAGACCGGCACACTCACGGTCGGTAAACCGGTACTCACCGACATCGTCGTCACGGGAGACATGACCGAAGACGAGCTACTCGAGCTGGTGGCTGCAGCCGAACAGCCGTCGGAACACCCGCTAGCGGCAGCCATCGTCGAGGGAGCTCGCTCCCGGGGCCTCGCCGGGCGCAAGGCCGAGACCTTCGATTCAGTCACCGGCAAAGGGGTGGCGGCCCGAGTCGCCGGTCGTGACGTCCTCGTCGGCAACTTCCGACTGATGTCCGACAACGGGATCACCACCGCAGCGCTCGACGACTCGATCAGTCGTCTCTCGGCGGAGGGCAAGACTCCGGTGTTCGTTGCAATCGACGGCCGCGCCGCCGGCGTTGTAGCAGTGGCCGACACGCTCAAGCCGGGCTCGGCCGATGCAGTCGCCGCGTTGCGACACATGGGCATCGATGTCGTCATGATCACCGGCGACAACCGCCGTACCGCCGCCGCAATCGGTCGTCAGGTCGGCATCACGCGTGTCCTCGCCGAGGTTCTGCCGGAGCACAAAGCCGCCGAGGTGCGTCGCCTCCAAGCAGAGGGCCGCCGCGTCGGGATGGTCGGAGACGGCATCAACGACGCCCCAGCTCTGGCGCAAGCGGATGTCGGCCTCGCCATCGGGACCGGCACCGACGTGGCCATCGAGTCGTCCGACATCACCCTGATCTCCGGGGCACTCGAAGGCATCGTCACAGCGGTGACGCTCAGCCGAGCAACGATGCGCAACATCCGCCAGAACCTGTTCTTCGCCCTCCTCTACAACGGACTCGGCATCCCCATCGCCGCCGGTGCGCTCTACCCGTTCTTCGGCCTCAGGCTGAGCCCGATCCTCGCAGCCGGGGCAATGGCGGCCAGCTCGCTATCCGTCGTGACCAACGCCAATCGCCTGCGCCGCTTCGTCGCCCGTCCTCTGCCACACGCAGCAACGCCCACGACCGAGCCACGCGTCGAGGTCGGCAGCGCTGACGAGCCGGCCGCGCCGGCTACCGCTGTCGACCCGGTGTGTGGAATGACAGTCGACCGACCGACCGCCGGACAAGCGTTGGTCGGTGGAGAGAGCGTCTTCTTCTGCTCCGACAACTGCCGGGATCGGTACATGCACGAGCACTCACCCGAGGCCGGTCACTCCGTGACGGCCGCTCCAGCGGCGTGAAGGGAACAGCGAAATGATCGAACCTATGAACTCGGAAGTCGTCGAAGCCGTCCTCGTCGAGGCGGTCGCTTGCCACCTCTGCGACGACGCAGCTCAGCTGCTCGCTCACGCCGAGCGCGAAGGGAAGCTGCGGGTTCGGCGGGTCGCGCTCGAGTCCGACGAGGGCAGAGCCATCGCCCGAGCAACGAGGGCACCGATGCCGCCGATCGTGCTCATCGACGGCGAGTTGCTCGGCTGGGGCCGGCTGTCGCGAGGCAAGCTAGACCGACGCCTGACCCACCTGGCGGCGCGGACGGGTAGAGCGTCATGACCCTGTTGACGTCGGGCTCGGTGATCGCTGCCTTCTTCGCCGGCGCCGTCGCGCTCTTCGCTCCGTGCTGCATCGTGTTCCTGCTGCCGTCGTATCTCGCCGCAGCAGTGAAGAACCGCCGTTGGCGCCTGCTCCCCCTGACCCTGGCGTTCGCCGCCGGCCTGGCCGTTGTACTCGTTCCGATCACGCTCGGCATCCGACTGCTGGCCACTTCGCTGACTCGCTACCACACGGCGCTCTACCTCGCTGGCGGCGGACTGCTGCTCGCCTTCGCCGTGCTCGCTCTCGCCGGGCGAAGCTGGAGCCTCCCGTCATTCATCCGCTCACCCGACCCGGAACGCGGCGATTCCGCCGGTGTGTTCGCTCTGGGTGTCTTCTCCGGCATCGCGTCATCGTGCTGTGCCCCAGTCCTGGCCGGCGTGATGACGCTGTCAGCTTTGTCATCGACGCCGGCGGGTGCCGGGCTGCTCGGGCTCGCCTACGTCTTCGGAATGACCTTCCCGTTGTTCCTCATCGCGCTGTTCTGGGACCGGTTCAACCTCGGTGAGCGGCGGCTGTTCACCGCCCGCGTGCTGCACTTGAGACTGGGGCCGGTCCGGTGGACGACCAACACGGTGAACTTGGTCGTGGCCATTGTCTTCGCGGCCATGGGCACCATGGTGTTATGGCTGGCCGCCACCGGCGAGACGGCGGGCGCCCCCGGTCCGCAAGTGGCAATCGGACGGACCTTGTCTCGCGTGCTTGCCCGCATCCAATCCGGTTTGAAGCCGGTTCCCGAACCCATCCTTGGCGCCGGCCTGCTAGCGCTCGCCGCCATCTTCGTCGTCGCCGGTCTACGAGACCGGCGCACCAAAACAGGAGAAGCGATCAATGTCTCATCACTCGAACCCCACGCCACCGACGATGCACCGGTCCACCAGTGCCACTAAGCGTCGGCGTGTGAGCCCTCGCCAGCGAGCGGCGCAGCGGCGTCACCACCGCTGGCTCGGCTGGGGCATCGCCGCGGCTGTCGTCGTTCTCGCCGTTGCCGCGGTTGCCCTAGGCGGCCGAACCTCCTCGAGCTCGGTCACCGGTGCAGCGCCGCCGTTCCAGCTCGAGTCCACGGCCGGCACGACCGTCTCCCTTGCCGACTACAAGGGGCGAAACGTTCTCCTCTACTTCAACGAGGGTGTCGGCTGCGACGCATGCTTCGTCGAGATGGCCAAACTCGAAGCCGACGGCGGGCTTGTAAAGGCCGGGGTGACCATCGTCCCAGTCGTCATGAACCCCTCCGGCCAGGTCGCTGCCGAGCTCCAGCGCTTCGGCATTCGGACGCCCTACGTCGTCGACCCCGGCGGAGCTGTGTCACGCGTCTACAAGACGTTGGGCACGGGGCACCATGCCAACCTTCCTGGCCACACCTTCATCCTCGTCGGACCCGACGGCACCATGAAGTGGCGCGGCGACTACCCCGGCATGTGGGTCGAACCGGCAGAGTTGACCGCGGCCGTCCAGGCTCAACTCCGCTGACAGCGCGCCTGTAGAGATGATCGTATTGGCCGAGACTCGGCTCCATCACATCGGCAGCACCGCTGCCCGCCACGGGTTCGAGTAGCTGTCGGACGCTTCGCCGCGAACTTCGCCGGCGATCCCTCGATCCACATTCCCCGCTGTGCGCTGGGAGGCGACCATGTCGCAGGCAACCGGGTCGCCGTCGCGCGCGGCGGCGCCCATTCGCATCGCGATGGTGCTTCGAGCACGGTTTCTTCCACGCGGACCCCTCACCCCAAGCACAACCATCACCGTTGCCTCCACCGGCCGCCCAGTGGTGACCGCACAGCCGGGCTCAACCTCACACCCAACCCCGTTCGAGGGAGTCAACGAGCTGGCGGGCGGTCTGCAGCGACACCGGTTCCACAGAGTGGTCGCGATCGCCAGCGAGTACGCGCCGGGTACCCGCCCGACAACGGGTTGGTGAGCACCTCGATCGTCGCCAGATCTGTTGCCCCGGCCGCCGCGATCCCAGCGAGACGCGTGGAGATGTCTGCGGGATGATCGGCGCGGTCGTAGACGCGGTTTACTCACGCGCTCGGCTCAGAACCCCCCTCCCCAACTGGTCGCCACTTGTCACGACACGGTGTCGTCCACGGCTGGGGTCACGCAAGGGTCAACCGCCAGAGCATCGACCGTTCCACTCGCTCGGCTAAGCGGCGACTCCATCGCGGGGGTTTGATCGTCGCAGCTCGAAGTTGTCGTTGTGAGGGTCGCCTCGTGGCTGGCTGATGGCCCTGTTGCCTGTCACGCTCGCCCGTGATCACCTCGTTCGGGTACCTCGGCGCTTTCTGGCCTCGACGACGACGGTCAGCGGCCTGCCGATCCTCATCGTGAACCTTGACCCAGGGTGCCTTCAGCTGGGTTCGAGGATTGCTGAGATGTGGTCGCGGTGCGACCGCTGGTCGCTCGGTCGACCAGCACTGTCCCTTGGGCTCGGGTGGTTCACGTGAGCGGCCGCTTCCGGCGTCGTTTATGCCGCGCATGAGTGCCATCATTTTTCGGCTCGGGCGATCGCGACGCCGATGAAGCCGATCCGTACGACTCAGGTTGCAACGAGAACGATCGCAACGGCGATCATCGGGATGCAGCGGGGATCATCATCGAGCCGTGGCCGCCGCGGGTCGACCGCGACCTCCCTCGGGGGGTGGGGGGCCGGCGGGTTGTCGGGCCTTGTCAGTCAGTGCGGCCCACGAGTGAGGACGGCGTGTAGCCGAGACGTTGGTAGAGCGGGCAGTGCCCGAGCGCTCCCGTGACGACGAGATCGAGCCCGGCGGCGATGAGGACCAACTCGAGGATCGCCGCGAGCGCGGAGCCCGCTGAGACGATGAGTACCAGGCCGGCAGTCATCGCGGCGAGCCCCATCGCGATCCGACCGCCCCGCTCGATCGGTGTGATGTTGACCGACAGTCTGCGCTGAGGGCGGAGACCGGGAACCACGATCGCTGCGTTCGGATTGCGTGGCGGCTGTCGGGTGAGGACCATGGGGGGACGTCCTGTTGGGTTCATGATGCAGCCGGAGCGCGGTGCTGCTCGGCGTGCGGCCTTGACAGGGATATCTCATGGTCCGACGCGCCGCCGCAACAACCGGAAGCCGTGCTTGCGGACGTGGGCTGCGTTGCTTTGTCGCGCTCACCGTGATCGTCGTGGTTACAGCAACACTTGCCATCTTCGCCAGCCATATTCTCGCTCCTTGGTGATTGATCAAGACGCTTCTTGATGTCGTCATGGTGTTCTCGATCGTGGTCCGTGTCATCCGCACCGGCTACTGATTCCACGTTCGGCTATGCCGTAGGAGGTGGCGGTGGCGGCACCACGGCACATCTTGTCGACCGAAGGCTGAGGCGCGTAGAAATCCGCAACACAAAGGTGAGTATGCACGGATGCGGATGCCACCTCGATCGGGGATGCTGACGGCATGCACATCCACCATTCGAGCCAGTCGGACATCCCGCAGACGTTGGTTGGGATCTCGTTCGAGAATTCCTTCCGCGCCCAAGAGTTCCTCGTTGCCGTGAGCGGCCTCGCCGCCGCCGGGAAATTGAAGCTGAAAGACGCCGTCACCGTTATCAAGGACGACTTTGGCAAGACGGTCGTGCACGAGACGATCGATCCGACACCAGGGCGTGCGGCGCTGTCAGGGGCGCTGTGGGCTGGATTGTTCGGACTGATCCTCGGTGGACCCGTCGGCTGGATCACAGGATTGGTCGTCGGCGCAGGGGCGGGAGCCGTCAGCGCCAAGGTGATGGACCTGGGCGTGCCTGACGAGTGGGTCAGTTGGTTCAGGGACGCAGTTCAGCCTCGCACCGCGACCGTTGCACTACTCGTCGAGGATCTCGACCGGAACGCACTGGTCGCCGAAGCCTCCCGGTTCACGGGTGCCGAATTGGTCTACGCCAACCTCGACGACGCAACCATCGCCCGGGTCAGGGACGCGTTCGCGCATCACATTCCGTCGGACAATGACGTTCCGGCGTAACCCACCCCCGGCCACACGAGCAACGGCGCGTCGAACGAAAGTGAGCGCGAATCACCCCCTGACCGAGGGCGCGGTTCATCTACCACGGTTTCTCAAAGTGCTGCAGGGTTTCCGGGCGCCAAGAGTCGATGGCGCCCACGACAGTTGTCCGCGACGGACAGCGATGCTTCGAAGTCCGGGCTGATCGAACTACGAGGAGGATCCCGATGTCCGACGCGAAACTGCGAGTCGCGGTCAATGGCTATGGCGTGATTGGCAAGCGCGTCGCCGACGCCGTCGCGCTACAAGACGACATGGTCCTGGTCGGCGTCTCCGATGTCGTCACGGACTATCGCGTTCGGGTCGCGGTCGAACGCGGCTATCGGGTGTACGCCGCCGACATCGCCGTCCGCGACCAGATGAAAGAGGCCGCAATTCCGGTCGCTGGCACGCTCGACGACCTACTCGGTCAGGTCGACATCGTTGCCGACTGCGCCCCGAAACGAGTGGCAGCCGCGAACAAGGACCGCTACCAGGCAGCTGGGGTGAAGGCCATCTGGCAAGGTGGCGAAAAACACGAGCTCACCGGCTATTCGTTCTGCGCGCAAGTCAACTACAAGGGTGCCCTCAACCGGACTTTGCCCGAGTGGTGTCGTGCAACACCACTGCTCTGAGCCGCACAATGCATGCCCTGCACCGCCGCGGTTGGGTGAAGAGGGCCCGGGTCGTGCTCCTACGACGGGGAACCGACCCGTGGGAGTCCCATACCACCGGCATGATCAACACCGTAGTCCCCGAGACCAAGGTCCCCAGCCACCAGGGCCCCGACGCCCAGACCGTGATCCCCGACCTCGACATCACCACCCTCGCCGGCGCCGGGCCCCACAACCTCAGCCACATCCACTTCGCGATGGTCGAGACCACCCGGCCCGTCAGCCTTGACGAACTGCGCGACGCGCTGTGGGACGAGCCCCGAATCGCGTTCGTCCGCGCCGCCGATGGGATCGTGGCGCTCAACTCGGTGATCGAACTGATGCGTGACCTCGACCGTCCCCGCGGCGACATGTGGGAGGTCGCGGTGTGGGAGGACGCCCTTGCGACCGACGGCCGCGAGGTCTACCTGACCTACCAGGTGCACAACGAGGCGATCGTGGTACCCGAAACGATCGACTGCATACGAGCCCTCACCGGCATCGAGGCCGACGCGGCAGCATCGATCGCCAAAACCGACCGATCACTCGGCATCACCAAACCCTCCTGTCGGCCACGACCCAGCCGATCGCCCACGTCACCGACGCCAACATTGCCCACCCAGACCTCGAGACGGTCCACGCAGCGCATCCCCGCACAACCGATGCCGAGGCCAACAGATCCCCGCAGGCCACCTGACCCGCCAGGTCACCCATCGAGGTCACACCCGACAAGGGACGGGACGAAGCCGGCGCCGGCGTGGGCGTCGTTACCAGTGCGCTGCGCTACGCCGCCCATCGGATCCACGCAAGGAGGTTGAAGAGACCGGAACGGGAACTGGTCGCGCCAGTTCCGCACGGTCGTCGGGTCGACCCGGAACCGTTTGCGCGATCAAGCCGATCATCCAACGCCACGCGAGCCCACACTCGACCATCCGTCGTCGCCCTCTCGGTGTCAACGACGCGTTCTACATGTGGTTCGATCAAGTTCGTTCCCGCTCGACCTGCCTGCCAGCACAGTGTCGAGCCACGAAGGCTCGCTCCGCCAGTCAGACAAGGTGGCAGCGTTAGTTGCCGATCCCGGACCGCCGGTGATGGCGATGAGCTTGGGATCGTGCGCTGTCTGCATCCATTCTCACGGGCCAGTTGACGCACCGCTTAGACCGCTCATCCGGTTCCCCTCACTTGAGTCGAGACGTGCATGGCAACAACGGCTCGCCGTGGGTTCGTGCTGTCGAAGTCCTGGGTCAGTCGAGGAAGTTGCCGGTGACACCGAGGTTGAGGGTGGCGGTAGAGCCGTCTTCATGTTTGATCGGTACGTGGACGGTCATGTCGTGCATGCCGTCCATCCCAGGGTGCATCGAGAGCTCGAAGGTGAGGTCGGCTTTGGCGCCGGGAGCAAGCGTGCTCGAGCCCTTGAGGCTAAACGCGCCGGGGCAGCAGCCAAGGTTGATCTGGGCATGTGGGTCGCCGATGGTGACAGTGTCGGCACCTGTGTTCTGGATGGTCCAGGTGGGTCGTACCGCCATCTTGAGCGGAACCCGGCCAAGGGCAAATGACGCAGGCGTTGCCCTCACGCCAGCGGCCGTGGCTTCCCCACTTGACGTGCCCGGGGTCTCGATGACGGGCATGCCCATCGCGTTGGTCTCGCCGGTGCGAACGTAGCTGGTCTTTGTTGCAGATCCGCTGGAGGCGATCCCCGCTATTGCGACCGCGGCCCCGCCCACGACAGCGATCGCTGCAAGGACGGCGAAGATCTGGTTGCGGCGGTGGCCGCGCCGATGTTCCGTCATGCGGGTGTTTGTGTTGCTCATGATGTCTCCTTGTCAGACCGCGGGCGGGGGCCCGTAGCGATCGACGATCGCCTGGCGAACGGTGCCGATCTTTGTGTTCGTATCGAGTAGTTGTCGCGCTGTCACGGCTTCGGCGGTGCACACGCCGCACCCAGACGCGTGGGCATCCCAACCGCCGCCAACAGCGTTGACGAAGCAGTCCTCGAGATTGCGGTGTCCGAGGCTGTGTTCACACCCGCAGTAGCACGGAAGTTGTGCGAAGTGATCGGAGTGGTCCGCTGCGTACTGATGGATGTCCGCCATGGTGGACGGCAGCACTGCAAGGGAGACTGTGGCCGGCGGCGACGCGGCGAACGCGTCGCTGGGGTCTGCACCGCTAGCTCCACGAATCAAAGCGGCGACTCCGACGGCAATGAGCGCAACGAGCGCTAGTTCAGCGAGGATGATCTTGACGACTACGCCCGGCCCAGTATCCACCTGGCTTGGTGGTGAATCGCCGTCGCCTTCGGTCGCGTTCATGTCAGCTTGCTTTTGGTTCATGGCTGCGTTCCGGGGTGATGAGCTGTGTGGGCGGCATCCAGAGAGTTCGGTGGCGACGTGGTGCTGGACATCGAGGCGTGCGCGGTGTCGCAGGCAGCGAGAACGTCCGCTGGGACGCCGCCGCTCAGTGCGTCGTGCATGGCGGAGTGCATCGCGTCCATGCCATCCGCGCCCATCATGTTGCCCGTGCCGCTGCCGTTCATCATGCTGGTCATGGCATCGGTACCCATCATGTCGTCCATTCCGGTGCCGTTCATCATGTTGTCGTTTGCGGAGCCCATCATTGGGATGGAGGTGGCCGGGTTGGATGAATAGGTCGCCCCGCTGGCCAGCGTCGCGCTGACCCCGAGGCCGATCGTCAAAGCGATTGCGCCGACAGCGCTGAGGATGATTGTGCGTCTCATGGTGAGTCGCCTCCCTTTGTCGATCTCACGATGGTCGGGGCATGTGGAGAACGTGTGGAGACGAGGTGGAGACCACGCGGTTTCAGGGGTTGGCGCGAGTGGCGTGCGCTTCGGTGCGATAGCCATGATGGCGAAGGGAGCACGCTGATGCCCGCGACGGTGCTAGTGGTCGAGGACGAGCTGAAGATCAGGGACCTGATCCGCCGCTATCTCGAGCACGACGGGCTGGCCGTGCTCACGACCGGCTCGGGAACGGAGGGCCTGACGATGCTCGCCACACAATCTGTCGATCTGATCGTGTTGGATCTCAACCTTCCCGACATCAGCGGCGAGACCATCGCTGCGGAGGTTCGGTCTCGATCGGTGATCCCGATCCTGATGCTGACTGCCAAGTCGACTGAGGCGGACAGAATTCGAGGCCTCGAGCTCGGAGCCGACGACTACCTCACCAAGCCGTTCTCCCCGAGAGAGCTGGTTCTACGGGTCCAGGCAGTTTTGCGTCGCAGCCGAGCTTCGACCGGCGAAACCGCGACATCCTCGTTCGGGGAGGGCACCCTGGTGATCGACGAAGATCGTCACGATCTGGTCGTCCGAGGGCAGGGCATCGAGCTAACGCCGACTGAGTGGGTGCTCATGCTGGCATTGACAGGAGCCCCAGGCCGTGTGTTTTCTCGCGCCGAGCTGATCAACCGTGTGCGGGGTTACGAGTTCGATGGGTACGAGCGCACTGTTGATTCGCACGTGAAGAACCTGCGGCGCAAGATCGAGTCGGACCCCCACGAACCGACGATCGTCGAGACTGTTCTCGGCGCCGGCTACCGGTTAGGGATTCGCCGTGATCGGTAGGAGATTGCTCGGCCCACTCGGCGTCCGACTCACTCTGGCGTTCCTCGCTGTTGCGATGATGGCTATCGCGGTGTTCGCGGCGCTCATCGTCGTTGCCTCGCGCTCGGAGGTCTCTGGGCTGGCGAATCGCCACCGCCGTGACGACCTCGCTGCGACCGCTGCTGCTGCAGCTGATGCGTACCAACGCGCAGGTGGCTGGGATGGGGCCGACCTGTTCGCCGTCGCAACCGTCGCGGCGCGTGGTCAAGCAGCGCTGACGGTGCTGGACCCGAGTGGTGCGGTGATCGCCGCTCCCACCGACGTGCTGGCCGAGATGATGATTCGCATGCACGGTCTGGCGGCCGTCGACGCTCCCAGAGCGGATCCGGTGTCCCAAGCCGTTGAGGTCGACGGCCGGGCGGTTGGGGCGGTGATGTTGCGCTTTCCCGTCGCGGACATGGGGCCCGAGCGACATGTCCGCGACGCGCTCTCGCGGGCAGCGCTCAAGGGCATTCTGATAGCGGTGCTCGTCGCCTTGATCGTCGCGGTCTACGTTTCGGCGCGTGTGACACGTCCCGTCACAGCGCTGACGAATGCTGCGGGTGGTCTGGCGGCTGGTCGTCGCGACACCCGGGTGAATCTGACAAAGGCCCCCGGCGAGCTCCGCACGCTGGCTGATGCATTCAATGAGATGGCCGACAGCCTCGATCGCGAGGACCAACTTCGCCGCAACCTTCTCGCCGACATCGCCCACGAGCTGCGGACGCCACTCACCATCTTGCAGGGAAACACAGAAGCGATCCTTGACGGCGTCGACGAACCAACACCTGCGGCGATCGCCTCGCTCCACGACGAGGTCGTGCGACTGCGGCGACTCGTTGCCGATCTCGAAACCCTTGCCGCTGCCGAAGCCGCCGGACTACGGCTGCACAGCATTCCCGTCGACCTTGCCGACACCGCCCGGACGAGCGCCGACCTACTCGGACCGCTCGCAAACGAGAGAAACATCACCATCAGCATCGTCGGTGACTCGGCACCCGTCCTTGGTGACCCAGACCGGCTCCAGCAGATCGTCGTCAACCTCCTCGCCAATGCAGTGAAGTTCACGCCGCCCGATGGCAGCATCACGCTCACGATCGCAACGGAAGGCGACCGTTCGAGCCTCACCGTCTCTGACACCGGCCCGGGTCTCGGTGTCGACGAGATTCCACACGTGTTCGAGCGGTTCTGGCGCGGCAGGTCGGCGATGGAAACCCACGGAACTGGCATCGGCCTCGCTGTGGTTGCCGAGCTGGTGGATGCCCACCACGGCACCGTTCACGTTGCCAACAGACCCGGTGGCGGCGCCGAGTTCACCGTGACGCTGCCCGCAGCGTGAACACAGCGCGACCATGCTGCACGCCAGACATCAGTGTCGATACGACAGTGTCGTGGCCATTCCCATCTCGAAGTGGTACGTGTTGTGGCAGTGGAGCATCCACTGGCCCGGGTTATCCGCCTCGATGTCGATCTCAACGGCCGACATCGGGAGCACGTTGAGCGTGTCTTTGCGTGCGTTGCCCTGCCCGACCATCTCGAACGTGTGACCATGGAGATGGATCGGGTGGAACATCATGGTGGTGTTCACGACCTCGAGCCGAAGCCTCTCGCCTTGACGGACGGTGATCGGTGCGGAGTCCGGGTAGCTCTTGCCATTGATGCCGTGCACGTAGCCGGACGAGTTGGCTGTCAGCCTGATCGACTCTGTTCGGTCCGGTTTCTTCGACGGCAGCCTTACTCGGTCAGCTGCAACCAGATCGCCATACGAGATCGTCCGACCGTCAAGCTCGGAGGGGCGCGATCCCACCGTTGGGGAGGTCGCAGCGGCCGACGTGTGCAACACGGCCTCGGCTGTCGGGTCGCTCTTGCCTTCCGGCACCGCAACGATCGGGAAGGCGCCAGAGCCCGCCGTGACGATCACGTCATAGCGCTCGCCCATTCCCAGGACCACGTTGTCTACTTCGACCGGCACGACCGGAAACCCATCGGCATGGGTGACCGTCAACCGGTGCCCGCCGACCGCGACTCGGTACGCGGTGTCGGACGCTGCGTTGATGAGGCGCAGCCTGACCTTCTGCCCCGGCTTGGCCTCGATCGTCTCGCGCTCGGACGGTGCACGACCGTTGATGAGATGCATCGGGTAGGCAACATCGCCGCCAAGTCCGCCCATCATCGATCCCATGCCACCAGAACCCATGTCGCCCATGCCGCCGCCCATGTGTCCGGAGTGCCCGCCAGTGCTGCGCAGTTCTTCGAGCACCTGCTCGGGCGTTCGGCCGTAGCCGTCGAGCCAGTCATCCAACATCAGCGATACGTCGACATCGAACGCAACCGGGTCGTTCGGATCCTCGACGATCAATGGTGCATACAAACCTCGATCGAGCTCGAGCCCGATGTGTGGGTGGAACCAGTACGTGCCGGCATCGGGCACGGTGAACCGATACGTGAAGCGACCGCCGGCGTCGACAGGAGCTTGAGTGAGGTCGTGCACACCGTCCATGTCGTTGCGCAAAGCGATTCCATGCCAGTGCAGCGTGTTCGACGACGGAAGCCCGTTCA
>JANYKU010000078.1 GCA_025358075.1 Ilumatobacteraceae bacterium
CAAGGGAGCCGAGAAGGCCGGCGCAGTGGCTGCAGCGACGCTCGATCGTGC
Organism: Ilumatobacteraceae bacterium; assembly: GCA_025358075.1. Classification (GTDB taxonomy): domain Bacteria; phylum Actinomycetota; class Acidimicrobiia; order Acidimicrobiales; family Ilumatobacteraceae; genus JAENVT01. The sequence goes on from JANYKU010000078.1 coordinate 52, forward strand.
CTATGCCGCGATCGGGTTCCTGCCTCGCTGATCGCGCTCACCGCTCAACGGGCGACGGTGGCTCCGCAGGTGACGTCGCCTTCGATGTGAAGTGTGTGTGCTACTCCACTCGGTGGTGACTGCTCGACGATGTCGCCGACGACGTGGGCTTCACTGCCGGTGAGCGTCGATGCACCAGTGGCTTTGACGACGTACTGATGCTGCGCGATGGGCGGGCCGGCGAACGTTTCGAAGGCATTGATCGAATCCGGCTGAAAGGTGGTGAAGAACAACGCCTTGAGCAGGCCGACCGAGACGATCGAGACGAACGACACGAAGTTGCCTTGCGCCGACGTATCGCACTCCACACGGAACGGAGTTGGTGGCGCATTGATCGGTCCCTCCAGCGAGTCACCGGAGTAGGTGACCGTCGATGTGCCTGCTGTCTGGTCACCACAATCGATGGAACCAGTGACGGATGTGATCGCGCCGATGGTGCCGGGGTTCGACGTTGACGGTGTGGTCTCGGTGAGCTGCGCGTTGATCTGCACTCCCTTGGAGGGGTCGAAGCCAGTCACTCCAGTGCCCTCGAACCAGCGCGCTGTGTACGCCGTGCCCGAACCAGACGCGACCACGATCATGATCTTGCCCGACGACACGGTGATGTTGAACAACGCCGCGGGGTCAGCCGGCTGCGCCAACAGCCTGACGACTTCTGTGCCGTCGACGGTCGGGAAGTTGCACGAGAGCACGGGGTGCGAGGACGCGCCGGCCAGACCTGTGTCGCCGACAAACGTCAAGTTGGCAGTGGCCGGGCCCTTCGGCGCCGGGGCCAAGGTTGTAGTGCTCTCGATCGTCGTTGTCGGCGGCGGCGCAGTAGTCGCCGACGCAGTAGTCGACACCTCGGTGGTCGAGCTGGCGACCGAAGGTGCGGCTGTGGGAGCCGTTGAGTTGCTCGAGCCGCCGCACGCTGTCGCGATCGATCACGGCGAGAGGGACTACCAGCCGCCAGATGCTCCCCACGGGCGGAGACTAGCTGCGCCCTCTACTCAGATGTCATCAGCAGCCCCGAGAGCGGCCGCTGCCCGGCCGTGCCCGCCTACCAGCTCAACCGTCACCGTGGACGATCCGACGCCAGCCAACATCTGGGCGCCGATCCGTTCGTGATCGTGATAGCGCCCAAAGCGCGCCGTGCGCGGACCGACCACGGTGGCCAGCACACGGCTCGCCGTTCCGAGATCGGAGTCGAGCTTGCCGATGTCGTGCAGCAGCGCGCCGGCGATCTCGTCGCGTGTCCACGAGCCCATCGATTCGAAACGTCGTGCGACAGTGATCGCGTGACGGCGATCGGAGACGCTCAATCGCCGCCAGAGCTGCAACTCGCCATCGAGGAGCTGTGACTCGGCCCACGCCGTGTCGGCCGCGTCCGGCGCTCGGCTCGACAACGACGACAAGAACCTCCGGACGAGATGACCGTTCATCGCCCGCGAGCTCGCGGGTGCGCCGCTCGATACACGTCGAACATCCGCTCTTGGCTGACCTTGGTGTAGATCTGCGTCGTCGAGATCGAGGCGTGACCGAGAAGCTCTTGCACGATGCGCAGATCGGCACCGTGGTCGAGCAGATGCGTCGCGCACGAGTGCCGGAGCACGTGCGGCGACAACCTGTCACCGACACCGATCCGATCGCCATACTTCTTCACCGTGGCCCACGCCGCCTGCCGGGAGAGCCGCGCACCGCGCAGGTTCAAGAACACCGCCTCAGCGTCGTCGCGACGCGCCCAGCGCTGCGGCTGTAGATGCGGGCGACCTGACGGACCGAGCCATTCGGTCAGCGCCATCGCTGCGTATCGTCCATACGGAACGATCCGCTCCTTGGACCCCTTGCCGAACAACCGAACCAGTTGCTCCTCGTGGTCGAAGTCGCCGAGCGACAGCCCGCAGGCCTCGGAGATCCGCGCGCCGGTGGCGTACAGCAGCTCCAGCAACGCACGATCGCGCAGGCCTACCGGCTCGTTTGTTGCCGGGGCGGCGAGCAACGCGGCCACCTCGCCCTCCGACAAGGGGTGAGGGATGCCGGCTGGAACCCGAACGCCATCGATGTCGGCGGTGGGGTCATCGGGTCGCATGCCTTCTTCGGCGAGAAAGCGATGCAACATCCTGATCGCAGCGAGCTGGCGAGCCACCGACGATGCGGCGCCACCGGCCGCTCTGCGCTCGCCGATGAACGAGTCCAACGCGGCCCGATCGACGTCGTGAAGTGTTGCGTTGCGGTGTACGAGCCACGTCCAGTAGCCGTGGATGTCGCGGCGATAAGCGATCAACGTGTTGGCTGAACGACCGCGTTCGGTCGCCATCCACGACAGGAACCCCTCGACCTCCAGCGGAAGCATCGCCACCTCTGGGACAGACATCGCCGACGTCATACCGACATCATGACTCGGGACGAAGACTGCCTTCGCGCCACTGGCGATCAACCAGGAGCAAGCCGATGACCGTCTTGGCGTCGAGGATCTCACCGGCGACGACCATCTCGACCGCCTTGGCGAGCGGAATTCGTAGGACTTCCATATGGGCCTCTTCGGGTCCGTGCACATCCCGCTCGATCGGGGACAGATCGGTCGCCAAGTACAGGTGCAAGGTCGAATCGGTCATCCCTGCCGATGGATAGAACTCCGTCAGGTAGTCGAGACGGCCGGCCGTCAGCCCGACTTCCTCGGCGAGCTCTCGCGATGCCGTCAGCTCGAGCGGTTCGTCGGGAACATCACGCATGCCGGCCGGAACTTCCAGAACGGATCGATCGAGCGGTCCGCGGTACTGACGCACGAACACCACGGTCGGGACGCCATCATCGAACAGCACGGGCACGATCCCGACGGCACCCGGCGAGCGGATGATGTCGCGTTCGAACAGCTCACCGTCCGGCGACTCGAAGGTACCGACTGTCACGTGCCAGATGTACCCGCGATGCACGAGCCGGTCGCCGAGATGGCGAAAGTCCGGATTGGGCAAGCTCACGCCGGTCTCAGACGACTCTCATGCGACTGATGAGCTCGTCTCGTCGACCACGAACAGGTGCGGGGCCCGCGATTCGCGACGGGCCAGGGCCGCGTACACCAGCTCGCGAAAGAGCGGGTGCGGGCGGTCGGGGCGGCTCTTGAACTCGGGGTGCGCCTGCGTACCGACCCAATACGGATGATCGTCGAGCTCGATGAACTCGACCAGACGACGATCCGGAGAGATTCCACTGCATCGCAGTCCTGCGGCTTCGAGCTTCGGCTTGAGCTGCGCGTTGAGCTCCCAACGATGGCGGTGACGCTCGCTGACCACGGGCTCGCCGTATGCCCGGTACACGCGGGTGTTCGGTTCGAGGATGGCGTAGTAGGCGCCAAGTCGCTGCGTGCCGCCCTTGTCGACCACGTCTCGCTGGTCGTGCATCAAGGCGATCACCGGGTGCGGCGTGTTGGGGTCCATCTCCGTGGAGTTGGCACCGGTGAGGTTCATCACGTTGCGGGCGAAATCAATCGTCATCGCCTGCAGGCCGAGGCAGATGCCGAGGCACGGGATGTCGTTCTCGCGGGCGTATCCGGCAGCAGCGATCTTGCCTTCGAAACCACGCTCGCCGAACCCGCCGGGGATCAACATGCCGTCAAGATCGGCAAGGCGACCGGCCGCCAACAACCCTTCGACGTCCTCGGCCTGGATCCAGTCGATCTCGACCTTGGCCCCATGATGGAAACCGGCGTGCTTGAGGCTCTCGACGACCGACAGGTAGGCATCGGGCAGGCTGATGTACTTGCCGATCAAGCCGATCTTCACCGGCTTGTGGGCCTCTTCGATCATCGACACCACCTCTTGCCATGGCGCCAGATCGACGGGGGCGTCGAGGCGAAGCACATCACAAACGACATCGTCGAGACCTTCGTCGTGCAAGATCAACGGCAGTTCGTAGATGTTGCGGGCGTCGGCGGCATTGACCACGGCCCGCTCGTCGACGTCGCACAGGTTGGAGATCTTGCGCTTCAGGTTGTCGCTGAGCGGCTCCTCGCTGCGACACACGATCACGTCGGGTTGGATGCCGCGACTGCGCAACTCGGTGACCGAGTGTTGCGTCGGCTTGGTCTTCTGCTCGCCCGACGGCCCGATGAACGGCACCAGCGTGACGTGGAGGTAGCAGACGTTGTCGCGGCCGGCTTCCTTGCGGAACTGGCGAATCGCCTCGAGGAACGGGAGGATCTCGATGTCGCCGACGGTTCCGCCGACCTCGGTGATCACCACGTCGACGTCGTCGGTGGCCAAACGATGGATCCGCCGCTTGATCTCGTCGGTGATGTGCGGGATCACCTGCACGGTCTTGCCCAGGTAGTCGCCACGGCGCTCCGCAGCAAGCACGGCCTGGTAGATCGACCCGGTAGTGGCGTTGGAGTTGCGCGACAACGGCTCATCGATGAAGCGCTCGTAGTGACCGAGATCGAGGTCGGTCTCGCCGCCGTCGTCGGTCACGAAAACCTCGCCGTGCTCGAACGGATTCATCGTTCCGGGATCGACGTTGATGTACGGGTCGAGCTTCTGCATCGTCACCCGCAGCCCACGCAGTTTCAACAGCCGGCCGAGCGACGAAGCGGTGAGGCCCTTACCGAGGGAGCTGGCAACGCCTCCAGTCACGAAAATGTGCTTGGGCATCGGGCAAGACCTCCGTCTCAGGCGAACTGATAACGGGACAGCATCATACCGCGCCGCGGGCGGGTCGCGTGGATCCCGCGAACTACTCGCCGATTCCGACCAGAGCGAGGACCGCACCGACGCCATTGTCGGCTCCCGGGGGGAGTGCGGGCGGCAGCAGCAAGGTCCGAATCCCAGCCGACACTGCTCCCCCGTCGGACTGCGGATCGTCGCCGACCATCAACACGTCACCGCTCACCAACTCCAAACGCGAGCAAGCCTCCACGAAGATCTGCCGATCAGGTTTCACCAGACCGCACTCGTACGAGAGCGTGAACGACGTGACGACGTTCGACAATGAATGCGCCGCGAACGCGTCGCGCACGTTCCAACCGGTGTTCGAGATGATTCCGACGGAGATCCCCCG
>JANYKU010000146.1 GCA_025358075.1 Ilumatobacteraceae bacterium
CTTCGCTGCCGCACTGACGCAGGCGGGGATCTTGCGCATCGCCTCGGATGCGTCGCGTGACAACGTGGCTCGACAGGTCGGCAGTGCGGTCACGATCCCGCGACACCCGACGGCGTTGTACTACAACACCTCGACCCAGGCGCAAGCCGTCGATGAGTACAACTGGCTGTACAACTCGCGAGCCAACGGTGGCAGTGGCTACTGCGACGACAACCCGGCGACCGCGACCTGCATCGCTCCGCTCAACCCGGCGACCGGATTCACGTCGTACATCGTGCCGACCGACGCCGCCTTCGACATGAACTTCATCCTCAGCAACGACCCGCGACCGTTCTACGCCCACACCTCGAACCTCACCGGTGATCGCCTGGCCTACAACCTGCTCGACACCATCCTCGGCAGTTACAAGGCAGCGTTCACGCCGGCCACGCCACTGGTCAACATGACCCTGACCCAGGCATCCACCGAATTGCTTCGCCAGACGCAGTGGGCGTCGACGGGCGCCACCAGCGCCAGTGGCTACGTGCAGAACGGCCAGATCACCATCACCAACCCTGCCGGCGTCGCAGTTCCGTTCACTGCGCCGACCGGTACCACCGTCAACGGCTCCGTCCTTCAGCCGTATGGCGGTGAAGTCTCCGCCTGGCTCGCACCGGGCTCCACGACCGGAACGTTGCCGGGTGCGTTGTCGATGACCGTCACCGGCAGCACGGCCTTCGTCGTCGGCGCCACTGGCACCGTCAACATCGCAACCACCGGCATCCCCGCGGCGACCGTCTCGGTCGCCGGCGCTCTTCCCACCGGCGTGACCTTCTCGGCCGTTCCGGGCTCGGGCACGATCACCGGCATCCCTGCAGCCGGCACTGGCGGCTCGTATCCGCTGACCATCACAGCAGACAACGGCACTTCCGCCCAGACCCAAAACGTCGTGATCACGGTCGCCCAGGCGCCGCAGTTCACCAGCGCCACCTCGGCGACCGCAATCACTGGAACGCCCCTCTCCTTCACGATCACCACCACAGGTGTGCCGGCGGCAACGATCACCCGTCTCGGATCGTTGCCGTCCGGCATCATCTTCACGGCCGGCGCCAATGGCACCGCGACGCTGTCCGGAACGCCATCGTCGCTCACGGCCGGACGCATCTATCCCCTCACGTTCACCGCGACCAACTCGGCAGGCTCGGTGTCCCAGGCCTTCAGGCTCATGGTCGGCTCGCCGAACACCATCTTGCTCAACGTCACGGGTAGCACGTCGTGGAGTGTCGGCAGGAGTAGCAGCATCACCATCACTGCCATCGGCATCCCGACACCAACCGTGTCGCTCGCCGGCGCACTACCCACCGGCGTGACCTTCACGGCCGGCACCGGTACCGGTACGATCGCCGGAACGCCGGCCGCGGGGACGGGAGGCCTGTATCCCGTCACCATCACGGCGACCGACGGGACCTTGATCCGTACGCAGCAACTCGTGATCACTGTGGCGCAGCCGCCAGCATTCACCAGCGGCGCTTCATTGACCACGTTGGTGGGCGCTGCGTTCTCGTTCACGGTCACGACTACGGGTTACCCGACACCAACGGTCACTGAATCGGGCACGTTGCCGTCCGGCGTCATCTTTACCCCTGGCGCCAATGGCATGGCGACCGTCTCCGGCACCCCTGCGGCATCGACCGCCGGGCAAACGTTCAAGTTCACGTTCACCGCAACGAGCTCGGCTGGCACCACCCGGCAATCATTCACCCTCACGGTCGGCCGGACACCGGTGTTCACCAGCGCTATCTCGGCGGTCGCGTTCAGGAACAACTCGTTTAGCTTCACGGTCCGCACGACGGCCACACCGACGGCGTCGATCACGATGTCAGGCACTCTCCCGGCCGGTCTGACCTTCGTCGCCAACAACAACGGGACAGCCCGAGTCTCCGGCACTCCTGCACGCGGCACGGCTGGCACGCACATCGTCCTATTCACGGCGACGAACGTCTACGGCTCTGCCGCGCAGACGTTCACGCTGACCGTCCTATGACCTGAAAGAGGTTCTACAACATGACCGCCTTGCGTCACCCCCGGACCGGACAATCGAAGCCTCGTGCTGTTCGTCGCGCCCTCATCACCGCCGCGCTGGTCGTGTCGAGCGTGGCGGTGTTCAGTCACGCTGCGTCCGCCACGCCGCTCGGATACCGCATCGACCTGAAGGTCTTGGTACTCGACGACCTCTCGGGGCCGGTGGCCGCGATCAAGTCGCAGATGCAGGCCGAGGGTGTGCCGTTCACCGCGGTGAACATCTCGGGCGCGAACGTCACCCCCGCGTTCCTCACTGGCTCGGCGAACATCGTGAGTGCAACTCGATCGCTGTATCAGGCCGTCGTCGTTCCGGACTCCTCGCTCAGCCAGTTGTCGAGCACCCCACTCACGGGGGAACAGGCCACGCTTCGTGCCTGGGAGGCCAGGTTCGGCATCCGTCAGGTTGACGCTTGGGACAACGACATCAATGCGTACGCATCGATCGGTCTGAACACGCCGACATATAACGGAGACCTTGCTCCGGTCGGCCTCATACCGGCCACGGCGAATGTGACGGCCTCTGGCAAGGCGGCCGGGTTTGGGTACCTCAACGGGCCGGTTCCCTTCTCCATCGGCAGCTTCGCCCACATCGCCCAGCCACTCAGCGCCGCGTACACCTCGCTCGTCGACTCGTCACCGCCCGGTGGTGGCGCGTCGGGTTCGATTCTCGGTGTGTACTCCAATGCTGGCGTCGAGCAGATGGTCATCACCCCCGGCTTCGGCTTCACGTTCCTGCAGTTCAAGTACCTCGGTCACGGGATCATCACGTGGATGACCCGTGGCGTCCATTTCGGCTACTACCGCAACGACTTCAGCTTCCACTTCGACGATGCCTTCGGCGAGGACTCGCTGTGGGACGCCACGCGGAACTGCACTCCCAACGAGGACTGCTTGGCAGACGGGACCACCCTGCCAGCGGCGCGCATGTCAGCGGCCGATGTCACCGTCGCGGCCGCCTGGATGCAGGCCAACGGCTTCCAGCTCACCTTGCCGTTCAACGGCTCCCAAGCGATCACCGACGGCACCGATGCGCTGACGAATTCCCTCTTGGCGAACAAGACGGCTTTTCGCTGGTTGAACCACGGTTTCGCACACATCTACCAGGGCTGCGTGCAGAACACGACTGTGTCGCCATGGGTGTGCACACTCAGCGCAGGCCAGACTGTCTTCACCCCGTTGTCGACGATCCTCAACGAGATCAACGCCAACATCTCCGTCGGTCACACGTTGGGATTGACCTTCGATGCTCACGAGTACTTGAGCGGTGAGCACTCCGGGCTCGCATTCACCAACACGGCTGTGCCCGGTCAGACCCAGCCTGACAATCCGAACTTCGTCACCGCGATGAACCAGACGTCGATGGTCGCCATCGGTTCGGATGCCTCTCGAGAGACGGGCAGCCGCCCGATCGGAACAGCTACCATCACCATTCCTCGCCACCCCACCGCGTTGTTCTACAACACGGCGACGAGGGCTCAGGCCATCGACGAGTACAACTGGTTCTACGCTCCTGCGCCGGACGGGCAATGCACCGCCTTCTGCATCACGCCGTTGACAGTGGACAGTCAGTTCGATTCGTACATCGTTCCGACAGACGCTGCGTTCGATCTCGGGTTCATCCTCAGCAACGACCCGCGACCGTTCTATGCACATGTCACCAACCTGGTTGGCGGTGTATCGGCATTGGCATACCCCTTGCTCAATACGATCCTCGCGACGTACCGCAACGCCTTCGCACCATCGGCTCCAGTGATGAACCTGACCCTGACGCAGGCTGCAACGCAGCTAGCCCGCCAGCAGCAGTGGGATTCGCTCGTGAGCAACAACATCGTCGGTGATGTCAACTCGGTCACGGGCTTCGTGCAGAACGGGGCGATCTCGATCACCAACACCACCGGTCATGTCGTTCCATTCACAGCTCCCACCGGTTCGACCGTCGTCGGCAACACACTCGAGTCGTACGGCGGTGAGTCGTCAGCGTGGCTCGCGGCGGGGTCGCCGACCGGCACGCTGCCGGCTCCGACCCTCGTCACCACCCCGAACGGCGTCCTTGGCACCTCGTTCCTGGTCGGTCAGGCCGGAGCGATGTCGCTGACGGTTGCCAGCACCCCGACTGCAACCGTTCTGGCGTCCGGCGCACTTCCCACCGGCCTCAGCTACACGCCGACTCAGGGTGGTGTCACCATCTCGGGCACCCCGGCAGCGAACACGTTCGTCACCTATCCCATCACGGTCAATGTGATGACCGCGGGCTACAACAACGTGGAGACGGTCAACCTCTACGTGGCCCGGGTGGCGACCTTCGCCAGCGCAGCCACCGCGACCGCAGTTGCGGGGAATCCATTCACGTTCACTGTCGCAACGGCGAATGGCGTCCCGAATCCGGCGATCACGATCAAGAGCGGCTCGTTGCCCTCCGGTATCACGTTGACCGACCTCGGCACTGGCAGCGCGACGCTCTCCGGCACGCCCGCGCTCGTCACCGGCGGTCAGTCCTTCCCAGTCACGCTCTCCGCAACGACCCCGGCGGGCGCCACGGATCAGGCGTTCACGCTCGTGGTGAACACCGTTCCGCAGTTCACGAGCGCAAACTCGGCAGCCCCGGTCGTCGGAGCTCCTTTCTCCTTCACGGTCACGACGCTCGGCACGCCAGCTCCGGCGATCACCAAGTCGGGCACGCTCCCGTCGGGCATCACCTTCGCCGACCTGGGCAATGGAACAGCGCGATTCTCGGGTACTGCTGTGCTTGCGGATGTCGGGAAGTCGTTCCCGGTCGCGCTCACGGCGACGGGCTCGGCCGGCGTGGCGCATCAGACCTTCACCCTCGGCGTCACCCGCGTTCCGCAGTTCACCAGTGCCACGTCGGCCACGGCCTTGTCAGGCAACGCCTTCTCCCTCGCGATCAGCGCTGTCGGCTCACCGATGCCGGCGATTACCATGGCGGGCACGTTTCCATCGGGCGTCACCTTCACCCCGTCGAGCAACGGCCAGGCGAGTCTCACCGGCACGCCGGGCAACGCGGCCGCCGGCCACTCGTTCCCCGTCACGTTCACGGCGGTCAACTCGTTCGGCACGACCAATCAGTCGTTCACGTTGACGGTCAACGCCGACAAGTCGCTGGTCTCGATCACGCCGGCCCGCCTGGCCGATACGCGACCCGGATCCAAGACCGACGACATGTTGTTCGCCGGTGATGGGATCCGCAGCGCCGGGTCGACGCTGGAGCTGACTGTCGCCGGTCGCGGCGGCGTTCCTTCTGATGCTGCGGCTGTTGCCCTCAACGTCACCGTCGCCGAACCGGTTGGCAGCGGCTTCGTCACCGTCTACCCGTGTGGCTCCGCTCAACCCCTCGCCTCGAACCTGAACTACGCGGCCGGCGACGTGATTCCGAACGCCGTAATAGCCAAGCTCGGAACTGAGGGCAAGGTGTGCCTCTTCGTGTCGAACTCGACACAGTTGATCGTCGGCGTCAACGGGTACTTCCCGCACACTTCCACCTTCAGCTCGATGAACCCGGCACGAATCCTCGACACCCGGCCGGGCTTCACCACGATCGACGGCCTGCAGCAAGGTGATGGCATCCGCGGTCGGAACACGATCACGACGTTGCATGTTGCCGACCGAGCCGGCGTTCCTGCCGACGCTGCAGCAGTCGTGCTCAACGTCACGGTCACCGACGCTGCGGGTGCCGGCTTCGTCACGGTGTACCCGTGCGGCGCAGATATCCCGACCGCTTCGAACGTCAACTACGCGGCCGGGTCGACCGTCGCCAACATGGTGGTGGCCAAGGTCGGCCCCAGCGGGGACGTGTGCATCTACAACAACGAAGCAACTCAGCTCGTCGTCGATGTCAACGGTTACTTCCCGAATGACGGTTCGTACCAGCCGATCGACCCAGCCCGCCTCCTCGAGACCCGCCCAGGTCTGAAGACCGTTGACTTGGAGTTCATGACTGCGGGGATGCTCTCGAATGGCACCGTGACAGAGCTGATGGTCGCCAACCGTGGCGGTGTGCCGGCTAGCGGAAAGACCGTCGTGCTGAACCTCACGGTCACCGAATCGGCAGTCCCCGGATTCATCACCGCCTACCCCTGTGGCATCGATGGACCGCTTGCCTCGAACCTCAACTACGGGGTCAACACGACGGTCGCCATCGCCGCGATCGTCCAAGTCGGCAGCAACGGCAAGGTCTGCCTCTTCAACTCGGGCTCGACGCATCTGATCGCCGACGTCGATGGGTATCTGTTGAACTGATCCGAGTGGTGCGACGCAAGATCACCGCCTCGCCAGGCCCGGCCCCTACAGTCTGCGAGCGTGAGAGACGGTTGCTGGGCTGAGTCTGGCGGGGCGCAGGTGCCCTGTGGCATATGACGGCTCCGCTCGTTCTTGATTATGTCGATGGCTCGTTTGCCGCACAGACGCGGCAATCGCTCCCGCTGTCCAGCACTGACACACCCGTAACGGTCATCGTGCCGGCATGGTTCGGCATGGCCGATCGCCACCAGCTGTTGACGTACCTCGACCCCGGCGGACGCCGGCCGGTCGCCCTCATGTCGTCGGCACTCGCCGGCGCATACAGCCGCTACGCAGGCCGTGCGGCCTGGCGTTCACGGGCTCCGGTCCTGGTCCTCGATGTGCGAGTCGGTTGGTCCGCGGGACTCATCCGTTTCCAGCCCGCTGGTCCAATCGAGGTCGCCGAGTGGGGGATCGCACCGCACGAGGTCGCCGGACGCCTCGATGACGCGGCGATCTGCCCGTGGTTCGTCGACCACCTGTTTGCAGCGGTGTCTTCGATCGCCAGAACGGCGTCGATCCGGGAGGTGCTGGTCATCGACGACCTCGGTGGACGGGCGGAACTGGTCGTTGACGCGGTCCGGAAATGCGATCACCCCCTGGCATGGTGCCCGGTCGAGATTGACAGCAGCGAGCAACTGGTGAAGGGCGGGGCAGAGTTCGCCGGCCTGCCCGACGACGTACAGCGATCGATTGGAGTGTTGGCCCACGCCCTGACCGTGAGGTCCGACGGTGATCCCGAGCGGCTCGCCATGCATGTCGTCGCCGCTGAGCATGCGTCCTTCCCGTCAACCACTCGGCAGCTGTTCGACCTCGGGCCTGATGATGGGGCACCGCTGCACTTCGACATCTACGAACAACATCGCAGCGCACCAGGAGATGCGGCCATCAACCACCGTCTCGTAGGACGAGCCCATCTGGTGCGTGAGCGCGGCTACGACCAGAGGATGATGGTCACGTTCGAATTGGGTTCCAACGGATTGTTGTCGATCGGGCCGGTCAAGGCATGGCGTCTCGACTGGCAGAACGGCTCGTTGAACCTAGAGAGCGCAGGATGATCATCCGAATCGGCAGGCGACGCGCGGCAAGGCTGCCAGCGAACCGCTCGCATCCTTGAGCAGACCGTCGAAGTTGGCGGCGTTGTCGCTCGGACAGAAGTCGGCAACGGCAGTGCCGTTCGGGTGCATGTACTCCACCTGGAAGACGGCCTTGTTCTGCTCGATGAAAACCGAGTAACCCGAGCATTCGTCGAATGTGTTGCACTCCTCGTTCAGGGCCCAGTCGGTGAACTCCACCATCGCCCGCTCGAACGAACCATCGGTCGACGCCCCGTTCTTGAGACCGATGAGCAGACCGCGAGCATGGGCGGCGTCGGCGATGGCGTGGTTGAAGGCCAACTGATCGGCCTCGGTCAGAGGGAACCCGGTCGTGTAGCCGTTGTAGGTGTCGTCGAGGTCGGGCTCGATGCCATCGCATCCCTTCGAAGTGGCGAGGTCGAGCCGGGCGGAGAGGATCGGAAGCAGCACGGCGATCTGGCGGATGTCGACGAATCGCTCATCCGGGAAGCCGTCGACCCCGTTGCCCAACACTCCTGACGGATACTGCGCGGCGTCGGGTCGGTAGCTCTCCCACGCTCCGGTTTCCATGTAGCAGATCACGGTGATGCCCTTGGCGTGCAGGCGATCGATGGTCGATGCCTCGGTGGTGAACAAGTCGATGTCGAACATCTTCTTGGGATTGTCGACAGCGTCGAGCACGGTCTCGTCGATCGCGGTTCCACCGAGTTGCCACTGCCAGCTGGTGCCGGGAGTAAGTGTGACCTTTGAATTCGCAGCGGTGCTGACACTCGCAGTCGTCGTCAGCGTCGGCGCCGTGAGTGTCGGTGCCACCGTGGTAGGCGCCGTCGCTGAAGCCACCGAGCCGACCGGTGGCTGCGTGACGTCGCCCGACGACGAACACGCGGCGACGATGAGGCCGAGGCAGCCGAGAGCAACGAGTGGTCGGCTGCGGGTCACCCCGGTGCTTCCTATCGAGCTACAGGATCCTGGAGGGCGTCGACGTCGCTCGAGTCGCTCGAGTCGAGCGCAGCCTTGAGCTCGGCGCGGTCTCCGATTCCGAGCTTCTTGTAGGCCCGAGTCAGGTGGCTCTCGACCGTCTTCAAGTTGATGAACAGCGACGTTGCGATCGACACGTTCGTGGAGCCGTCAGCGGCCAGCTTCACCACTCGCAGCTCGGCCGGGGTCAGTGACTCGAGCCCTGTCGTCTGCAGTCGGCGAGGACGACCGCCGCATGCGAGCAAGCCGCGGCCGGCCACACCGGCGAGCCGGGTGACACCGAGCCGTGTTGCCTGATCGGCCCCGTCGCGGAATGCCGTACGGGCCGCTGGCGCATCGCCGGCGTAGTGCCTGGCGAAGCCGAGCTCGATCAACAGGTTGCAGCGCAGCAACTCGGCCTTGGTGTCGACGACGAGGCTGACGGCTTCGTTCAGCAGGTCGACCTGATCTTCAGGAGTTTGGAATCGGGCGACGCATGCCAGGGCATCGGCAATGGTGATCGGCGAACCGAACGCCCACGCCAGCTTGAGGTTCTCCCGGGCGAGTGCAGCACCCTCGTGCTTGCGACCCAGTCCGGCAAGCGCAGCGCAGCGCCCCGCGCGCCACGGCGCGAATGCCGGGTTGCGCACGGAGGCCTGCTCGGCGGCCGAGGCCAGCCTGTCGAAGTTGGTCAACGCACCCGCGGCGTCACCGTCGAGGAGCTGCACCCGAGCCGTGAGCTCGGTGAGGAACATCCCCGCCGAGGCGCCGAGCTCGAGGAGCCCGGGAGCGAGCGCTGCCGGGATGATCGGCTCGGGGATCGGGTCCTGACCGGCGCGTTCGCGCAGCGCGGCGAAGAACCGCGCCTGGATCGTGGCGCACCGCGAGATCGCGTTGTCTCCGTGAAGGTTGATGTCGGCGATCGATTGCTCGGCAGCGAGCACTCGACCTTGCATCGCAAGTGACTCAGCGAGCACGACCGTGTAGGCCGCGGCATCGAGTTGCCTGCCAGTTGATTCGGCCTCGATGATCGCCGATCTGATCAGCGGCTCGGCGGTCGTGTATGCGCCGACTCTGACGAGGGCGCTGAGCGCGGCCGCGACGATCGCTATTTGGACGAGCCCGCCACCGTGGAGCAGATCGGGGGTCAACAGGAAGCGGAGCCTGTCGACAAGCTGCTCGTACGTGCAGTCCAAACGGGCGGCCGACCGAACGATCTGTTGCACCGCGAGCAGACGTCCGGTCGACGACGACGACATCTCAGCCGACAACTCCGCCGAGTCGTCGCTCGACGCCCGTGCATTCGCTGGGACGAGCACGCTCTCGGCGAGCTGAAGGCGCAGCGCGAGGTGTGGACGACGCACTTCGAGCTGGTCGCGAGCCGGCTGCACCATGTCGAGGATCGATGCGCACCATGAGTGATCGCGCTCCTGATCGAGGAGATCGAGGGCTGTCTCGGCGAGCACGATCGGATCCAACCCGAGTCGGGCCGCGCGGCCGAGGTGCTCGACGGCACTGTCGAGTCCGAGTTGGCCATCAACCTCGGCGCGCATCCTGACCACGTCGATGCGCAATCGGTTCTCGGGCGCTTCACGGTCGGCCCGTTCCAGGAGCCGGGCGGCCTGCACGAGATCGCCGGACTCGAGCTCGT
>JANYKU010000108.1 GCA_025358075.1 Ilumatobacteraceae bacterium
CCGACGTCGATGTCGACGTCGGCGCGCTCCAGTTCGCCGAGGATCGTCTCCAACTCGGCGAGGGCCGCGGCGTAGCCGCTGGCGACGGGTTCACTCATGTGCTGGTCTCCTCGACGCGGCTGCGGGCGTTTCCTTTGGCGAAGGTGGTCGTGATCGTGGTGCCGGGCGCGAGATCGTCGGCGCTGCGCACGATCGTGCCGTCGCTCGTGCGGGTGATGCTCCAACCTCGTGCCATGGTGTGCACCGGGTCGAGCAATCGCACTCTGGCGGCGACGGCGTCGAGGTGACGCACCTCCGGATCCAACCGGGCCGGCGCCCGGAGCAACGAGGCACGTGCCGCCGAGATTCGGAGGGTGGACCGTTCGAGGGCGCGATCGGCGGCCACGCCGAGTCGCTGACGGCGGTGGGCGAGGCGATCGTCGCTGCGCTCGACCGCCGAGACGGTCGCTCGGCGAACGCCGTGAGCGATCGCAACGAGCGCGGTACTGGCTTCGCGGACGACACGGGCGGCGCGCCGGTCGATGGCCGACCACACCCGCTCGACGTCGGACTGGAAGGCGTAGACGTGCTCGACCAACGCCGCGGCGCATGCCGTGGGAGTCTTCAACGAACTGTGGGCGACGTCGTCGGCAATGCTGCGATCGATCTCGTGACCGAGCCCGGTGAAGACCGGCAGCGGTGAGGTGGCGATCGCCGTGGCGATGGCGATGTGGTCGAACGTTGCCAGGTCGGTCTTCGAGCCCCCACCGCGGATCAGCACGACAACGTCGAGATCGTCGTGGCGGGTCAGCGTACGCACGGCCGCCGAGACCATGTCGACGGCCCACTCTCCCTGCACGCGAACGTCGATGACCCTGAGCCGGAAGGCCATGCCACTGCGATCGAGCTCGTGGGTGAAGTCGGCCCACGCCGCGCTGGCGGTACTGGTGACCACGCCGATGCGTAGCGGCGCGGCAGGCACCTTGGTGCGCCGATTGGCGTCGAACAACCCGCTGGCGACGAGGCGGCGGACGACATCGTCGCGCTCCAATGCCATCTCGCCGAGGGTGAACCGCGGGTCGAGGCCACTCATCTTCAGGCCGAGTTGCCCCGATGGGGCGAAGAAGTCGAGGTTCCCGAAGATGCGCACCTTCAGCCCGTCGCCCAGCCGAAGTCGATGCTTGGTCAGGATCGGTCGCAGTCGCATTCGGGCGTTGGCGAAGAACTGCACGTTGATCGCTGCCTTGCCGTCGTCGGTCTCTTCGACGAGGCGGAAATAGGCGTGCGCCCCTCGCTCGCTCCAACCTTGGATCTCGCCGCGGACCCATACCCCATCGGTGAACCGTCTGCGTAGCGCCGAGTTGATCGCTTCGGAGAGCTCGCCGACCGTGTAGGTGGGCACACCACCGTCGTCGAGGTCGAAGTCGAACGCCACCTGACTCATCGCCGAGAGTCTGGCGCGTCAGGCGCCGAGTTCGCGCACGTTGTCGAGCTCGTCGACCTCGTCGACGCCGAACAGTTGGCCATCGATCGGCAGCTGCTGCTTGCGGCGCAGGTCTTCGATTGCATTGAGCGGCCGTTCGAGTGCCCGCCGGCGGGTCGTGGCCAGCTCGTCGAACGAACGATTCAGCGTGTCGAACCCGCGCTTCACCTTGTCGACCGACTCGGTGTACTTCGACCACTGCTGCCCGAACTTGCCGAGCAACTGAAGGATCTCTTGACTGGTCTCTTCGATGACGAAGTTGTCGAACGCCTGGCGGATGACGCCGAGGAAGGCGAACAGCGTGAGTGGCGAGCAGATGACGATGTTGGAAGCCATCGCCTCTTCGATCAACCCGTTGTCGCTCTCGTGGATGAAGGCGCTGACCGTTTCGTTGGGCACGAACAGCAGGACGTTGTCGACCGTGGACCGATCGTCGGTGGCTGCGTACTCGCGGCGGGCGAGCTCGCGCACCCGGGCACGAACATCGCGAACGAACGTCGCCCGATGGGCCGAGCGCTCGGCTTCGGTGGTCGCATCGAGGTACTTGAGATAGGCGGCCATCGGGAACTTGACGTCCATGAACAGCACGTGCCCCTTCGGCAGGAGGAACGTGAAGTCGGGAATGCCAGTGCCCTCGCCGACCACGGCCGTGCGCTTGTGGTAGTTGATGCCCTCGCGGAAGCCGGCCAGGCGGAGCACGTCTTCTGCCATGCGTTCGCCCCACTGGCCGCGGGCGTTGGAGCTGGCCAACGCCTCGCGAAGGCTGTTGGTGGTGGACGACAGCATCTGGGTGATCTCGGAATGAACCTGCAACGAGCGATCGACCTGGCCGAACCGCTCGGACGTGGCCTGCCCGAGCTGCTGCACCAGCTGCGACAACCGCTCGATGTCGCTGTGCACACCGGTCTGCACCTCGCCGAGACGCTGGTCGATCAGCTGCTGGCGCCCGGCCAGCGCAGCGTCGCTGGCCAGGGTGTGGGCACCGAGCTGCTCGCGGCTCATCGTGATGGCTTGCTCGACCGCCAGCATGGCCGCCTGGCTGATGACCTCGGCCGACACCGGCGCCGGGGCAGGAGCAGCGGGAGCCACCGACTGGCGCCGGGCGAGCAGCCAGGTGAGGGCCGCCGTGACGGCCACGAGGCAGATGACGAGTGCGATCTCCATGAGCACCATCATGACGACGGGGTGTTACAGGGTTCGCGGATGGGTAGCTGGAGCTACCCCGGGAGAAGGGTGTTCTCCCCGGCGCGGACCTGGGCGGCGTACAGGCCATCGAGGGCCATCAGGCTTTCGTGCGTACCTTCCTCGACGATTCGACCGCCATCGAGCACGACGATGCGGTCGGCGTCGCGAATCGTCGACAGGCGATGGGCGATCACCAGCGCCGTGCGCCCGCGCAGGGCCTCGTCGAACGCCGCCTGCACGTGGGCCTCGTTCTCGTTGTCGAGATGGCTGGTGGCCTCGTCGAGGATCATCACCACCGGGTTCTTGAGCAGCAGCCGGGCGATGGCGAGCCGCTGCTTCTCGCCCCCACTCAACCGATAGCCGCGCTCGCCGACCATCGTGTCGTAGCCGTCGGGCAACGTGGCGACGGTGTCGTAGATCCGCGCCCCTCGGCACGCCGCGTCGAGCTCGGCATCGGTGGCGTCGGGTTTGGCGTAACGCAGGTTGTCGCCGATCGACTCGTGGAACAGGTGAGGATCTTGGCTGACCACACCGATCGCGGCACGCAACGTCTGTTGGGTGAGATCGCGCACGTCGTGACCGTCGAAGCTGACGGTTCCGCCAGTGACGTCGTACAACCTGGGGATCAACCCGGCCAGCGTGGTCTTGCCCGAACCGCTGGCGCCGACGAGCGCCACCGTTTCTCCGGGGTGCAACTTGAGGGTGAGCCCGACCAGAACATCGCGGTCGGGGTCGTGACCGAGCACCGCGCTCGGTGCTTCGAGGGACGGCACGGTCACCGCTGCCGCAGTCGGGTACCGGAACGTCACGTCGTTGAACTCGACGAGACCTTTGGGCTCGACCAAGTCGACGGCGCCAGGCCGATCGGTGATGCTCTCGGGTGCGTCGAGCACCTCGAACACCCGCTCGAAGCTGACCATCGCGGTCATCAGGTCGACGCGAGCGTTGGTCAGCCCGGTGAGTGGCTGGTAGACCCGGGTGACGAGCGCGGCCAGGGCGACGAGCGTTCCCGGCTTGATGTTGCCGCTGACAACGAGATTGGCGCCGATGCCATAGATCGCCGCCGCGCCGAGCGCGCCGACCAGCCCGAGGGCGACGAAGAACACCCGCCCGTACATCGCCGACTTGATGCCGAGGTCCCGGACCTTGACGGCTCGCGCCGAGAACAACGTGGTCTCGTCGTCGGACCTGCCGAACAACTTCACCAGTTGGGCACCGGCGACGTTGAACCGTTCGGCCATCTGCGAGTTCATCTCAGCGTTGGTGTTCATCTGCTGACGGGCGATTGCTTGGAACCGCTTGCCGACCCGTTTGGCCGGGACGATGAACAACGGCAGCACGACGAGCGCCAGCAGGGTGAGGCGCCATTCGAGGGTGATCATTGCGGCCAGGGTGGTGGCCAACACGACCACGTTGCTGACCACGCTGCCGAGTGTGCTGGTGACGGCGTTCTGTGCGCCGACGACGTCGTTGTTGAGCCGGCTGCTGAGGGCGCCGGTCTGGGTACGGGTGAAGAAGGCAACGGGCATGCGCTGCACCTTGGTGAACAAGGCAACGCGCAGGTCGTAGATCAAACCCTCGCCGATCCGCGCCGAGCACCACCGCTGCACGATGGCCAGCAGCGCGTCACCGACCGCCGCGGCGACCACGATCGCGGCGAGCGTCGTGATCATCGATCGGTTGTGCTTGGGAATGGCGTCGTCGAGGATCGAGCGGAAAGCGAACGCCGGCACGAGTTCGAGCACTGCGCTGACGAGGATGGTCACCAGGAAGAAGATGATGATCGCTCGGTACGGCCGCGCGAACCCCCACGCGCGCCGCACAGCGCTGCCTTGAAGGTGGGCGCCCTTGACGGCGTCTCTGTCGCCTGGCAGCAACATGTGTGGGCCCATTCGCATGGATTCGAGGATAGGGGCGCCGCCGAGCGACGAGGCTCGGCGGGCCATACGCTGGCGCACCTTGAAGCGGCGCGTGGGCTCGATGATCTGGTGCGTCGTGGTACTGGCGGCGTGCGCCGGCGGTCCGGTCGTCAGAGCGACCCAGGCGGATCATTCCGACGCCACGTTCGACACACAATCCGACCCCTTTGGCTGGACTCCGGTCCAGCAGGGCCGGGTGGAGATCGGGACGCTCACCGTGCCGATGGACTACTCCGATCCCTCGAAGGGCACGTTCGATCTGAACCTCGCTCGTCACCTGGCGATGAAGCCCAACGAGCGGATCGGCAGTCTGCTGATCAACCCGGGTGGTCCGGGTGCGGGGGGCACCGACTTCGCCCTGTTCGCCGAACAGAACTTCGGCCAGGCAGTGCTCGATCACTTCGACATCGTGGCGTGGGATCCGCGCGGCACCGGGAAGACCACCCCCCACATCGACTGCACCGACGACTACGACCACTTCTTCGCGATCGGCGACATCACTCCCAATGATCCGGCGAAACGTCAACAGCTGGTCGACCTGGCCAAGGAGTTCGCCACCGATTGCGTCAACAAGAACGGTGCCTTCTACCAGTACGTGGGAACGAACAACTCGGCGCGCGACATGGACTCCATTCGTGCCGCCTTGGGCGAAGCGAAGATCAGCTACCTGGGGTTCAGCTACGGCAGCGAGCTCGGGGCCACCTGGGCGACGCTCTTTCCTTCCACGGTGCGCGCCGCGGTGCTCGACGGGGCGGTCGATCCCACGGCGGGAGAACAGGCCAAGGCGCTGCAGCAGGACAAGGGCTTCGAGGACAGCTTGACGACGTTCCTCTCTCAGTGCAGCGCAGACAGCGCATGCGCGTTTCAGAACGGTGGCGATGCGGCGGGCGCCTTCGATCGTCTGATGAGGTCCATCGACGAGTCACCCCTGCCGAGCGCCGGCGGCCGGCCGCCAGTGAATCTCCAGGTGGCTCTGGCCGGATTGGGCCAGGCGATGTACTCCGACGCCGACTGGCCGCGACTCGCCGATGCCTTGGCCAAGGCACAGAAGGGCAATGGGGCCGGGCTGCTGGCGTTCTACGACGAGTACTACTCTCGACGCAAGGACGGTACCTACGACAACTTCATCGAGGCGTTCCAGGTGATCACCTGCATGGATACGACCGAACGGCCGACAGTGCAAGAAGAAGACGCCGCCGTGCTGCTGTTCGAGTCGGTCGCCCCGCGATTCGACGAGAGAACGGTTGGCGACTACTTCTGCACGTTCTTCCCGCCGACACGCGACCCCAGGATCGCCATCACCGGAAAGGGGGCCGGGCCGATCGTCGTATTGGGAACGACCGGAGACCCGGCGACACCGCTCGACGGCGCTCGCAAGATGGCCTCGACATTGGAGAACGGCCACCTGGTCACGGTCGTCGGCAACCACCACACCGGCTACCTGGTCAATGCCTGCTCGACCGCGGCGGTCGACAACTACCTGGTCGACCCGGTCGGTCACCTGCCCGCCGACGGCCTGCGCTGCAGCTGACCCGCGCAAACGGGCGAGGTTTGGTCGTACGCGGCCACGATGGCCGCGAGAAACCGGAGTTCAATGCATTCGGCTTGCCTTCTGAGCGGAAGGAGTGGGATTCGAACCCACGGAGACCCATAAGACCTCAACGGTGTTCGAGACCGTCCCATTCGTCCGCTCTGGCATCCTTCCGGGTGGCAGGCTAGCGGTTTCGATGGGTGCCGCAGGCGGGCAAAGTTCTCTCAAGACGCTTCGCCGCTTTGCCGATGCAAGGGCTGTGCCTGGTATCAACCTTTTTCCGAACGAGACCGACTTCAGCCCTCGGCCTGCTTGGCAGGTGATCGAAGCGGCGCGTCGTCAGCACCTCACCGGTGAGCTGACGCTCCAGACGGCCCCCACCACGCGGGTCTTCATGCGCGACGGGGTCGTGTACTTCGCCGAGCGAAGCACGGACGGCGCCCTGGCGATCCGCCTGATGATGGAGGGCGTGATCACCCGCGAGCAGATGCAGCGCGGCACGTTGATCGTCAACGGAGTCGAGCACGTCGGGCGGATGTTCGACGCCGATCCGTCGATCGATCGGTCGTCCGTCGAACTGTGTGCCGAGCTCTTCACCGACGACGTGATGGTCGACGTGGCCAACAGGAACGTCACGGGATACGAGCTGGTGCTGTATCGGCGTCACCCGAGTGGGATCGACCGTTGGTATCCGCACACCGCGTCGACCGGGGGTCGGCACTACGAGCCGTCGGTGGCTGAACCCGAGCCGAAACAGGCGACCGCAGTCGTCGCCGAATCGAGGCCGGCCGCCAAACCGATGACCGAGACGCACAGCGAGCCCAGGAACAAGCTCGACGCGCCACCGATCACGCTTGCAGTACCGGTGACCAGGTCGATGACGATCACCACGCCACCGCCGCCAATGGCGACACAGCGCATGCCGATCACTCCGCTGGCGGCGACGCCGCCCGTGACTGCGGCAAGGTCGTTGCCGGCCACGCACCCACCAGCGGCGCCCTCCGCTCCGTCGGATGAAGTCGACGCGTCGACGATCGCCGACGAGGTTGCCGAGGCCATCAAGCGTGCGTTTGCCGGACTGGGCGGCTAGCAGGGTGCTGAAGAACACCGATTTCGGTCCATTTCGCGATCCAGAACACCTGGTAGATCGATCGGCGAAGCGACCCGAGAGTCGATTTTCAGCACCCTGCTAGTGGTGCCGCGCGTTAGTTCGTCGGTGTATCGGTGGTCCATGCGGTGTGGTCGTTGAGGTAGAGGCCGCAGGCGCAGTCGAGGGCTTCTTCGGCTGTGCCGACGTGTGTTCCGGTTGGAAGGTAGGAGTCTTCGTAGTCGTCGTGGCTGGCTCGGTAGATGGCGAAGCCCCAGAGGTGGGCGGAGCCGCCGTAGCGCAGCCGGCAGAGCTTGATCATGGTTCCGTCCGGGTAGCGACCGTCGAGGTAGGCGAAGTTGGCCCGGAACCTCAGATCGACACGTTCGAGTTCGGGCCAGCGGTTTCGGGCGTGGTCGTTGAGGCGGACGGTGAGGCTGTGTTTGGTCGACTCGGGGGGCGCCTTCATCGCCCCATATCTTGCCTTGTCTGGTTCAGGCGGCGAGGGTTGTCTCGAGCTCGGGTCGGTGGGTGTCGAGGCGGTCCAGCATCGCGGCGAGGTCGGTGCGCGTGAAGCGCCAATCGAACGGGTGTGCCGTCTGGTTGTAGCGATCCTCGAACCGTTGGAGGCGATCCGCGAGGACGGTCAGGTCAGCGAAATCGGCTGGTTTGACGACCTTGCGTTGGATGATCGAGAACACGATCTCGATCTGGTTCAGCCAGGAGGCGTGCACCGGGAGATGCACGAGGCGGGCATTCGGCCAGGCAGCCGTCATCCGATCGATCGATCGTTGCCCGATGTGTGATGAGCCGTTGTCGACTACCCAGTAGACCCTCCGCGCGCTCGCGTACGGTTCTTGGGTCATGACCTTGTCGACGAGTTCCATGAATGGCACGATCCCGGTCTTGTCGGCGACCTTGCCGATCAGGCGGGCGCGGTGCACGTCATATGCGCCCATGTAGGCGAGCGTGCCGCCACGCTCGTACTCGAACTCGACCCTGGCCAGATGCCCCGGACCTGCCGGGCGGCCCGGATGGCAGCGGTGCAACGCCTGCAGCTGTGACTTCTCGTCGGCGGAGATGACATAGTCGTTCGGTCCGAGCGGAACACCATCGAAGACGCTGGCGTAGAGGTCAAGGACCCGTGCCGCCTTCTCCGCGAACTTCGGGTCGCGCGGGAAGATCCATGATCGGTAACGCCACGGCTTGATCGCATCGGCGTGCAGCCAGCGCCGCACCGTCGACGACGAGATCGCATCGACCAACCCCTCGGTCACCGCCTGGGCGGCGAGCTCGTGTGAACTCCACCTCGACAACGGAACCTCGCGCTGCTCCGGCGGCTCACACGCGAGCGCTTTGACCCCCGCAACGACCGCAGGTCCGAACGTGCGCGGCCGCCCCGACCGGGGCCGGTCCTTCAGACCAGCCAGACCGTGTTGGCAGAACCGCTGACGCCACTTCGACACCACATCAACACAGACCCCGACCCGCTCGGCGATATCGATGTTCCGTGCACCCTCCGCGGCCAGCAACACGATCCGGGCCCGGATCACCTCTGCGTGCGGTGCGCTCCGCGACGATGATCGCCCTTCGAGAACCATGCGGTCCTCGCTGCACAACTGAACCTCGAAAGGCGAACGACGAGACACAGCCACCTCCGCACCAACACGGGACTGCAACTCAACTTACACCGATGTACTTATCGGCAGGACCACTAGCTAGCGGCGCCGATCGGCAAAGAACGCGCGCAACAACTCGCCCGCCTGCTCGGCGTGCAAACCGCTGACGACCGGGAGTCGATGGTTGAGCCGCGGGTCGCTGCACAGCTCGTAGAGGCTGGCAACGGCGCCGGCCTTCGGGTCGGTGGCGGCGTACACGAGTCGACCGATGCGCGCGTTGACCAGTGCCCCGGCGCACATCGCGCACGGTTCGAGGGTGACGTACACGGTGCAGTCGAGCAGCCGCCAGTGACCGACCACTCGGGCCGCATCGCGGATCGCGAGCACCTCGGCGTGCGCGGTCGGGTCACCGGTCAGTTCTCGTTCGTTGTGCCTGGCGGCGATCAACGCTCCATCGCGCACGACGACCGCGCCGATCGGTACATCGCCGTGGATCGTGGCCGCGGCCGCTTCTTCGAGCGCCAGCCGCATGGCTTGGTCGTCGGTCAATGCCGTCACAGCGGAGGGGGTGGGATTCGAACCCACGGAGGGTTGCCCCTCACACGCTTTCCAAGCGTGCCGATTCGGCCGCTCTCGCACCCCTCCCGGGGAGCGCAAGGGTAGCGGTGACCGCTAGGGTTGCATCACCGCACCGTGGCACCCGCCCGGTGAGGTGACGGTCGGGCCCTGTGCGACGGGCGTCCGGGAATCAGGTCAGGACCGGGAGGTAGCAGCCTTCAACGGTAACGCTTGTGTGCCGCAGGTAGCCTGGCCGTCACCTCACTCGGCGGGTGCCGGTCGCTGTGTCGCACGGCGTTCTGCCAGTCGCTTGGCACGCTCTGCCAGATGGGGCGCATCGAGGCGTGCGGCGAACGCGGCGAAGCCATCGGTCGGACCGTTCCAGTGCCAGTCGTCGACGCGACCCACGGGCACGTCGGTCTCGATGGTGGCGATCCTGCGGAAGAGCAAGGCGAGCTCAAGATTGTCGCGGAGCGTCACGGCGAGCTTCTCGGCGCCGCGCAACGCCGGGAGCCCCCAGTCGCGCGACGACGTCGGGATCTCGGTGATCGCACCGAACTTGGCGAGCACCGTCGCCGCGCTCTTCGCACCCCATCCGGCGATCCCGGGGTAGCCGTCGGCCGAGTCACCGACGAGCGCCAGGTAGTCGGCGATCGAAGCCGGGCCGACGCCGAACTTCAGCGTGACCGCGTCCTCGTCGATGATCTCGCCCTTGCGCCGGTCGTACTGCACGATGCGGGTTCCGCGCACACACTGGCCGAGGTCTTTGTCGGGTGTGATGATCATCACCTGGGTGACGCGAGGGTCGTCGCCCGCCACGGCCGCGGCCGCGCCCAATGCGTCGTCGGCCTCGTGTTCGACCATCGCCCATGTCGTGAAACCGGCGCTGACCAGGGCTTCTTCCATCACCGGGATCTGCGTCAACAGCTCGGGAGCCATGCCGGCGCTGGTCTTGTAGCCGGGCCACATGTCGTTGCGGAAGCTCTCGATCACGTGATCGCTGGCGACGCCGAGGTGGGTCGCGCCGTCGCTGACGAGTTGCAATGTGGAGGCGATGACACCGACCGTCCCGGCGTACAGCCCGGCGTCGGAATGGCGGGCAACTTGGCCGAAATGTTGGCGGAACAACTCGTACGTTCCGTCGATCAGGTGAACGCGCATGACGCCACCGTAGCGGCCAAAGATCTCTCAAGATTGGGGCAAGTTGGACCGATGAAATGTCCGTGGCGAACGAAGAACCGATCAAGCCTGCGTGGGCGCTTGCGGCACCGAGTGACCCACCGTCGTCCGCACCCATGGCAGCGGCACCGTCCTCGACGGAGATCTTGGCCGCCACGATCGGCGGCGCGGTCGAGCGTCAGCTGACGCAATCGGTGGCGACGATGACTCGTCACGTCGAAGCGTCGCGCGAAGAGATGCGTGCCGAGTTCGCCCAGCAGTTGGAACGGCTGACCGAGCGTGTCGACGCCAACCAGGAGACCAACGAGCGCTACCAGGCAGCGCTGCAGGCAGCCCTCGAGGAGCGGCTCGCGGAGTTCGCCAACCACCAGCACCAGACGCTGACGACGATCAACAACAAGCTGGCGAGCCTCCCCTCGCTCGTGCAGTTCGCCGCGGTCAGCGAGGGCTTGCGCGACTACCTCGAGCGCAAGACGGCTGCCACCGAATCGCAGATCGACGAGCTGCACAAGTCGAGTCGTCGTTTCGACGAGCAGGTCGCCGCCGTCGTCTCGTCGATCAACGAGACCGTCGCCGCGCTGTCGAAGCGCATGGACGACGGCGATCAGATCGTGACCCGAGTGATCGAGCAGCGCATCGGTGACGTGCGCGTGCTGGTCGATCAATCCGGCGCCGACTTGGCCCGCCAGCTGGCCGAGCACAGCCAGATCCTGTCGCAGCGCGTCGACACCATCGACATGAAGATGGTCGACCGGGCGCTGGCGATGGAAGAGCGGATCAACGAGCACAACGGTGCGAAGCTCGCCAACCTGGAGGCCTCGCTCGGCAGGCTCGGTTCCGGGTTCGACGACGCGATGGGGGCCCTGTCGAAGCGGCTCGTGGACCTCGAGGCCAAGCTGATCGAGGCCGACGAGCGCATGGACGGCCTCGCCCAAGACGTCGCCAAAGTCGACGAAGAAGCGCTCAGCGCTGTCAAAGAGCAGCTGTCGAGCGCTGTTGGCGAGGCGATGTTGGTGCGTATCGAGGTCGACCGTTTCATCGCCGCACAGGAGGAGAAGTTCGACGCTGCCGCGCTGCGGATGTCGGAGATCGAGGCGCAGCTGGCCGACACCATGGACGTCGGCGAGGCCGTTCAACTCGAACGGCTCGAAGAGATCGAGCGAGCACTGCTCGAGCTCGATCCGAATCAGTTCGTCCGCAAGGCCGAAGCAACATCTGGTGGCGGGCTCATGTCGCCGGGCACCAACCACACGCAGCCTGCGAGCAGCGTCGAGACCTCATCGGAACCCAGCTACTCGTCATTCTGACGAGGAGCTGGCTACGCCCCCATTTTGGCGGGAGACGGGCACAATGGCACTTTTCACCAAGAAGATCGAACCGACTGAGGCAGCTCCGGCCTTCTTGCCGCCGCGGTCGCAGGCCGTGGCCGCGACGCCGGGCGAGGCAGCGGCAGAGTGCATGCGCGTCGGGCAGTTGCTGGTCGATGGCGAGCAGCTCGCCGTCGAGAACCTGGCGACTGCGTTGTCAGCGGCGAACGGCGACCTGCTGCAGTTCGCCGACATCGTGCTCGGCCGGTTCGGCGTGGGTCGTGCCGAACTGACCAAGGCGATCGCCGACGTCACCGAGGTTGCTGCGCTCGACTCCAAGGCGATCTCGCTTCCGGCCAACGCCAAGGACCTCCTCGACGAAAAGATCGTCAGGGCGCACTGCGTGATCGCCATCGCCGAAGAGGACGGGGCCTTCGTCGTCATCGCCGCAGACCCGAGCCCGGCTCGCCGTGCGGCAGTCGAAGCGGCTGCGGGCCGAGCGGTGCGTTGGACGGTTGCCGATCCGGCGACGATCCGGACGTTCATCGATCGCACCTACCGCGCCGACGGCGAGATCGAACGGCTGGTCAAGGGCTTCGAGGTCGGCGACGATCAGAGCAAGGTGGCTGCCGCCGCCGCCGAGGTGAGCCTCGACGATCAGGCGCCGATCATCCAACTGGTCAGCCGCATCGTCAGCCAGGCGCTCCGCGACCGCGCGTCCGACATTCACGTCGAACCGCTCGACGAACGGTTGCGCATCCGCTTCCGAATCGACGGTCACCTCGTCGAGGCATTCAACCTGCCGATCAGCGTGCACCCAGCGCTCAGCAGTCGCTTGAAGATCATGAGCGGGATGAACATCGTCGAGAAGCGCAAGCCGCAGGACGGACAGTTCTCGACGGTGATCGACGGCAAAGAGGTCGACGTCCGCGTCGCCAGCGTGGCGACCGTGTTCGGCGAGAAGATCGTCATGCGAATCCTCGACAAGAGCCGTTCGATGATCGGCCTGTCCGAGCTGGGCTTCCCACGCGAGACCTATCTGCATTACTCGAAGATGATCCACTCGCCGTTCGGCATGGTCATCTGCGCCGGCCCGACCGGCGCCGGCAAGACGACCATCGTCAACCTTCTCACGCGCTTCTACGAGCTCGATCAGGGCGCCATCGAGATCGACGGCGTCGACCTGCGCGATCTCGAGAAGGGCGATCTGCGTCGCAAGCTCGGCCTGGTGCTGCAGGACACGTTTCTGTTCGGCACGACGGTGCTGGAGAACATCCGCTACGGCCGGCTCGGTGCGAGCGACGAGG
>JANYKU010000119.1 GCA_025358075.1 Ilumatobacteraceae bacterium
AGTCGATGCTTGGTCGCTCGACACACTGGAGGGACCACCCTCAGCCGTTGAAATTCAGGAAGAACCCACCCCCACTACCGCGAGATTCGACGATCGCCAAACGCGAGATTCACTGATCGCCCACAGACGCTGGCGCTCGAACAAGGAGTCCACCCACGAGTCGTTCAAGAGCGGTTCGGGCACTCGATGATCTCGATCACGCTCGGCATGTACAGCCACGTAGGTCCCACACTCCACGATGAGGCAGCGGAGCTCGTGTCCGCCCTTATCATCGGCGGTTGAGAGATGACCGTTTCAGACGAGAGCATTGATCCCCATAGCCCGGGAGGTACGAACGCCGCTCCAGGTCGAGTACGCGATCCCGATGCCGCCCCTCGTGTTGTTGTCGATACAAACATCATCGTCCAGAGTCCGCGTCTCAACAGCGGAGCATGGAGGGCCGCGCTTCAGGCTCATCTGACACACGGGATCACGCTTCACGTTCCGGAGGTCTGCCTCATCGAAGCGGCGGCATGGGTCCGCCGCGAGATGCCGGCCCGATTGAGCGCCTTCGAAAAGGCGCGGAACGCTCTTGAACAAGTGGGACTCAGGATCTCCAACGACCACTGGAACGACGACGCCCTCGGAGTTCATCGCAACGCGACGGAAACAGTCGACGGTTACTTGGATTACTTGAGAGAGCGCTTACATGGCGTCCCGATTCTCCCCATCCCTGATGTGGATCACCGGGAGTTGATACTTCGCGCGTCGGCCCATCGACGACCCTTCAACTCCCATGGAAGCGGATATCGAGATTCGCTGATCTGGGAGTCAGTCTGTGCCGTCGCGGCCGGTGGTCACGTCATCCTCATCACTGCAAACACGAAGGATTTCGCCGACGGAGAACACCTTGCCACTGAGCTAGCAGATGATCTGGAGGCGCGCGGCATGGCACGGAATGCAGTTGTTCTCGAAACGAGCCTGCTGCGTGTAGTGGAGCGGTATGCGGCTGAGGCCGCCGACATCCGGCAACTCGTCGAGAAGCTCCTAGGTGAGCCAGCCGCCTTGCTCGGTCTAGAAGAGGAACTGAACTTGGGCTTTGCGCAAGGCGGTGGGTTGACGTACCCGCATCGTCCGAAGGAGCTACATGCCATGTTCGAGGACCCAGAGGTTGAGGCCATCTGGGATCTCCATGACCTCGTAGTCAGCAGTGCTAAGCCAGTCGAGGACGCTAGCTACCTGATCCTTGGCTCACTCGGAGCGACAGGGCGGATCTACTCCAGAGTCGATGACTCCGATGGCAGGCAGCTCGAACTGGCCCGCGGCGCTGACGGCGTCGATGAGATCGTAGAGCTTGATGATCAGGAGTTTTCGGTAGTGGCGTTCCGACCAGTCTTCGTCTACTTCGGGGCGGTATTCACCCCACCTGACCACATCAGGAACGCGGGGGTTGTCGATGTCGAGCCGTTCGAACAGTGAAGCGCGACACTCGCGCGTATGTTCGATCTACGGGC
This sequence comes from Ilumatobacteraceae bacterium, assembly GCA_025358075.1. Lineage (GTDB taxonomy): Bacteria > Actinomycetota > Acidimicrobiia > Acidimicrobiales > Ilumatobacteraceae > JAENVT01. Next base: position 1,494 of record JANYKU010000119.1, read on the forward strand.
GCTGGACGGGTACCATATCGTCGAGCCAAGAACAAGGAGGCCAGATGAAGGAGCGGCGAAAGACAACCACGTCCAACTTCGGCGTGAGTGCTCGTGAGAGCCATGACTCGAAGCCGTTCTACGACCGCTTTCGAGCCCCTGAGCTCTCCGACGACCAGAGCGTGCCGTTTCCGGTCACAGTAGACGAGCCGTTTATCTGCGGGGACGCCCGGCACTTGGACCAGGTAGCGGACGGGTCGGTCGCACTTGTGGTGACGTCTCCGCCTTACTTTGCGGGCAAACAGTACGAAGAGGAACTCGAGCGCGAGGGCGTCCCCTCCTCCTATCTTGAGTACCTCGAGATGCTCACCGACGTATTCGCCGAGTGCGTTCGGAAGCTCGAGCCGGGCGGCCGGATCGCGGTCAATGTCGCCAATCTCGGTCGCAAGCCTTACCGAAGCCTGTCGGCGGACGTCATCCGAATCCTCGAACACGACCTCGGTCTCCTGCTGCGAGGAGAGTTGATCTGGCAGAAGGGTGAGGGGGCAAGTGGCTCATGCGCGTGGGGATCTTTTCGGAGTGCCGCGAACCCGGTGCTGCGCGACATCAGCGAGCGAGTGATCGTAGCGAGCAAGGGCCGGTTCGATCGGGCGCGTTCCGTGAAGCAGCGCGGGGCGGAGGGGCTACCGCACGAGAGCACACTGATGACCGAGGATTTCATGGCGCTCACTTTGGACATCTGGGCGATTCCGCCCGAGAGCGCTAGGAGAGTTGGTCATCCTGCACCGTTCCCGGTCGAGTTGCCAGAGCAGCTAATCCGGCTGTACACGTTCGAGAACGATCTCGTGCTCGACCCCTTCATGGGGAGCGGGTCTGCTCTCGTCGCTGCCGCGCGCCTTAGACGTCGCTATGTGGGCTACGACCTCGACTCGAGCTACGTGGATATCGCTCGACGGCGCGTCACTGAAGCGCTGGCCCCGGTATCGCCCGTCGCAGAGACCGGGCGACGCCTGACAGCAAAGGTTCCATCCGTCGAGATAGACGATATTGATGACTTTCAGAGTCGTGCGACCAAGGAAGGCAAAGCCGCGCAAAAGCTGGCCGAGCAAGTGCTGACCGAGGCAGGTTTCAAGATTGCCGAGCGGAATCACCGTGTCAGGAAGACCGGCGTCACCGTGAACTTCGTTGCGACTGACGCTGACGACTCGACATGGTTCTTCGACGTGTCCGGCGCCTTTACTAGTCATCGAGGCGGTCTACTACGGACGGACACCGTCTGGAAGTCTCTCGGACGGGCCTACGCGCTGAGGGATTCACTTGGGCGAAACGGCGAAGGCAGGGTTCCGCTCGTATTCCTGACCAGCCATCTGCCGAAGCGTCCGAGCGAGGGCGACACGGCCCTTCGGGCGGCAGGCCCTGATGCGTTCTTCGATGCGATCGAGATGCTCTCATCCGACGGCCTCGAGAGGCTCGAGCGTTATGCAAAGGGCAGTTTCACTGACGATCCACAGCCCGGATTCTGGACGACGCAAGACCTCGCTCGGCGGAGCGAGTAGTGGCGAGGTCAGTGGCGTGCGCCGTCGTTCGAGATGACCCGCCGCAGGTCTTCATCGCCGAGGATCAGGACACCCTGAACTGGGTGCTCGCACTGAGACTGATCTCGCGAACCCCGGGACACGAGCTGCCCAAAGGCCTTCGCGATCGACTCCGCCAAGCCCTCCGCGATGAGCAATGGGGCGACGCCGTGGAGCTCTGGATGCAGAATCGACCAGAGGTCGACGTCTACCCTTCGTTCGAGTTGTACACAGGTCACGACGTTGAACTGGCCGCACAGGAGCTGGAGTTCACACCGTTGTTCGAGGACTGAGCGGATGCCTGGTGACCTCACCGAGATAACGGAGATCGCAACAGCGCTTGGCATGCTTGCACCGAGCCTGCCCGCAGCAATCGTTCATCGCCCTGCTCAACTCTCCAACGTGCCGGACTCCACCTGGGCACGCTTGGTCGCTGCGCATGGCGAGGGCCGGCACAAGGCGTCGTTCGCGACTTCGTTTGCGAACGGTCAGGCTTTTCTCGCTGCCGACGATGCGCTACGTGGTCGGCGGCCTCGCATAGCTGAGTGGAAGGGTCCTCACCGGCCGCCCGGTGACGATGTCATTCCGGCAGATCTCAGGATCGATCACGTCTTTCTCGTCAGCTGCAAGTACCTCTCGAAGGTCCTTCTGAATCCCGGGCCAGCTCGACTCTTCGAACGGCTTCTCGTCGGTGAAGAACGCTCCACCATGAACTGGTTCGCAGCAACTGCACCGGTCGAGTTCCAGTCGCTCTATGCAGCCGCAAAAGTGGAAGCAGGGATCACTGGCCTCCCTGCGGACGTGAACGTCCTCACTCGCACCCAGCAGGCCTCGCTGAAGGCTGCGCTAAGCGCGAGGACTTGGCCGACTCCTCTCAAAGGCCCATGGCGCGACCTATGCGAGGCGGTCTCCTCAAGATCCGCGGCTCGGTGGGCTATGTCAGTCTCGTCGCCGCGTGATCGGCTAAGGCTCCTCTGGCGTCTGTTGCGCATTTCGACTGCGACCTACTTTGTGCTCGGCACCGACAAGGCAGCGCACCTCCGACTACGCGTGGACTCTGCTTGGGACTGGATGCAGGAGTACGAGCTTCTGACCTTTCAGATGGCCCCGAGGGACGCTGGTCAGCCGGAGGTGGTGTGGCAGGCTGTCGTGCGCCACCGATCAAGTGGTATCGAACTACCGATCGACGGCCACGTGGAGATCCGTTGGAGCCACGGTCGTTTCCTTGGTTCACCTGAGGCCAAGGTCTACCTCGACACGCCTCACGTTCAAGTCCCTGGCTATCACGCCCTCTCGTGACGGTGGGCCGTGGTCAGTCCGCTGGACCTGAAGGTCGCTCGCCCTCGCGGACCCAGCGTCGGATCTCCTCGGAGGTCATGTACCGCGTTGTAGTTCCATCCCGCACTGGAGCGCGGTGCTCGACGAGATGGACCACACCCCTCGCGGCGGCGCCTACGCGAATGGCGATGACGCCCGCAGTGTCCGTCCCGTGAGGAATCCGTGTAAGCGTCAGGCGCACAGGTGGGTCGACGCTGGCATTCATTTGTAGAAACTGTTCCTCGACACCATCGAAGGAGACCGGCTTGATGCTGTCCGCACGACCGTCCTTCTCAGCGACGCCGTAGAGAACATCCCCGCCACCAGCGTTCGCCATCGCCGCCCACACCTTCTTGGTCGTCTTCTCTGAGATGAGTTCCTTGAAGTCCAAGCGATCGCTCTCGTAACCGTGACCGATCATCAGCGCATCAAGGCGTTCGAGCGTCCATGCTATGCGCCTTTCCTTGCGCATCTGATCGTACGGGTTCATCGCTATGTAGTTGGCGTGACCATCGCGGTACAGGCTTCGAATGTGCCTGAACATCCGGTCTGACGGCGCGGGCAAGCCCTGGGCGGTACACGCCACGGAGAAGTCGTCGCGTTCGATCACTTCATCCAAAGAGCGGTACGTACGGAGATAGGCGTCACCGTTTTCGTCGGCATCGCGTGACATCCCGCCAGCCTTTCACACGATCGGTTTCTCGGTGAGGCCAAGTCTCCGGTAGAAGTCCGGTAGAAGAAGGGCTTCCAGACACCACGGTAAAGCCCCTGCTGAGCAGGGGCTTTACCGTGGGCGAGGGGGGACTTGAACCCCCACATCCTTTCGAATACTAGCACCTGAAGCTAGCGCGTCTGCCATTTCGCCACTCGCCCGAGTAGACGCACAACGCTAGCAATCCGCACCCTCACCCCCAACACCCATTCCATGGGCGCGAGATCGGCACCGGTGGTGCCGGAATCGAACCCAAGCACACTGCTCGGGCGCGAAAGTGGAACTGCCAGTGCCGGAATCGCGCCCAAGCTGCTCGGGGCGACGGACACACAGAAACTCGACAAAGTCGTGAGCGATCGCGAACACCTGCTCAGGCCCACTACCCTGTCGCCAAGTTATGGGATTGCAATCGTTCGAGCGGTCGCTAGAGCGTATGGTCGAGGGCGTGTTCTCGCGTGGTTCTCACTCCAGCATTCGTCCGGTCGAGCTCGGCCGGCGGCTGTTGCGCGAAATGGACGACAATCGCAGCATCGACGTCAAAGGCCGGCGAATCGTGCCCAACGACTTCAGCTTCAGGCTCAGCGCCAAGGATCACGCCGGGTTCGCCGACATCGACGAAGCGTTGAACAGCGAGCTGTGCGAAACGGCGCGCGAGTACGCCCGCGCCGAGGGCTTTCACTTCATGGGTGCCGTCGCGGTGACGATGGCGGTCGACAACAGTCTCAAGCCGGGTCGCTTCACGGTGACGTCGCGTCTGCGCGAAGCCGGCGGCGGCGGCCTGGCCAGCCTGGTGCTGCCCTCGGGCGAGCGGGTCACACTCAGCGACCGCACCGTGACGATCGGGCGGTTACCCGACTGCACGATCGCCCTGCCCGATGCCAACGTCAGCCGCAAGCACACCGAGATTCGCCCCAGCGGCACGGCGTTCGTCATCAACGACCTCGGGTCGACCAATGGCACCAAGGTCAACGGCATCCGCATCGAGGGCGAGAGAACGTTGGCCGATGGCGACATCGTGAGCGTCGGGAGCACGCACCTGCGCTTCGAGGCGTCGTGATCTCAGCCGCCACCGAGCCGCTGCTCGGCGTTCTCAAGTACGTGCTCCTCGCGTTGCTGTACGTGTTCTTCGCCAGGGTGTTGTGGGCAGTGTGGAGCGAGGTCCGCGGGCCACGGCCCGGCGTCGCCGTGTCGAGAGGCGGTGCCTCTGCCGCAATCGCGTCCGCCGATCCCACGGTTGCCGCACCTGTGCCAGCCACCCCGATCAAGCAGACCAAACGGGCGATACGGGCACCACGCGGTCGTCGGGGCGCCGTTGGCCGGTTCGTCGTCACCGAACCCAAGGCGGCGCGTGGCGCAACGTTCGCGATCGGCGCAGAGATCACCATCGGCCGCGCCGCGACGTGCGCGATCGTCATGCCCGACGACTCGTTCGTCTCACAGTTGCATGCCCGTGTGTACCGCGACGCCGGCTCGACCATGATCGAGGATCTCGGTTCGACCAACGGCACGTATCTGAACGGGAAGCGACTGACGACTCCCGAGCAGATCTCCAAAGGCGATCGGGTGCAGATCGGCAGCACCGTGCTCGAGGCCGAGTGATGAGCGATCACGTCGCGTTCACTGACCAACCGGCCGTGCGGTGGGGCGCGGCGACCGATGTCGGTCTGGTGCGTGGCGGGAACGAAGACGCCTTCGTGTGCGAGCCGATGGTCTTCGGTGTCGCCGACGGGATGGGCGGGCATCAAGCGGGCGAAGTCGCCAGCTCGATCGCGGCCCGTATCATCCGCGATCGCCTCGCCACCGGTGCCAGCAATGTCGGCGTCGTCGTCGCATCGGTCGTCGAGGCCAACGCGTCGATCTACCAAGCGGCACATGCCAGCGTCGACCAGCACGGAATGGGCACCACCCTCACCGCGCTGGTCGTGATGCGCGCCGACGAATCCAACGTCGCCCGCTTCACGCTGGTCAACGTCGGTGACTCGCGCACCTACCTCCTGCGCAACGAGGTGCTCCACCGGGCCACGGTCGACCACAGCTACGTGCAGGAACTTGTCAACACCGGCCACATCAGTGAAGAGGAAGCGCGCACGCACCCGCGGCGCAACATCGTCACCCGCTCCCTCGGCATCGAGCCAACGGTTCGCGTCGACACATGGCTCGTGCCGATGGTGCACGGCGACCGGTTCATCCTGTGCAGCGATGGTCTGGTCGATGAGGTACCCGACGAAGACATCGCCGCGATCGCCCTTGGCACCACCGATCCACAAGCCGCCGCCGACCAACTCGTTGCCAAGGCCAACGCCAACGGCGGGCGCGACAACGTGACCGTCGTGGTCGTCGATGTCTTGCAAGGGGTCGAACCGACCACGGCCGACACCGGCCTCGAATCCGAGCCGGGGTGGCCGGGGTCCGACTCGACTTCGACGATGATCGACGCCGACGCCGACAGCATGCTCTCGGCCACGGGCACCAGCGGCCCACACGGTGCACCGGGCGCACCGGTCACGGTCATCGCCGGGCCGATGGACGTGCAGCAACCCAGTCGCTGGGGACCGAAGCGGTTCCTCAAACTGTTCGGCGCGGCTGCGGTACTGACGATCGTCGTCACGTTGACCGCAGTCGTCATCCACAACAGCGGCAGCAACGAGAAATCACCGTCAACAACCGTCGCCACTGTTCCCGCAACGGTCGCGTCGACACCATCGAGCTCGACGAGCAGCACCACGTCGACGTCGACCACGACGTCGACCACGACGATCGCCGGCGCGACCACGTCAGGGCCATGAGCTCCTCACCGATCGCCGCGGCACGGCGGCGCACCGAACTCGGCTTGATCGTGATGGCCGCGACGATCACGGGTGCCGCGTACACGCTGGCCTCACTTGGGCAGAACGCGAAGATCCCACCGATCCTCGTGCCGTTCCTGTTGGTGCTACTGGCCTTGCTGGTCGTGGCCCATCTCGCCAACCGGGTGCTGGCCAAGGGCGCCGACGGCACGATCCTTCCGCTGGCGGCACTGCTGCACGGCATCGGGTACGTCATCATCGCCAGGCTCAGCGAGCGATCCGCCGGGCTGCAGACGACGTGGACCTTCGTGGCCATCGTCGCCTACGTCGCCACGCTGATCGTCATCCAGCGCGCGGCCGACCTCGCCCGCTACCAATGGAGCTTTCTGGCGATCGGCGCAACGCTGTTGCTGCTGCCGCTCGTGCCGGGGGTTGGCACCATCAAGGGGGGCGCTCGCATCTGGGTCAGTCTCGGACCGATCAACTTCCAGCCTGGTGAGTTCGCCAAGATCGCCCTCGCCCTGTTCTTCGCCGGGTACCTCGCCGACCATCGCGACCTGATCGCCTCGGGAGCCTGGCGGGTCGGTCCGTTCCACCTGCCCGAGCTCCGCCATCTGCTGCCGATCGCGTTCGCGTGGGGCTTCGCTGTCGTGGTCATGGTCGCCGAAAAAGACCTCGGCTCGTCGCTGTTGTTCTTCACGTTGTTCGTCGTGATGATGTGGGTCTCCACCGAGCGGGCGAGCTACCTGGTGATCGGCCTGCTGCTGTTCTCCGGCGCGGCCTACGTTGCCTGGCGGCTGTTCGATCACGTCAAGACACGCGTCGCCATCTGGCGCAATCCGTGGCCGCAGTACCAGGGCAAGGGCTACCAGATCGTGCAGGCGATGTTCGCGTTCGCCAACGGCGGCACGGGCGGCACGGGCCTCGGTCTCGGCAGCCCCGAGAAGATCCCCGTGGCCAAGACCGACTTCATCTTCGCGGCCATCGGTGAAGAGCTCGGCCTGCTCGGCACCACGGCGATCCTGATCGGCTTCCTGCTGATGATCGGCGGTGGCTTACGCATCGCCATCCGCTCCGACCGGCCCTTCGAGAAGCTGCTCGCCACCGGCCTGACGACGATCGTCGGCATGCAGGCGTTCATCATCATCGGCGGCGTCACCCGCGTGGTTCCGCTCACCGGTATCGCCCTGCCGTTCGTCAGCTACGGCGGGTCCAGTCTGCTCGCCAACTACGTCCTGTTGGCATTGCTGGTGCGCGTCAGCGATTCCAACGCGCGGCACCTCGGTGAGACGCCGAACGAGCTCACCCCGCAGGAACGTCTCGAGGCCTACCGACGCCGGCGCGCGGTGGCCAAGGCAGTGGCGGGGTCCGGATCATGAACAAGCAGATCCGCCGCCTCGCCGTTGCCTTGCTCGCGTGCTACCTGATTCTGTTCGTGCAATTGAACGTGTTGGCGGTCGGTCGCCAACAAGAGCTCAACGCCGATCCGCGCAACAACCGCCAGACCGAACGCGACTTCAACAGACCGCGTGGTTCGATCCTGGCAGCCGACGGCACGGTGCTGGCGCTCAGCGTGCCGACGACGCGGGGCGACCAGTTCCGCTACCAACGCGAGTACCCACTCGGCGATCTGTTCGGCGACGTCACCGGTTACTACACGTTCAGCTTCGGCTCGACGCAGCTCGAACGCACACAGAACGACGTCTTGATGGGCGACACCACCGAACAACGGTTGCGTGCTATCGGTGGCTTGTTCCGCGGGTCAGAGACCACGGGCAGCGTCGTGCTTTCGATGCGACCCGACGTGCAGCAAGTCGCAGCCGACGCACTCGGCACGCGCGAAGGCTCGGTCGTAGTCATGGATCCGCACACGGGCGCCATCATCGCCATGATCAGCAACCCGCGCTACAACCCCGCCGATGTTGCGGTGCACGACAGCAAGCAGGCCGAGGCGGTGCTGACCTACCTCAACGCTCAGCCCGGCAAGCCGCTGTTGGCCAACGCCTACCAAGAGCGCTACATGCCGGGTTCGAGCTTCAAGGTCATCACCACCTCCATCGCCTTCGAGAACGGCGCGACCACGCTCGATCGGGTCTTCCCGGTTTCGAAGTCGTGGTTGCCACCGCAGACCACCGACCCGATCACCAACTATGGCGGCGAGGCGTGCGGCGGCACGATGGTCGAGGTCTTCTATCGCAGCTGCAACATCCCCTTCGCCCAGTTGGCCACCGAGCTCGGCCCGCAGCTGATGGTCGACGGAACGAAGAAGTGGGGGGTCGGCGAGAAGGTGCCGATCGATCTGCCGGCACCAGCCGCAAGTTTCTTCGGCGAGGTTTCCGATTTCACCGATCAACTCCCGCTGTTGGCGATCGGCGGCTTCGGGCAAGGCAGCACCACGATGGTGCCGTTGCAAATGGCCATGGTCGCCAGCACCGTTGCCAACGGTGGGGTGATGATCAAGCCTCATGTGGTCGACGCCACGCTCGACCACGACGGCGGCGTGTTGTCGCGTACCACTCCGTCGGTATGGAAGACCCCGATCTTGCCAGCGACGGCCGACACCTTGACCGGGTTGATGATCGGTGTTGTCAACCAGGGCACCGGCAGGCAGATGCAACTCGCTGGTGGGATCCAGGCTGCGGCCAAAACCGGCACCGCGCAGTTGAACACGACCGGACCTGAACGATCCAACGCGTGGATCATCGGCTTCGCCCCGGCTACGGCTCCGCAATACGCGATCGCCGTCGTGTTGAAGGGTGGCCCCAACGACGCGATCAGTGCAAGTACCGGCGGAAAGCTGGCCGGACCGATTGCCAAGCAAGTGCTCGACTACCTCTTCGCCCATCCGGCGCCGGCTGCGGGGTGACACACAGTGACGTCAGATCGGCGGGTTCGTATAGGTATCCTCGTGGCGCGTTGGACGCGCAAGAAAGCAGCGTAGGCAGCACGTGACTAACACCGAGCGGACGATCCTCAACGACCGCTACGAAATTCAGCAACGCATCGGACGCGGCGGAATGGCCGACGTGTTCCTGGCGCGCGACCTGTTGCTCGACCGCTTGGTTGCCATCAAGGTGCTGTTCCCCGAGTTCGCCACCGACCCGAACTTCGTCGAGCGCTTCCGCCGCGAGGCCCAGGCAGCGGCCAACCTCACCCATCCCAACATCGTTGCCGTCTACGACTGGGGCCAGTACGCCAACACGTACTTCATGGCGATGGAGTACGTGCAGGGCCGCACGCTGGCCGACATCCTGCGGGCCAACGGTCATGTCAACTCGGTGCAGGCCGCCGAGATCGCCAACGAAGTTGCGGCCGCTCTGGGCAACGCTCACGCCAATGGCGTGGTGCACCGCGACATCAAGCCGGCCAACATCCTGATCGGGGACAACGGCCAGGTGAAGGTCGCCGACTTCGGCATCGCCCGGGCGATGAACGCCCCCAGCGAGAACAACCTCACCCAGGTCGGCTCGGTGATGGGTACCGCGACCTACTTCTCCCCAGAGCAAGCTCAAGGTGCCCAACCCGATCCGCGAAGCGATCTCTATTCGCTCGGGATCGTGCTCTACGAGATGGTCGCCGGCAAGCCACCGTTCAGCGGCGAGAACCCGGTCAGCATCGCCTACAAGCAGGTGCACGACCTACCGCAGCCGCTCAATCAGCTGGTCGCCGACGTGCCCCGACCGTTCGAGGCGATTGTCGCCAAACTGCTGGCCAAGGATCCGAACATGCGCTACGCCAACGCCGAGGCGTTGCGCGACGACTTGCGCCGGTACCGCACCGGCGAGCCGGTGATGGCGCTGGCGTCGGTAGCCGGCGCCGCTGCGGCCGCGGCTGCAGCAATGCCACGCACGGGCGACACCGGTGCTGCCGCCAACGTCACTCGGTCGATGCCGCGCACCACCACCAATCCCGCGCAGGCAACGTCGGTGATGGCTCGCACCACGACGATGCAGCAAGTCGCCTACGACCGACGGCGCAACAACTGGTGGGGCATCGCCGCGTTCATCGCTCTGCTCGCCCTCGTCGCCGGTGGGATCGTGCTGTGGAACGTGTTGAAGAACAACGACAAGAAGGCCTCGTCGTTCGCCTTGGCCAACGTTGTCGGGATGCCACTCGACCAAGCCACGAAGACGCTCCAAGACGCCGGCCTCGCGTTCAACAAGATCGAGCAGCCGACCCCTGGCGCGGTCGAAGGCAACGTGGTGGCCACCAATCCGGCGGCTGGTGAGATCGTGTCGAGAGGCCGGGCGATCGACGTCCTGTACAACCCGATCAAGACTCCCGTGCCGATCCCCGACGTGAAGGGCAAGACGGTCGCAGATGCCACCAGCCTGCTGACCGGCGCCGGTTTCAACGTGTCGCCCAACACCGTCTTCGTGATCGATTCGACGATTCCGCCCGGCAACGTGTTGAGCACCAATCCGCCCTTCGGCCAGTCGGCGAAGCAGGGCTCCGACGTGATCCTCACCGTGTCGAAGTCGCCCGATCAGGTCAGCGTTCCCGATGTCACTGGACAGACCACTGACGCCGCCAAGAGCGTGCTCGCTGCGGCGCCCTATTCGTTCGACATCACTGTGACCAGCGAGCCCAACGCCACGATCGCCGTCGACACCGTGCTGCGCACCGACCCCGCGGTCAACACACCGGTCGCCCCGGGCTCGAAGATCAACGTCATCGTCTCGGCCGGCCCGGCGAAGGTCAGGGTGCCACCAGTCGAAGGCCTCACCGAGGCCGCGGCTCGCAACCAACTGACGACCAAGGGCCTGGCCGCCAACGTCGTGTACGTGACGGTCGCGACCGGCTCGGCCCAAGATGGCATCGTCATCTCGCAGAGCATCCCACCCACGGATTCGGTCGTGCCGGGAACGACGATTCGCCTCCAGGTCGGCAAGGCCGCTCTGGCGCCGACGACCACAATTCCGTCAACAACAACAACAACCATCGCGCCGACAACGACTCCTGTGCCGTCGGCCGACTTGTCGATTACGTCGATCACCCACACCACAGCACCAGGGTCGGTGACCTTCAAGGTCACTGTCACCAATACCGGCCCCGTTGGCGTTACCTCCGCGACCTTGACCGACAGCACGGCGGGTGGCGCAAGCGGGGTGACGTGGACCTGTTCATCGAGTGGCGGGGCAAACTGCCCGACCGGCAGCGGGGGCAGCGGCAACATCAACGCTTCGGTCGACCTTCCGGTGGGTGGGACCGTGGTGTTCAACATCACGATCACATCGGGGACGAATCTCACGAACAGTGCAAACATCACGAGCTCAGTCTCCGACCCGAACCTCACCAACAATTCGCAGAGCGACGGCCCGGTCTCCGTCGTTTGACGCGGTGGCTCAGCGGTCGTCGTAGAGGAAGTTGCGCAGCAGGTCGTGACCGCATCCGGTGAGGATGCTCTCCGGGTGGAACTGCAGACCTTGCACCGGTAGCTCGCGGTGGCGAATGCCCATCACGACATCGCCGGCCATCGCCGTCACCTCGAGGCACGCCGGCATCGTCGACGGATCGATGACCAGGCTGTGATACCGCGTCGCCGTGAGTGGCGACGGCAAATCGTGGAACATGCCGACACCGCGGTGTTCGATCGGCGAGGTCTTACCGTGCATGATCGACGGTGCGTTCACGATCGAGCCGCCGTACACATGACCGATCGCTTGATGGCCGAGACAGACACCGAGCACCGGCACGCCGCGCTCGGCGAACGCCGGCACGACCGCGCAGATGATCCCGGCGTCCTCGGGCCTGCCGGGGCCGGGTGACAACAACACGGCATCGGGTTCCAGCGCGAGCGCCTCGTCGACCGTGAGTTGATCGTTGCGCACGACGATCGGATCTGCACCGAGTTCGCCGATGTACTGAACGAGGTTGTACACGAAGCTGTCGTAGCTATCGATCACCAAGACCCGCAGTGCCGTCACCTCCTCAGCCTGCCGCAGCGCTGCCGGTCGTGTCGAATGTGTTATTTGGCCTATGCTCTCCCGCCGTGGCTCCCCCGAAACGTAAGACGTCCGGTCGCGTGACCCCGAAGGGCACACGTCCAGGACAGGTGACTACAACCCACGAACCGATCACCACGTCGGCCGCCGGAGTTTCCGCGTCGTCGCGCTACACGCCGCCGACGCCGAGAGAGTTCTACGAGAGTCCGCGGTGGGTTCCGATCCTCATGCTCACCCTGCTGGCGATCGGCGTGCTGGCGATCCTGTCGCGCTACGTCATCTGGGATACCACCAACACACCAGTGTTGGTCGGCCTGGCCTTCTTGCTGGCCGGCCTGTGGGTTGCCACCAAATGGCGTTGACCCAACTCACACTCTTGTAGTTTCCGCACATACTTATCCACAGCCTGTGGAGAGATCAGTCGTACAGCGGAGCAACGATATCCATGTCCTCGAGGCAGTGCCGCGGAGGGGGTGGATCCTCGTCCGGGGCCAGCGTGAGCTTGATTTCCAGGCCACAGACGCTGCATCGGTACCTGACGTTGACCTTGCGCAGCTCACCCACAGGTGGAGGTGAGGGCATCGGGGTGTTGAAGCTTCGCAGCAGGCCAATGCCGCTTTTCCACAGGACGTAGCCAATCGCCACCCCAGCCAGCACCCAGATGATCGTGGACAACGCCGGCATCACTCTCAGGCTATCCCTGAGGTTCGAATCCCGGAAGTGCGTAGTGGCGATGCACTATTTCGCATCGGGACTCCGCACTTCCACTTGCGGGGTTGGGTCGATCGCCAATGGCAGATACCTTCCGGCCGATGTCCGCTCCGGCCCTTCGGGCCATGGCGGAGTTCGCGGCCACTCGCCATGGTGTCATCGTTCGAAGCCTGGCCGCCTCATTCGGACTGACGCCCTACGACATCCGAGCCGCCAAACAGCGAGGTTGGATCACTGAACCCGTTCGCTGGGTGTTGGTCATCTCGGGCCATCCGTCGACATGGGAGCAACGCTTGGCGATCGTGATAGCGAGCAGCACAGCGCAACCGGTTGTGAGCAACGGTGCTGCGGCGAGGTCGTTCGGGCTGGACGCCTTCGGAAGCGCTCCACCCGAGATCGCGGTGCAGCGTCCCGGTCGGATCAGCCCGACGGTTGCCGCCGGGGTCATCGTCCATCAGACCTCGGTGCTGGAACCCGCCGACCGGTACCTGCGCAACGGATTGCCATGCACCAGTCTCGCCCGCACCCTGTCCGACCTTGGCTCGACCGAGTCGCCCGATCGGGTGTGGCAGGCGTTGATCTCGGCGCGGCGATTGCACCGGGTGAATCCGATGTGGTTGCAGCAGACAGCCGTGCGCGTTCATCGACCGGGTCAGACCGGTACGGGTGTTCTGCTCGCGGCACTGCGTCGTTGGAGCTCGGAAGGCACCATTCCCGACTCGTGGTTCGAGGAGCTCGTTCGTCGGCTGCTCGATCACCCCGAGATCCCGCCGATGCAGTCGCAATTCGTCCTCAACGATGCGCGCGGCCAGTTCGTGGCCCGACTCGATCTCGCAATCCCCGCAGCTCGGCTCGGCCTCGAGGCACACAGTCGACGGTTTCACTTCGGTCCCATCAGTGAGCCGCACGACGAAGACCGTGATCTCCGGGCGGCTGCGGTCGGGTGGGAGCTGCTCTATCTCGGCTGGTACGCGCAGCGGCGCCCGGCGGAGATTGCCGCACTTGTTGCCCAAACTTGCCGAGCGCGGCTGCAAGTCCAGAGAAGTGCGTAGTGGCGATGCACTATTTCGCATCGGGGCTACGCACTTCGGTGGGTGGGGTCAGCCGAGGCGTTCGATGATGGTGGCGTTGGCCATGCCTCCGCCTTCGCACATGGTCTGCAGGCCGTAGCGACCGCCGGTGCGCTCCAACTCGTTGAGCAAGGTGGTCATCAGTCGCGCCCCAGACGCGCCGAGCGGGTGGCCGAGGGCGATCGCCCCACCGTTGACGTTGACCTTGGTCATGTCGGGGTGCAACTCCTTCTCCCACGCCAAGATGACCGACGCGAAGGCCTCGTTGATCTCGATCAGATCGATGTCGTCGATTGACATGCCTGCTCGGGCCAACACCTTCTCCGTCGCCGGGATCGGGGCCGTCAGCATCATCCGTGGATCGGCACCGGCGAGCGAGAAGTTGACGAAGCGGGCGCGCGGTGTGAGCCCGAGCTCGGCGGCCTTCTCCTCGCTCATGATCAACATCGCCGAGGCGCCATCGGTGATCTGCGACGAGTTGCCGGCAGTGACTCGGCCGCCCTCCTCTTCGGTGCGGAACACCGGCTTCAACTTGGCCAACGATTCCATCGTGGTCTCGCGCAGGCCCTCGTCGATCGACATCATCGCTCCGTCGGCGCCGAGCAGCGGCAGGATCTCCGCCTGGAAACGGCCCTCGGCTGTCGCCTGTGCCGCATACTGCTGCGAACGCACGCCGAAGGCATCGAGATCGTCTCGCGACAGATCCCACTTGTCGGCGATCAATTCGGCGGAGATGCCCTGCGGCACGAGACCGCCACTCGACGCGTAACGCGCCCCGACCTTCGGCCCGAACGGGAAGCCGAACTTGCCATCGACCATCGACGCGCCCATCGGCACGCGGGTCATGACTTCGACTCCAGCCGCGACGACGACGTCGTACGCACCGGCGATCACGCCCTGCGCCGCGAAGTGAGCCGCCTGCTGGCTGGAACCACATTGCCGATCGATGGTGGTGCCCGGCACGGACTCGGGCCAACCGGCAGCAAGCACGGCGTTGCGAGCGACGTTGACCGCCTGCTCGCCAACCTGCATGACGCAGCCCATCACGACATCGTCGACGATCCCCGGGTCGATGCCGGTACGAGTGATCAGCGCCCGCAGCGTCTCTGCGGCAAGGTCAACGGGGTGCCAGTCCTTGAGCTTTCCGTTGCGGCGACCTAGTGGTGTACGGATGGCATCGACGATGACGGCTGCCGGCATGGCGGACCCCTTTGATGGGTGGACGAGTTGCAGTCTGCAACGCGCCGGTCCCGGGACTCAAACTGGGCCCTCCCGACCTGGGACGTCAGCGGACACGACGTGAGAGACTGCGGCTATGCCACACGTCTCGATCGGAGCGATCCACGATGCCGTCGTCGGTACGACAGCGCCGCAGTTGTTCCTCAAACTGGTCGGCGAGCACCCCGATCTCCCGGCACTGCATTCGATGCAGTCGGACGTTCCCGGGTCGTGGCAGATCTGGACACTCGGCGACTACGCGGACATGACCGCCAGGGCCGCAGCCGGACTCCAGCTGGCCGGCCTCGAGCCCGGGGAACGGATCCTGCTGCTGTTGCGCAACCGCCCCGAGTTCCACTGGTTCGACCTTGCTGCACAGTTCCTGCAAGCGACGCCGGTGAGCATCTACAACTCGTCGTCACCAGAGGAGATCCAATTCCTCGCGGAGCACGCAGAGGCACGGATCGCCATCGTCGAAAATGCCGCCTTCCTCGACCGTCTCCTCAGCGTGCGGCACGAGTTGCCATTGCTCGAGCAGATCTACGTGCTCGATCCGCCCTCCGGTGGATACGCCGTCGGCGTGCATCCGGCCTCGGAATTGATGGACAAGGGCTCCGCCGATCTGACGATGTTGGGAGCAGCGATCCAGCCCGACGACATCGCCACACTGATCTACACGAGCGGCACGACCGGTCCCCCGAAGGGGGTGATGATCAGTCACTACAACGTGGTGTACACCGTCGAGTCGTTGCGCCAATGCTTCGGTCTCGATTCGTTCATCGGCCGGCGAGTCGTCAGCTACCTGCCGATGGCGCACATTGCCGAGCGGATGATGAGCCACTACCAAGCGATCATTCTCGGCTACAGCGTCTTCTGCTGCCCCGACGCCAACCAATTGTCCGTCTACCTCAAAGAGGTTCACCCCGAGATCGTGTTCGGCGTGCCGCGAGTGTGGGAGAAGATCTACAACGGCGTCAATGCGGCCCTGTCTCTCGATCCCGAGAAGAAGGCCAAGTTCGACGAAGGCGTTGCCGCGGCCCGGGCGATCAAGGCCGCCGAGATCAACGGAGGCGCTACCCAGAAGCAGCGCGAAACGTGGGCCTTCCTCGACGCCGTGGCGTTCGCCAACGTGCGCGGGTTGATCGGGCTCGACACCGTCGTCACGGCCGTGACGGGTGCCGCGGCCATCCCCCGTTCGATCCTGGAGTGGTACAACGCGATCGGTATTCCGCTCAGCGAGATCTATGGCATGAGCGAGTCGAGCGGTCCGATGACGTGGAGCCCGCAGGCCAATCACCCCGGATACGTCGGTCGAGCCGTGCCCGGATGCGAGGTCGTGCTCGGCGACGACAACGAGGTGTTGTGTCGCGGTGGCAACGTCTTCGTCGGGTACTTCAAACAGCAGGAACAGACGGCTAACACCGTCGTCAACGGCTGGCTGAACTCCGGCGACATCGGCGAGTTCGACGATGACGGCTACCTCCGCATCGTCGACCGCAAGAAGGAGTTGATCATCACCTCTGGCGGCAAGAACATCAGCCCGGCAAACCTCGAAGCAGCGTTGAAGACCATCCCGCTGATCGGCCAAGCCGCGGCGATCGGCGACAACCGCAAGTTCTGCACCGCGATCCTCGTACTCGATCCGGAATCGGCAGCGGTGTGGGCCAGATCGCACGGCAGAGCAGGTGCGCCGCTCGCCGAACTGGCCGTGGACCCGGCGCTGCGATCGGAAGTACAAGAGGGCGTCGACGAGATCAACCAGCAGTTCGCCCAGGTCGAGCAGATCAAGAAGTTCACGCTGGTCGGCGAAGAGTGGCTGCCCGACAGCGACATGATGACGCCGACTTCGAAGCTCAAGCGACGCGGGGTCAAGACCCACTTCGCTGTCGAGATCGAGGCGATGTACGCCGGCCTCGACTAGGAACCGAGTTTGCCGAGGATCCGTTGCAGTGAGGCGATGTCGGTGTCGGTGAGCGCGCTGGCGAAGTGCTGCTGCACCATTCGCCGGTAGGTGATGTTGGCGTCGCGCCACTCCGCTCGGCCGTCGCGCGTCAGCGTGACCGTGACGGCGCGCCGATCGTCGGCAGTCGGGTTCGACGTGCGGCTGACGAATCCGTGCTCCTCCAGCCGGTCGAGCCGCCGCGACAAGCTCGATGGAAGTTCGTGGAGCACCTCACAGAGATCGCCGACTCGCAGCGATCCTCCGCCTGCCTGTAGCGCGGCAAGCAACTCGAACCACGCCAACGGTAGGTCGTAGTCGTCGACCAAACCGGCCTCGACCTCGCGCTGCATGTCGGCAACCATCACCCCGAACGCACGCCAGGTCGCCACGCGTCCGGCATCGAGACGCGGCATGTATCAGGCGGTGGCTTTGAGTGCGGCTGAGAACGCCGCGAGACCGAGGTCGATCTCCCGTTCGTTGACCACGAGCGGAGGCATCCATCGCAAGCACCTGCCGTACGTGCCGGCGTTCATCACGATCATGTGGCCTTCTTCGAGGCAGTGCTTCTGGATCGCCGCAACTCGAGCGGCGTCGTTGAACTCGGTTCCGACCATCAGGCCTAGGCCGCGAACCTGGGTGATGACGTCGTGCTCTTGCTGCAACTCGCGTATGCCGGCCTGCAGCTGCTCGCCGCGGGCCACGACGTTCTCCATGAAGCCCGGCTCGCTCATGACTTCGATCGTCGCCAGGGCGGCAGCGCAGCCGATCGCGTTGCCGCCGTAGGTGCCGCCATGGCTGCCGGTAGGCCACTTGTCGTCGAGCTCGCGGCGGGTACCGAGGGCCGAGAACGGGAACCCACTGGCGATGCCCTTGGCCATGCAGATGATGTCGGGCTCGATGCCGTAGTGCTCGACGGCGAACATCTTGCCGGTGCGACCGAAGCCGCTTTGCACCTCGTCGGCGACGAACATGATGCCGTACTGGCGACAGCGCTCGACAAGCCCGGTCATGAACGCCTGAGGGGCGGGGATGTACCCACCTTCGCCGAGCACCGGCTCGAGGATGGCTGCGGCCGTTTCGTCGGGAGCGGTCATCGACTTCAACAGGTGATCGAAGCCCTTCAACGCCATGGCAACTTCGGCATCCTGATCGGGAGCCAAGGGGTCGGGGTACGGAGCGACGAACACGCCGGCGGGCAGGGCGAAGTGGCCGGAGCGATACCCGGTCTTCGACGTCGTCATGGCCATCGCCATGTGGGTACGGCCGTGGAAGCTGCCGCTGAACACGATCGTGTGCGGGCGCTTGGTGACCTGCTTGGCCAACTTGATCGAGGCCTCGGTGATCTCGGCACCGGAGTTGGCGTAGAAGAACGTGTCGATCGATCCCGGCGACAGCTCGCTGAGCTTGGCAGCGAGCGGTTCGAGCAGATCGTGCTTGTACACGTTGACCTGGGCGTGGATGAAACGCTGGGCCTGGTCGGCGATGGCCTTGGCGACGTGCGGGTGGGCGTGACCGGTGGAGTTGACGGCAATGCCCGCGGCGAAGTCGAGGTACTCCTCGCCATCGGTGGTGGTGACCCAGCAACCCTTCCCGCTGGCAACCTGCAGCGGGGTGACCGAGAACCAGACGTTGGACAGATGCGACACAGATGAAGACGGCGATGTCATGCCGACAATGCTACGCCTCGACCGGCGGCCGGTCGAGAGCGTCAGTGCGCGAACGCGGCAGCCAGAACGTCGGCGTAGGTATCGGCGAGGTGGAAGGTCATCGCCTCGCGAACGTTGTCGGGGAGATCCTCGAGATCGGGCCCGTTGCGCTTCGGCAAGATGACCTCGGTGAGGCCGGCACGATGGGCAGCGAGCACCTTCTGCTTGAGGCCACCGATCGCAAGGACCTTGCCTTGCAGCGTGATCTCGCCGGTCATGCCCACCGATGGCTTCACGGGCCGATTGGTCAGCAACGACACGAGCGCCGTCGTCATGGTGATGCCCGCCGAGGGACCGTCCTTCGGAACGGCACCGGCAGGAACGTGCACGTGCACACGCTTGTTCATCGACGCCACGTCGACGCCGAGCTGCTCGGCATGCGACCGCACATAGCTGAGTGCGATCTGCGCGCTCTCCTTCATGACGTCGCCGAGTTGGCCGGTGAGGGTCAGCGATGGCTCGCCGTCGACAGCCAGCGGAAAGGCGGTGGTCTCGATGAACAGCACATCGCCTCCCATGCCCGTGACCGCCAAGCCGGTGGCGACACCGGGAACGTTGGTGCGCTCGGGAATCTCGTCGTCGACCTTGACCCGGCCGAGCCACGTGCGCACGTCGGCGGCGTCGACCTGCACCTTGAGAGCTGACGACAGTGTGGACCCTTGACCCGTCGCCACCTTGGCCGCGATCTTGCGAGTCAGCTTGCCGAGCTCGCGCTCCAACGAACGCACGCCGGCTTCGCGTGTGTACCCGCTGATCGTGGCTCGCACCGCACCGTCGGTGACGGTGACTTCGTCGGCGCGCAGACCGGCCTGCCCGATCTGTCGCGGCAACAGATAACGCTGGGCGATGAACACCTTCTCGTCGTCGGTGTAACCGTCGAGACGCACGAACTCCATGCGGTCGAGCAGCGGCGCCGGAATCGTGTCGACGACGTTGGCGGTAGCGATGAAGACCACGCTGCTGAGGTCGAGCTCGACCTCGAGGTAGTGGTCGCGGAACGTGTGGTTCTGCGCTGGATCGAGCACTTCCAGTAGTGCGGCAGTGGGGTCGCCACTCCAACCGCCAGCACTCAACTTGTCGACCTCGTCGAGCAACACGACGGGGTTCATCGTTCCGGCCTCGATGATCGCCCGCGCGATGCGACCGGGTTGGCTGCCGACATATGTGCGCCGGTGCCCGCGGATCTCGGCCTCGTCGCGCACGCCGCCCAAAGCGACGCGCACGAACTTGCGGCCCATCGCCCTGGCGACCGACTCGCCGAGGCTGGTCTTGCCAACACCTGGCGGCCCGACCAACGTCATGACGGCACCCGCTTGCCGGGACGTATTGATGGTCGCGTTGTCGTTGCCGGATTCGTCGGCCCGGCTCAATCGCAACTTGCGGACGGCAAGGAATTCGACGATGCGATCTTTCACCTCGTCGAGGCCGTAGTGGTCGGCGTCGAGCACCTGACGAGCCGCGTCGAGGTCGAGCTGGTCGTCGCTTCGTGTGTTCCACGGCAGCTCGAAGATGCGATCGAGCCACGTGCGGATCCAGGAATGCTCAGGCGACTGCTGGCCCGTGCGCTCCAGCCGGTCGATCTCCTTGTTGACGGCGTTGGCCACCTTCTCGGGCAACTTCAGCTCGGCAACCTTGGTGCGGTACTCGCCGACGACATCGTCGTCACCCTCGCCGAGTTCTTTGCGGATCGCCGCCAATTGCTGGCGCAGCAGGTACTCGCGCTGTTGCTTGTCGACACCCTCGGTGACGTCGGCGCGGATCTGTGCGGTGACTTGAAGCTCGGCGAGATGATCCTTGGCCCACGTCATGGCCAGATCGATGCGTTCGCCGAGGTCGACCGCCGCCAGCACCGCCGCCTGATGATCGGGATCGGCTTCGCTCCAGGTCGTGACCGCATCGGCGAGTTGGCCGGGATCGGCAACGCTGCGCAGGATCTCGGGGAGCCTGCGGCTGCCGCGCAGCTTGGCGATCTCTTCCAGCACGACGCGCAGCTCGCGCGCTGCCGACTCGACTCGTGGTGTGGGCCGGGAATCGACGAGCAGCACCAGATCGGCATGATCGGCGCCGCGCTCGCTCGGGTGACGGGCGACGATGCGCGCCCGAACCTCGGCCTGCACGATCGCAGCCATCTCCCCGTTGGGCATCGCCCCGGAGTTGGGCACCCGGGCGACGACGCCGATGTCGCCGGCGGCCTCGTTGTGCAGTACCAACCGGCCGTCACCTGCCCCGGCGGCTTGCACCGCGGCTCGTGACGCATCGGACGAAAGAGTGAGCGTGAAAACGGTTCCGGGCAGCACTACCGCCGGCACCGCAAGCACCGGGAGGGTGAGCTGGCGGGTCTCGAGATCGGTCATAGGTGGAGAGGGTAACGACAGAAAACTTGAGTTGCTACCACTCAGATTTGTTGCTGCGTCTCTGACGCATGGCGCAATGCCAGCTCCCAGGGGGCCCGCTCGGCCAGCAACTTGCGATACGGCATGACCATGCGCGGCATGTTGACCCCGAGCACGCCTCGCAGCCGCCCGGCATGGCCGTACAGCGCCACGAAGCTGCCGTCCGGCTCGCCGGCCACCAGCTGCACATCGTCATCGTCGCCGTGGGCCCGGCCGAGGAACTGGATGCGGCTGTCGAACTGATCACTCCAAAAGAACGGCACCGGCGCGTACGGCGTCGGAGCCGCGCCGGCCAGCTCGGCGAGCAGGTTGGTCGCCGCGGCCGCGCCTTGCTCGGCGGCGTTCGTCCAATGCTCGACGCGCATCTCTTCGCCGGTCTCGCCGAACAGCCCGTTGACCCACCGGGCGCAGTCACCCGCCGCGTAGATGCCGGGCGCGGCACGCAGCGCCTCGGTGCACACGACACCGTCACGCAGTTCCAATCCACTGTCGTCGAGCCATTGCGTCACCGGGGCGACACCGATCCCCATGACCACGACCTCGGCCGGCACCAGCTCACCGTCGCCGAGACGTATGCCGGTGGCTCGCCCGCCGGCACCCTCAATTCCGGCAACCTGCACTCCGCACCGAACGTCGACACCATGGCGAGCGTGCACTCTGGTGACGACTTCGCCCATCAGCGCACCGAGGCCGCGCATCAGTGGAGCCGGGGCGCCCTCCAGCACGGTGACGGTGCAACCGCTGCGGGACGCGGTCGCAGCCACCTCGAGGCCGATGAACCCGGCGCCGATCACTGCCACCCGCGGTGCATCTGCCAACCGTCGACGGAGGTCGAGCGAGTCGTCGAGCGTGCGCAGCACGGTCACTCCGTCGAAATCGGGTTGGTTCGGCAAACGCCGCGGCGCGCTTCCCGTGGCAATGATGACGCCGTCACCGGCCAACGTCTCGCCGCTGTCGACGGTCACTGCCCTGTCGGCCGTATCGAGACCGGTGGCGACGACGCCCAGCCGCATGTCGAGGTCGAGCCCGGCCAATTCGGCGGGCTTCCGCAATCGGATCCGTTCGGGCTCCCACTCGCCTTTCAGCAGCGCCTTGCTGAGCGGCGGTCGATCGTACGGTTCATGCCGCTCCGCACCGATCAGCGTGATCGTTCCGGTGTAGCCGGCAGTGCGCAACGATTCGCATGCCCGCAGTCCCGCCAACGACGCGCCGACGACGACGATGCGTTCCATCGGCAGCAGCTTCGCGCACCGACGTACCATCGCGATGATGAGCGAGACGATCACCCTCGAAGGCTGGCGTGGCCCGTGGCCCGACGACGACAAGGACGCCAACCTCAAGGCCGACATCGCCCTCTACGCGGCCGTCGATCCGTTGCGCACCGTTCGTGGGCTGTCGCAGTCGATCGATGTCCCGGTCGGCGCAATCGTCCACTACGTGCTGGCCCGTTGGGCGAGCGAGGGTGCCTCCGGCCTGTTGGAGCTCGGCCCGACGATGTCGCGCCGCCTGCTCGAGGTGTGCACGACCGCTGAGGCCAAGGGATCCGACCAGGCCCGGCTCGCCGCCTTCGAGCAACTTCGACAGATGATCTCGTGGCTCAACTACCCGCTGGAGCACCCCGAGGTCTACGACACGTGACTACTTGCACACCGTGCAATGCACGTCGGGGTCGGGCTGTCGACGAATGAGATCGCTGACCCAGTCGACCAACAACACACCTCCGACGGTCTCGGTGTAGAAGGCGCGGCTGCTGAGCACGGTGTGCCCCTGCCCGGGCGCGATGTAGCTCCGCAGATCGACACCGGCCTTCTCGATCTGCGTCCCGTTGGCATCGATCGTTGTGGCGAGGTCCTTCGACGGGAAACCGAGCAGCCCGGTGAAGATCGTCTGCACGAAGTCGTAGGCGTAGTCGTGCCGGCCGAAGACGATCTGCGGGTCGTGCTTGAACGCCTGTACGAACAGATCGGGCGCGCCCCAATTGGCACTGGTGAGGCCGGCGTTCTCGGGCCACGGCGGAATGGCGTTGGCGGTGCCCCACACGTCGCCAACTCTGGTGTTGACGGTCGGGTCGTCGGGGTAGGCACCGGATCCATCGGCGAGCACGGTGATCGCGGCCTTGGGCAGGAGATCGTGGGCGATTCCGGCATACATCGGGGTCGGTACGGAACCGGCGCTCTCGCCGGCAACCACGAACTGGGTCGCATCGGGGAACTGCTGCGCCAGCGCCGTGAGTGCGGCGGTGGCATTGACCGACCCCTTGTGCTGCACAGTGAGCTGTGGGCTGTACACGTGCGTGGCGTTGCCGAGGTGCACATCGCCCGTGCAATACGGAGCGAAGACGAACGAGTAGTCGCCAAGCGGGTTACGGGCGTTGCTGAAATCGAAGATGCCACTGGACATCCCGTTGGGGTCGTCCTCGGCATCGATCTTCGAGCGATACGTACGACTGTTGAACGCGCACGTGATTGCATCGATGCACGCCCCGCCACCTTCGAGGAAGAAGACCACCTTGTCGGAAGCGCCTCGGTGGATCCAGTAGGTGTATGCGCTGCCGTCGGCACACACGCACTGGCTCGGGGCTGTGACCTTCTCCCAACCCGCCGCCGGCGCTGCCGCACTGGTCGTGGAAGCCGGCGTCGTGACCGCGGGAGCGGTCGATGCAGGTGTCGTGTCGGCCGCCGTCGTGGGCGGCGGCGAAGTGGCGCTGCCCTCGACCGAGATCGGGGGCGCACTTGTCGACGTCGACGACGACGAGGTGTCGGAGCACGCCGCGATCACGCCCAGCAGGGCAACCGCGATCGCGGCGGCGCGCTTCACGTGGCAGTGACGGCGTCGAGCGACATGCGCAGCGTGGTGACCACCTGGTCGAGCTCGTCGTCGGTGATGACGAAGGGCGGAGCGATCATCACTGCGCTGGGCACGGGGCCCGAGCCCGCCGGATACACCCACACGTCGCGCGACAGCGCCTCGGCGATCACGGGGGCGTTGGGGACGCGTAGCTCGATGCCGTAGAACATGCCGCGGCCGCGAACGTCGACAACGGCAGGGTGACCATCGAGCTCGGCATGCAGCCGATCGCCCAGGACGGCGCCCATCTTGGCCGCCCGCTCGACCAGGCCCTCGCGTTCCATGATGTCGAGGACCGCAATGCTGGCCGCGCACGCCGTGTCGTTGCCGCCGAACGTGAAGTACATCAGCCCGGCCTCGGCAAGCACGTCGGCAACCTCGGTGCGCGCCGCCACAGCACCCATCGGCACGTACCCGCCACCGAGGCCCTTGCCGCCGACGATCACGTCGGGCTCGAACGGGAAGTGTTGGAACCCGAAGTTCAAGCCGGTGCGGCCGTACCCACACATGACCTCGTCGGTGATGAGCAGGATGTCGTAGCGATGGCAGATGTCGGTGACAACGCGCCAGTAGTCGTCGCTTGCCGTGAGACACGCTCCGGCCGCGCCGGTGATCGGCTCGGCGATGAAGCCGGCGATCGTCTCCGGACCCTCGCGCTCGATCACCTCGACCACAGCCTCGGCGTCGTTCCACGGCACCTTCGGGAACGGCAGCAACAACGGTTCGAACCCGACCTGGCGGGTGGAATGGCTGGCGACCGCGATCGTGCCAAGCGTCATCCCGTGGTAACTGGGGTGCCGGCCGACCACCTTCCACCGGTTGGGTCGGCCCTTGCCGAGCTGGTAGTTGCGGGCCAGCCGAAGCGCCGAGTCGGTGCTCTCACTGCCGCCACTGGTGAAGAAGACCTGCGTGAAACCTTCGGGGAGCCAGCGCTCGACGAGCCGATCGCGCAACAGCAGGCGCTGCTCGCTGGGCCAGATCGGCACCGAATAGGCACCGTGGACCATCGCCGCGTGGGTGGCGTCGGCGACTTCCTTGCGACCCCAACCGATGTTGCCGACGATGGCACCGCCGGCGGCATCGAGGATGCGGCGGCCGTCTGCGGTGTGCAGCCAGCAGCCCTCGCCGCCGACGATCGTAGGTTCGCCACCCTGATGAGGGATGAAGTGATATCGAGCGTCATTCACGCCGTGAGTCTCGCATCTCTACTCCGCCAAGTTGTGGCGGAACATGATCGACAGGCGAGGGCCGGCAGCGGCGACTTTCGGCACACAATGCTCGAAGTCGTGCTGGCAGGAGCCACCCATCACGAACAGGTCACCCTGACCCAGCTGCCACGACCACGACGCGCCGCCACCGCGCGGGCGGACGTGAAACGGGCGCGGCTGGCCGGTGCTGACGATGACGACCGTTGGGTCTTCGAGCTCGAAACGCTCGCGATCACCGTGCCACGCAACCGAGTCGTGACCATCGCGGTACAGGTTGAAGCCGATCGAGTCGAACGGCCGGGAGTAGTGGCGGGTGAAGGTGGCTCGGGCCTCGGCCAGCACCGGCAAGACCTCGGCCTCCGGTGACGCGGTGTTCCACCACGCCGTCAGCCTCGGCTCGGGCAGCCGCCGGTCGTACATCGTGACCTCGCGTTGGCTCCACGGCAGCAGGGCGATCAGTTCGGCGAAGACCCGATCGGCACCGTGCAACCAGCGTGGGGCGTAGTCGATCCAGGAATGCTCGTCGATCCAGGTACGCGTGACCGTGGACAAGTCGCCGTCGATCGACGGCTCCTCGAAGGCGAACAGGCACTGCTGCCAGATGAGCTCAGACTCGGCGAGTTGGTGCATAGCTTCATCATCGCGAATCGAACGCACGTTCGCAAGGCGGCTGCTCAGCGCTTCCGCGTACAGTGCCGGTTGTGGTGATCGAGATCGACGACCCGCTCGACCCGCGGCTGGCCGACTACCGCGGACTGCGCGAGCGGGGCAAGGAGAGCGACGAGTTCTTCATCGTCGAAGGTCTCACCACGATCGAGCGGCTGTTGACCTCCACGTATCCGGTTCGATCGGTGCTGCTGACCCCGGCCACACACGCCAGGCTCGCCCGACAGCTCGGCGCCGTGACGGTGTATGTGATGCCGGAAGAAGCGATGTCGTCGGTGGCGGGTGTGAACCTTCATCGCGGTGCCGTGGCCTCGGCCTCGCGCCTCCCGTCACCATCGTTGGAGTCGGTCCTTCCGACTGCGCGACGGATCGTGATGCTCGAGGGGATCAACGACCACGAGAACCTCGGTGCCATCGCCCGCACGGCGCGCGGGTTGGGTGCCGACGCACTGGTGCTCGACCCGACGTGCGCCGACCCGTTCTACCGGCGCAGCGTGCGTGTCTCGATGGGAGAGCTCTTGCACCTGCCGATCGTGCGCTGCACATCGTGGACGACCGCATTCGACGACCTTGCCACGTCAGGGTTCGAGATCTGGGCATTGACACCATCGCCGAACGCCGTCGACATCTTCACGCTGGCGACTCCATCGAAGTGGGCGGTGGTCGTCGGCGCCGAGGGCCGCGGACTCAGCGCGGCGACGCTTGCCGCGTGCACCAACGTGCGGATCCCGATGCGCAACGGCGTCGATTCGTTGAACGTCGGTCACGCCGTGGCGGTGGCACTTGCTCGTTGACGAGCGATTCGTCCGATCGCGTGAGCGGTCAAACGGAACGTGGTCAGGGCGCCGAGGCCGTTGACATCGCGTTCGGGAACGAACTCGACGACATCGAAGCCGGCGATGGTGGCGCGGTCGGCGACGCCGTCGATGAGTTCGATCGCTTGGAAGTAGGTCAGCCCGCCAGGCTCCGGAGCGAGCACTCCGGGAACGACCGTCGGGTCGAACCCGTCGACGTCGATCGTGATGAACACGTCGCCACCTTTCGGCACGTGGTGCAACACCTGGGCGATGCCACCGCGATGCACATCGCGGGCGGAGAAGAAATGAACGCCACGCGCGTGCGCAGCCTCGAGATCAGCAGGACGCGCCGAACCCACGCCACGCTGGCCGACTTGGATCATCGCTCCGACCTGGGTCATCTCCGACGCGCGACGCATCGTCGACGATAGCCCCCACCGTTCGCCGCGCACCTCGTCGCGCCAGTCGATGTGGGCGTCGATCTGCACGATGGTCAGCGAACGGTCGGCGTAGGCCTGCAACACCGGGATGGGGATCGAATCGTCGCCGCCCAACACGATCGGCACGGCGCCCGCAGCCAGCACGACTTCGCAGCTGTGCCGAATGGCTGCGCGGTTGGCGTCGTGAGCCGTGTCATCCCACGGCACGTCACCGATGTCGACGGCACTCGTTCCTTCTGGCATCAATGGTCCACCGAGATCGAAGTTGTGGTGGTCACGCGTACGCGAGTACGCCGACGAAGCTGCCCGGATCGCGGCGGGCGCATCCTTGCAATACGGTCCGACCGACAGATACGGCGTAGCGCACGGGGCACCCATCACAACGACGTCCGCACCTTGGAGGTCGGCGAGGGTTGCCGAGGGTAGGCCAAGAAACGTGCCGGAATCATCGGCATCGAACATCGAACCCAGGTTTGCCATCCCCACAGCATGGCTCACTTGCGAGAGCGGCGGCTCACCTGCCCGGTGCGTACCGCCACCTTCAACTTGAACGGAAGATGATCACTGCCGCACGGCTCGAGGTTGTCGATCGACAAGGCGTGCACCGAGTCGTTGACCAGTGCATGATCGAGGCGGGCCACAGCACCGATCGTGGCGAGTACTCCGTCGGCACCGAGTTTGAACGACGGGTTGAGGCCTTTGCCGAGCGAATCGATCGCGTCGGAGAGCCCGAGCTCGAGGAGCTCCGCGAATTCAGGTCGGTAGCGCGTGGTGTTGAGATCACCGGCGATGATCAGCGGGCCGCTGAGCGTTGGCACGAACTCCTTGAGCACCTCGATCTGCTCCTTCCAGGTCTCGAGCCCACCGGGGTCGACGGTCGCCATCGGATTGAGGGCGACCACCAGGGTGCTCGTTCCGGCGACCTCGATGTCGGCGATCGCGACGCGAAGCGGGCCGATCGTGGTCATGCGCGACCGTGGACCCAGCTCATGTTTGCTGGCCAGCGTGACGGCGTAGTCGCTGTGGTCATCGGGATCGGTCACTCGATGGGGATAGATCTCGCCGCCGACACCATCGAGGATGGCGAGGAACGACGGTGTCGACTCGACCACCACTACGACGTCGGCCGCCGCCGCCACCAACTGGCGGGCCGCGTCGTCCGGCGTCTTGTTGTCGATGTAGACGTTGGCAACGACGATGTCGAGTGTTGGTGCATGCCGGGCCCACCGCGGAACCCGCTCCGAGATCAGTCTCGGGACGACCAACATCACGTGATAGGCGCACAGGCTGCCGGCGACGACGGCGAGCAGCCAATGCCGCGTCAGCAGCGCGGCAATCACCACGATCCAGGCGGAGGCCAGCAGGATGGGCAGCGCGTCGAAGCCGACTGCCAGACCCGCGCCCTCGTCGACGGTCGCCACAACATGAACGTGGCGACTCACGATCAGAGCGACCAGCAAGGCGCAGATCGCCCAACCGGCTGCGACTGCGACGGGGAAGTGACTGCTGCTGAACTCATCGGCCGATCTGTCCACGTGCCACGCGATCACGGGGAGGGCGATGACGGTCGCCACGCACAGCGCGACGACCGCGTAGCCGGGGATCGACGGTTGGCGGCGATCCTTCGACATCGAATGCACGCTAACGGTCGATCACCAGGACGGTTGACCCTTGCGAGGTTGGGGTACCCGTGGTAGGTGAAGATCACGTTGCCCATCGAACCACTCGCGCCCCAGTACACCAACAAACACATCCGCAACGCGTGGGCAGTGCACGTGCTGACGGCAAGCGGAGTGATCGTCGGCTTCGTCGGGCTGACCTCGGTGATCGATGGTCACGCACGCGCTGCCATCTTGTGGCTCGTCGGCGCACTCTTACTCGACGGAGTCGATGGGCCGATCGCCCGCAAGCTCGACGTGCGCAATCGCATCCCGACGCTCAACGGCAATTCGCTCGACTTGATCATCGACTACTTCACGTGCACGATCGTGCCGGTCGCGTTCCTCAGCAGGTTCGACATCCTCCCGTCGAAGACGGGCGGACCGATCGGCTTCGTCATCTTGTCGGTCAGCGCGCTGTGGATGTCGCGCACCGATCAGGAAACCGACGACGGATGGTTCAACGGCTTCCCGGCGGAATGGAACATGATCATCCCGACGCTGTACCTGCTGCACCCGAACCCTTGGGTCACGCTGTTCATCTGCATCATCTTCTGCGGTCTCACGTTGTCGCGAGTGCAGTTCGCCCATCCGGTCTCGGTGCGTGAAAATCGGGCCTTGTCACTCACCTGCATGATCGCCTGGCTCACGTCGATGACGTGGCTCGCCATCGATCAACACGACGTCATCGCCATTCGAATCGTGCTGATCGTCGCCCCGATGTGGACGATCATCCAGGTGGTCCTGCGCCTCGTGTCCAACCGCAAAGCGGCCGAGGTTCGCCTGAGCCCTTGACCATCGGCGCCCGTTGGTACTAGCCCCAACGTGCACTATCGAATGTTCTCGGAACCGTTGTCCTATTGGGATATCCCAACAGGAGGTCAACCATGAACAAGTCACTCATCTGGATCGCAGCCGGCATCGCAGGCATCGGATTCGGCATCCCCGCCTATGCGGCGATGTCATCCAACAACGCTCCGCCGACAATCGCCCCAGCCGCGACCGTCGTCTCCACACCCTCGGTCGTCTCGGTCCCCCGGGCCGCCACGATCCCGTCAACTCCCGCAACCGTTGTGAGCGTTCCGGTCGTGATGGCTCCGGTGGTCAGCGCGGCGACCGCCCCCGAGGATGCAAGCAGCTCATGCACCGAGCCCGGCCACGCCACCGACGACCGTTGCACCGGCGTCGACGGGCCGGACGTCACCACGAACTCGACCGCCACGAGCGTCGAAGACGTCAACGGCTCGTGCGACGAGCCCGAGCACGTCAACGATGACCGTTGCACGAGCACCGCCACCGCCACGGGCACCGCCACCGTTACCGTCACCGATGACCGCGGCGGTCAGAGCAACTCCGGACACGGCGCCGACGACGGAGCCCACCATGGCGGTAGCAGCGACGGCTGAGCCGAAGCAGAACGTTGACACGGGTCGGCTGCACGTACCGATCGCTTCATCGCCCAACCCACGCCCCACACCGGGCGTGGGTTGGGCTCTTTTGTGTACCCAGTGACAACACGTGCTACGACCATCGTCCAATTGTCCAGATCCGCCTCGCCCCTCACACTGGACCGCATGAGCAACTCGTGGCTGGAGCATGGACACGGGCCACAACCCGCGCACCTCGACACGATCTTCACCGGCGCTGCCGGCACCCGGCCCGTCGACGGCGGTCACACGATCGACACCACCAACCACGGAGCCGAACGTTCGTCACCGGTCCTGGTCGTGACCGCGATCTGGTTCGGAATTGCTGTCGGCACCGCCGGCGCAGCGTGGGCGGTGCGGGATGCTCTGTTCCCCTCCATCGGCCCAGCGGCGGTGTCGGTCTGGCAGAACCCCGGACGCCAGACCGACCTGGCCGGCACCGACGACAACACCGACAACGAAGGCACTACCACGACCACATCACCAGCACCAGGCAGCAGTGCCCCGGTCGCCGCCGAGGTCAGTTCGCCTTCGATCATCGAGCCCAGCGAATCCACCGTCCAGCCGAGCTCGTCACCGGGCTCCGGGTCGGGCAATGACAACACCGGGCACGCCGGCCCGACGATCAGTGCCGCAGCCGACAACACGCCATCGAGCGTCGATGATCATGGCCACGGTGGCGGATCCGGATCCGGTGGCGGCTCCGGTTCGAGCGGCGGTTCGGGGTCGGGCGGAGGATCGCACCCCTGAGCCTCAGGGCAGGTGTTCGCTCGCCCAGATCGCGGCCTGGGTGCGGCCGGTCACGTCGATTCGCTGGAAGATCTTGGTGAGGTGCGCCTTCACGGTGCGCTCGGTGATGCCCAGCCGCCGGCCGATCTGCTTGTTGGCCAGCCCGTCACGAACGAGGAGCAGCACCTCGCGCTCGCGCTCGCTGAGCGCCACGGTCTCGCGGAGCGATCGGCGGGCGTCGAGCAGTGCGCGAGCAGCTTTCGGATCGAGCGCCGCGTCGGCGGCATGGACGGAGCGGACAGCGGCAGTGATCTCATCCGGCTCAGAGTGCTTGAGGAGGTACCCGTCGGCTCCTGCGGAGATCGCGTCGAGGATCCGCGATTGCTCGGAGAACGAGGTCAGCACCAGCACGCGAGACAAGGGATACTGGGCGGCGATCTGCCGCGTCGCCTCCACGCCATCGAGCTCGGGCATCGACAGGTCCATGAGCACCACGTCGGGCATCAAGACGCCGACGGCGGCGACCGCCTCGAGCCCGTTTGTCGCCGTGCCCACGACTTCGATGTCTGCCGCCGTGGCCAACAACTGTTCGAGGCCCTGGCGCACAACATGGTGATCGTCGACCACGAGGACTCTGATCCGCGTAGCGGGGTCGGCTGCGTCATTCACAATGCCACCTTCTGGCGGGTCGCTGTTTTCGTGGGGGCCGGCATCTCGACATCGACTCGGGTGCCCACTCCCGGTGCGGAGCGGACGGTCAATGCGCCGCCGAGATCGGCGACGAGCCCGGCAAGTGATCGTAGGCCGACGTGACCTTCCGCCGTCCGATCGGTGAGATGCTCGGCAGAGAAGCCCCGGCCGTCATCGTCGATCGTGAGGTGCACTCGCTCCCCGTCCGCCCGCAGCTCGACGCGCACTTGCTCGGCGCCGGAGTGCGAAGCGACGTTGCGAAGGGCCTCCTGCGCAGTGCGATACAGCAACGAGCTCGTGTCGACATCGAGGGCTAGATCGTCGAGGTCGACGTCGAGGCGGGTCGCGATGCCGCGGGCCGACAATCGACCGAGGAGATCGCCGATCGCCGATTCGAGACCCTCCTCACGAAGGTTCGGTGGATAGATCTCGACGAGCAGCGACCGCAACGACTTGATGCTCGTGCGAATCACCGCGGACGCGTCGATGACTTGTTCGCGCGAGATCGCCTCGGCCTTGCCCAGCGCGGCGAGACCGAGTGACAGACCGGTGAGGTCCTGCACCACCCCATCGTGGAGATCGCTGGCGATCCGACGCCGCTCGGCATCGGAGGCATCGATGGCGTGGCGCAGCAGGTGCTCTCGCACGCGTTGACTCGACCTGAGGCGACGCGCCATCGACCACGCGATCGGGATCTGGATCAACTCCAACAGTGCCAAGGCGCCGATGGCGATCGGCGCGAACTGGCCCCAGAGCTGCCGACCCACGGCCGTGACGCCGCTATAGCGGAAGTAGGTTTCGAACAGAAGCGGGGTGCCATTGGGCAGCTGCGTGCGTTGATACACCTCGAGCAACTTGGCGTTGTTGGTTTCGTATTGGTTCTCCGGCTCGGACAGGTCACTGACGTCGGCCTTGCCATCACCACCGGCGAACACGGTGAGCTTGTCGGCGTCCAATTGGAAGCGCTGGCCGATCAGACGCGGCTCGTCGGCATACAAGATCGTCCCGTCGTGCGACCAGATCTTCACCCGTACCAGCGAGCCGCGCAGCAGTGACTGCCGCACGGCGACGTCGATGCGGTCGAGCACGTCACGATCCATCGTGAGCAGCCGGTCGTCGAGCACCGGCTCGATGATGCCCTTCATCGAAACCCAGGTCACGTTCTTCGCCTCCGCAATGGCGCGCTCGGTTCCGAATCGTCGACTGGCGTAGGCCGTCACGGCGCTGACCAAGGCCAGGCTGAGCACTCCAGCAAGGGCGAAGCGGCCGACGACGCCACCCACCGACACCGGGCGGAGGCGCGACCGACGCTGCCTCATGACGACGCCGGCCATCGCACGATGATGACACAGGCCGCGAACGTCACTGAGTCCAGCCTCGTCGTCGGCAAGTGCAGTCGCGCCAGTGTCCTTTGGTACTAGTACCCGTCGGGAGGTTCACTCGACGGGGTCGCACGATGTCGGCGGTGTCCCGCCTCCCAACATGATCTGGGCGCCAGCGATTTCTCTCGCCAGGCGCGGAGAGCCACGCTTGGCACCCAGAACGACGGCGGCGCAGTCGACGTTTGGAGCGCCGCGTCGCATTCGCGTTGTCAGGGCGAGGAGTTTCCGGTACCGACGTTCGGGGAATCGCTGGCCTGGCTGATGGTCAAGCGCGATGTGCCGCAGCTATCGGTGTTCTGCACCCGTGCGGCTGCCGGACAACACGTACGTGAGGCCGACCAGGCTGCGAATCTCACGGTCGTAGAACGATGCGAAGTCCTCGCTGACGAAGGCGTCGACCCGACATCGACGGGACCTTGGTCCCTCATCAGATGAGCGAATTGGGTCGATGATGATGTTGAACACAAATCGAAGCGGGGGTGAACGTGCTCCGTTTTGGGTAACCACGCGGGTCACACCCTCGAAGTTGCCCAACGATCGCCGGAGACACCGGGGTCGACGACAAGGAGTTCCAGCGTGACGAGGTTGGCTGATGAGCAGAGATGACGTGGTGACACCATCATCTCCGCGCAGCGCGCACATCGTCGATGCCACGATGGGGCCGCTCATCGGTACCGGTCGTCTGCGCCGCGTGTTTCCGTTCGCCGCCACGGCGATCATCAGCCTCATCATTGCGGTCCCTGCGATGTCGTGGATCCGACCCGGTTTCGCCGTAGCGGCGGCTGTTCTCATCGCAGCCGCGATCACCGGTTCCGTGGTCTTTCCTTGGAGCAGGGTTGGACGCTCAGCACAGGTCACGCCCGCGTTGCTCTTCCTTGTCGGGACATTGCTGCTCGTGTACGCGACCGGAAACGTCGTCGGGTCGCCCTTCGTGACGATGGCCGTGCTGCCACTGATGTGGTTGGCAATCTACGAACACCGCAACTCTGTGCTCTTTGCCGCGGTGCTCGCGGGGGTGGGTTTCTGGCTCGTCTCGCAGGGCGGAAACGGCCAGCCCGCAGTAGAGGGGAACATCGCCACCGTTGTGTTTGTCGTGTGTGCTGCCGGCATGGGAATCACTCTGCACGGCCTGGTCGCGGACGCCCGCAGACTCGCCCACGCATTGCGCGATCAACAGGTCGCGCTCGAAGACGCCGCGGCAATGCTGAACTCACTGAGCGAGCGAGTCAGTCGATACCGCGTGCTGGACCACGTTGTGAACTACTGCAACGCGGCATGGGCATCCCAGTACCACGTCGATCCTGCCCAAGCCCTCGGCCGCCCACTGGAACAGTTCCTGTCGCCGGACGAGCTGGTCGGCCTCCACTCACAGCTCGCACTCCTCGGTCCCGACAACCCCACGCTGGTCGACACCGTCGCCCGCGCCGTCCCCAATGCTCCGGGCCAGTGGTTGCAGCGGGTTGATCGGTACTTGGCAGGCGCCGATGGCACCGAGGTGCTTTCCATCGGCCGGGACGTCACCGAACGTCACGACACCGAGATCAAGCTCGCCGAGAGCGAGGCCCGGTTCCGCGATCTCGCAGACAAGTCTGCCGACGTCGTGTGGCGCTTCACAATCGAGCCGACTCCGCACTTCGACTACATGAGCCCGTCGGTTCAGAGCATTCTCGGCTATCCCCCGTCATACTTTCTCGACGACTTCGGCCGGATGCTCGACATCCTCGACGAGTCGAGCACGACCGCGATCGCTCGTGCGCTCAGCGGCGAGCGAGTGCTCAAGCGCTTCGACTTCCACTTTCGACATGCCAACGGCTCGATCGTGATCGGCGAAACGCGGACCACCGTCATCCCCGGTGGTCTACAGGGTGTGAGTCGCGATGTGACCGAGCTCCGCCAGCTGCAGGCAGAAACGGCTGCATTGGCACTGCGCGATCCACTGACGGGGTTGGCCAACCGCCGACTCTTCCAAGAACTGCTCGACGCCGACCGGGCTCGCACCGAGCGCAGCGGTCAGCCGCTGGCGGTCGCGTTCCTCGACCTCGACGGGTTCAAGCAGGTCAACGACACCTACGGCCACGATGCCGGCGACGTTGTG
Source organism: Ilumatobacteraceae bacterium (assembly GCA_025358075.1). Classification (GTDB taxonomy): domain Bacteria; phylum Actinomycetota; class Acidimicrobiia; order Acidimicrobiales; family Ilumatobacteraceae; genus JAENVT01. Next base: position 36,786 of record JANYKU010000119.1, read on the forward strand.
CTGTGCGAGGCGGCCCGGCGGTTGCTGGCGATTGTCCGCGGAGCTGACAGCGTCGCCCATCTCGGTGGCGACGAGTTCGTGATCGTCTATCAGCCGAACGATGCGAACTCGCGGAACCTCATCCAGCGCCTCGACCGAGCGCTCTCTGCACCGATCAACCTCACACCCACGACTGTCGTCACTTGCCGGGCGAGCATCGGCATCGCCGATACAGGCACCGTCGGGTATGACAGCGCCGCGTTGCTCGCCGCCGCCGACGTCGCAATGTACGAGGTGAAACGGGCTCGAAGGAGGGTGCGAGGCGCTCCAGCAGCCGTGCGCCCGCGAGTTGCGCCCAAGGTCGTGTCAGGTGAACCCGCCCGGAGCCTCTGAGTGATCGCCGAGCCCAGCGCGTGCTTCACCGCGGTCCCGCCTCCGTGGACCATTGCGTCGCCGTCGGTGCGTCATTCGATGTAGAGAGCGACGGCCGGGCGTACTCGGCGCGCCATGTGAGCTGGGAACGCCGCGGCGATGTTGGCGATGGCCAGGGCCGCGGCGGTCACGGCGAGTAGCAGCACGATCGGAATCGACGGTTGTGGAACCACATCGAGCTGATCGGCGAAGGCCGTCCACAGCGCTCGCCCGAGCGCGACGCCGAGGGGCACGCCCAATATGATCCCGACCCCGACGGTGATCGTTGCCTGCCATGCGATGCTGGCGGCGAGCTGATGTCGAGTGAACCCCAGAGATTGCAGCAGAGCGAACTCGTGATGCCGACGGCGAACTGATGATGCAAGCGCGATTGCCAGCGAGACAGCAGCGGCGGCGGCGAGGGTCCAGGCGAGCAGAGCGGGCGCGCCACCGACGTTGCTCGAGTTCACGATTTCGGCCGGACGCTGGGGACCGATGACCTGTGCCGAGCCCGGCTGTTGACCGAGGGCATGAGCCGCGTCGGACACGAGAGCTGTCGCCCGATCTCGATTCGCGCCCGGAGTGAAGCGCACGAAGATGATCGGCGGGCCGACCGCGGCAGCCTGGTGGCTGCCCGGCGGGCCGCCACCGGCGACGTAACGCGCAAACCCCGGCACCAGTTCGGGTACGACAAGCGCACCCACGCCGAGCGAGGTGTGGGCCCCGTGCGAGATACCTATCGTCGGTAGGGTCGCTGTGCCGACGACGCGGAGCGTGGTGAGGTTGGTTCCGACACCGATTTGCACATCGTCGCCGACATGCTTGTGCAGCTGGTCGGCGGTCGCCGACCCCAGGACGATCTCATCGTGTGACTCGATCATCCGACCGCTGAGCAGCGGGGGGGCTACTTCGCTGCCGAGGTCCATGCCGAGCAAGGCAAGGTTCCGCCCGTCGACGGAGTCAGCACCGAAGAAGGCTCCCGACCATCCAGCGATCTCGGGCTTTGCGTCGAGGAGCTGATGGGCACCGGCGAGGTCGAGGTTGCCATATCCGGACTGGTCGTAGATCGCCGAGTCCCAATTCCACCCGTACAGGTCGGGTGAACGGAGCAGCGTGTGGAAGCTAGCACCGAACGTGAGCGCAGCGACCACCGTCACGATGGCGATCGTGCCGCCAACCATCACTGACCTCACTGGCACAGCCGTGGCGCCGTCGCCGGGTTCGAGCGCCAGCCGCAGCCCGGTGACGGCCGAAGGCGGCAGGCCCGCCTTCGGCGCGGCGCCAACAAGACGGGAGTGACGAAAGATGACGTTTTTGGCAGTCTGCCGATGCGGCAGGCCCGCCACCGCAGCGATGCTCCCAACGAGGGCGAGCGCGATGAACAAGCCTGCGGATCCGAGGCCGAGCACGGTCCAATCGGCGTTCAGGCCTCGCGCCACTTCCACCCGGCGGACCGCACCGAGCGGCATGAGCGGGGACGCGACAAAGGCCAGCGCTGCCGCAGCGAGCGAACCAACGGCCAGCGCAACGGCCGGACCTACCAGGCTGGCGAGCGCGAGCGCACGGGGCGACGCACCGAGCGCGCGCAGCACCTCCTGATCGCTTCTGCCGTGGCGTAGCCGCCGGCTGACGGCCTGACCGACCAAGACCACGGTCGCGGCGCCGGCGATGAGCCCGAAGAACGCGAGTGATAGCGATAGTGGACGGACCGCCTGCTGTGCGTGGAACGTATCGACCGAAGTGACCCGGAAGAACTGGGGCGAACCGGGGTCCAGCAGGCCGACGTACCAAGCCTTCAGCGATGCCACGTCGGCGTCGCCGTGGAGCAGGGTGAGTCCTTGCCACGCATAACCCGCGTACGCAGCAGCCTGCTTTGAAAACGCCGGCGTGACGAGCACGAGCGGCGTGCGATTGGTGTCGTCCTCGACCACCTCGTCGATGAAGAGCCCAATGCCGACAATGGTCGCCTCGGTGCGGATCTTGGGCGGAGGCGGATCCTTGAAGAACGAGTCGGAACGAATCTGCTCGGCGGAATATGTGCCAAGGTCAAGATGCTGTCCGACTCGGTAGCCGTAGCGATCGGCTGCCGCCTCGTTCACCACGATCTCGTTGTCACGGCCGACGTTCGGCAGCCGGCCCGCTGTGGGGGCGAAACGATCCATGGTGAAGAACCTGCCGTCCAGGGTTCCAATCGTTTCGAAGTCCTGCGCAAAGTCCGGCCGGCCATCAACGAGCGGCAGTGTCGTGAACGCGACGTACGTCGTCGACCGCAGCACCTCGGGGCGTCCAGCGATCGCCGCGTTGACTGTCGGATCGTACTGGCCCGGATCAACGGCCATCGTCGACGCAGACGAGGCGCGGAGAAAGCGCGGGTACGACGACTGCGTGCGCCGCGCCCCGGCGAGCGCGAAAAGCGACAGCCCACCAAGAACACCAAGCAACACCACGACGCCGCCGAGCTCGCGACGGTGGCGTCTCAGCGTGAGGGTGTACCAGTACGGCGACCATTCCACGAAGACGATCGTCGCCGAACGTTCCGACCAGCGCCAGGATATGAGCAGGTGTGTTCCCGGGTGTTGCCACCCAGGTTTCAGCCTGAGCGTCTGGAGCGGATCAGCAGTGATGCCTTCGCTGACTCGCTCAGAAGAGCACGTACAGCGGTTCGGGATACGAGATCAAGGTCGATCAGGTAAATGTCTGGGTGCAGGTCGGGCACGGGATCGTCAGTGCCAACCCGCAACAGGACCCGACGAACGCCGATCCCACAGCGCCGATCGAGTCGACCCTGGCTGCGGTGACGACAGCCTTGGTGGATATCGAGGCGACCATTCATTTCGGACCACCCAAGACGAAGGCGAGTGTGCGATCCGTCCCGGTGCCGTCGTTCGTGTGCGACGCCCTCAGCGAGCTGGCAGCAATGTCGGAACATCAACCAGATGAGCTTGTCTTCCGCTCCCCGGAAGGCCGACCGATACGACCGTCTCTGTTCCGCAACAGAGTCTGGGATCCGGCCGTTCGACGCGCCGATCTTGCCCCGTTGCGCATTCACGACCTCCGCCACACCGCCGTCTCGCTGTGGATTGCCAACGGTGCCAACCCGAAGCAAGTCGCCACGCTGGCCGGCCACACGTCCGTCGCGGTCGTTCTCGATCGGTACGGGCATCTCTACCCACAGCACGACCTCGATCTGCGGTCCGCGATGGAAAGCCAGAACAACCGCCGGCCCGCGAAGTAAACCGCGAGGGCCGTCAGACGTGAACGACTCGCGCCGCGACGTCGAGCACGGACAGTAGCCGGCGGATGTCGTCGGGATCCGAAGTGATGATCGCGACGTCGCCATGGCGAGCGACCCCGGCGGCAGTGATCGCGACTGAGGCATCGATGACGTCGGCGGTGCCTGCTCGCCCGCACAACAAACCCGCTGCTCGCGCTACTACGCCGTCGAGTGGTACCTCGTCGCAATGCGACAAAGCCCGCGACAACAGCGCCTGACGGCGGCCATTACGCCATGCCTGCGCGATGACGCCCGCGGGCACGAGCACCGTGGTGGCGTCGTCAGCGGCGACCCGAAGCATCGCCCACGCGCCACGGTCGTTGCGATCCAACGCGATCAGTGCACCGGCGTCGAGAACGAGCGCCGTCACGCCCCAACTCTCGCCCGGGCCGCTGCGAGCTCGGCATCATCGAATGCGCCGTGCTCTGCCTCCCACGCCGCGACCACCTCTCGAAGACCGCGTGCAGCGAGCTGTCGCCGAGCTGCATCGGCTAACCACGACGACACGTTCTGCTCATCGGCATCCGCCGCATCGCGAACTGCGGCGGCGAGTTCGGTTTCGAGCGAGACGGTGATTCGTTCCACGGACATGTGGAAATCATACTTCTTCATACTCACCGATTCAACGGTGGGCACGTCCGAGAAGGTCAGGGTCGCGGAATTTCTAGCGGAATAGTGCTGCGGTGGCGTCACGAAATCCTCTGTAAGGAGGCATGTGTAGTTGTATGGACGACGCGTGGGCTGATCTGCCGATGCTGTTGACGGTCGACGAGGCAGCGCGACTCCTGCGCGTCGGCCGCTCCCATGCCTACAACCAGACGACGCTGTACTTCGAGACGAGCGGCATCGACGGGATCCCAGCGATTCGCATTGGCGGCGTCATTCGAGTACCGGCGCACGCGCTCCATGAATTGATCACCACCGGACGCCTCGTCCAACTCATCGACCACTCGCCTTCCATCGCGACCGCGCCACCCGCTCGAACTCGAGCCCGACGAACCGCCGACCGCGCCCAACTCTCCTTGCTGAGTTCGGACTAAGCGATGCGCACCCCCAACCTGACTACCCGACCAACGCGACTGACAAAGAAAAGACAGGTGCCCGCGGATCGGAGGCGGTCGTGTTGCGGGTGACGACGCTGTATGCGTCGTCGGCCATGGCGACCGCGAAGTACTACACCCGCTATCTCATTGACGCACCCGGTGAGGTACCAGGGCAGTGGTCGGGGCACCAAGCCGATCTGCTCGGCCTGTCGGGAACGGTGACGACCGACGCGCTGGAGCGGTTGCTGTCGGGTTGCGACCCGACGTCGGGAGTAACGCTCGGCTACCCGCTCGTCGACCGCACCCTCGCCAACGGCAAGGTGGTCCGGGCGGTTGCCGGGTTCGACGCGACGCTGTCGGCACCGAAATCGGTGAGCGTGTTGTGGGCGTTGACCGGTGACGCCGGGTTCGTCGAGTGTCACGACATCGCCGTCCAAGCAGTGGTGAAGCATCTCGAGCAGTTCGGATCGACCACCCGCATCCGGTCCAACGGTGCACGGTTGCATCCGGACTCGCAGGGTTTGATCGTCGCCGCGTTCCGACAGACCACGTCACGACTGGACGACCCGCAGTTGCACACCCATGTCGTGATCTCCGGCAAGGTACAGACCGACGACGGGCGCTGGTTGGCGTTGGATGCCAGGTTCTTGAAGAAGCACCAGCGGGCTCTCGGCGGTCTCTATCAGTCGGTTCTGCGCGCCGAACTCACGTCGCGTTACGGGGTCGAGTTCGGTGAGATCATCAACGGCCAAGCCGAGATCGCCGGCGTCCCTGCCGAGTTGTTGGAGCTGTTCTCCAAGCGCACCGCAGAAGTCGACCGAGCCCTGACTGCAAAGATCGCCGAGTTCTACGCACGCGAGGGTCGAGACCCGAGCCGTTGGGAACGCGCCGCAATGACCCGCGAAGCAGCCGTCGATACCAGGGTGCACAAGTCCGGCAACGGTGTCGCCGATCTGCAAACACGCTGGCTCAACGAAGCATTCGATGCCGGCATCACACCCGAAGACCTCGTCGCCTCGGTCACCGAGGCCGGTCGAGCCCGCGCGCTGGTTGAGCCGGTGACGGTCGGTGCGGTGGTCGAGGCGTTGTCGGCGACCGGGTCGGCGTGGCATCGCGCCGACGTGATGCGCACGATCTGCGACCTCCAACGACCCCTGCCTGACTGCAATGGACGGCGATGGGCAGCCGGGTTGGAACAAGCGACAGACGCGGTGATCGAACAGTGCGTCAATCTCGACCCCCTACACGGCGAAACGACACGAGTTCGGCGTTCCGATGGCCGGTCGGTGTGGATCGAACCGATCGCGGCGCACGTCACCTCCGAAGAGATCCTCGCCCAGGAAGAGCGGATTCTCACGTGGGCGATCGACGCCCACACCACAGACCCGCACCCATCGCCGTCTGTTGTATCGGGGGGTCTCGATGTGATGCAGCACGACGCGGCCGCAGCGGTCGCCGGTAACGATCGCCTGGTGTTGATCGTCGGGCCGGCGGGAACCGGCAAGACCACAATGCTGCGCGCCGCGGTCAACGATCTCGACCACCAACAGCGGTCCGTCTACGGCGTGTCACCAACCGCGAAGGCGGGTCGGACGATGGAACGCGAAACCGGGATGCCGTGCGACACCGTCGCCAAACTCCTCCACGAATGGACCCGACCCGACCGGCCACCCGACCCTCGGTGGAACCTACCAACCGGCTGCACACTGATCGTTGATGAAGCCGGGATGCTCGGGACCGGCAACCTCGACCAACTCATCCAACTCGCCGAACAGAACCAGTGGCGTATCGCACTCGTCGGCGACCCGAAGCAACTACAAGCCGTCGGTCGTGGCGGGATGTTCAACGAACTCTGCGCGACCGGGCGAACCATCCAACTCGAACAGGTCCACCGCTTCCGCGAACCGTGGGAAGCCCACGCCTCGCTCCTACTCCGCAACGGCGACCCGCAAGCCCTCGACATCTACCAGGAACACGATCGGATCCGAGCCGGGACACTCGACGAGCATCTCGACTACTTCGCCGACGAATGGCTCCAGCACCATGAGGCCGGCGAGACGACCGCTGTGATGGCGTCCACCAATGAGCAGGTCGATCTGATCAACAAGCACCTCCAGAACGTCAGACGCGAACGCGGTCACATCGACGACGAACGACAGGTCGCGATCGGTGGCGGCGAGCACGCTGGCGTCGGTGACGTTGTCGCCACCCGTCGCAACCATCGCCACCTCACCACCACTACGGGTGAGCGGGTCCGCAATCGCGACCAATGGATCGTCACCGCCGTCCAGGACAACGGCGATCTCACCCTCGCCCCGATCGCCGGTCGCGGGCAGATCACGCTCCCCGCCGAATATGCGACCGGGCACGTGCGGCTCGGCTACGCGGCGACCGAGATGGGCACCCAGTCCGACACCGTCACCGCCAGTTTCGAACTGGCCTCGCGAGCGACCTCCTGCCGCAACCTGTACGTCGCCATGTCGCGCGGGGAACGCACCAACATCGTCTGCGTCGTCACCCAAACACACGACATCGCCGAAGCCCGCGACATCCTCGACGCCATCATCGCCTTCGACCGCGCCGATACACCCGCCACCACCCAACGCCACGACCTCGCCAAATCCGACCGGCAATGCGCCCCGCGCTGCGAGGTACCAGGCTGGTTCCCAGACCTCCGAGCCCAGACCGCTGAGCAACTCGAACAAGCCATCACTGACCACGCCAGGAGGCTGGACCGACAGCGGGAGGTGCAACAGCGGGTCACCGCAGCCGAGGAACGACGTCGACTAGCGCGCGTTGCCGCCGAACCATTCGAGCGCGCGATCGATGAAGCCGACGGCCACTTCGCCCAAGCGCGAGCGAAGAAGGAATCACTCGAGCAGCAACTGCGCACTGCCAAGCGACGCGACCGCCGCTCAATCCGCGATGAGATCGCAACTGCCGACCAAGTGCTCGAACTAGCTACCGCCGACCGAGCCGACGCGACAAAACAGGCTCGACCCACCACAACCACAAGCGCCAACGCCAGTCGAGAACTCAACGACGTCCGCCAGGAGCAATGGCGAGAGCGACTGTTCGCCCGATGGTCCGCCGGCACCGACACCATCGAAATACTCCAACACCGACTCGACAGCCTCGACACCTGGCGACGATGGGCCAGCGGCGCCAACCTCGAGCGTGATCGCATCCGTCAAATGGTCGAAGGCCTTCGAGTCACCCGCGACGACACGAGAAGACTCTCCATCCTCCGCACCACAGTTCTGACCCATCCCGACACTCGACCGATTGACGTTGCGACTCAACCCCTGGTCTCGCGCCAACCGAACATGTCGATCGAGATGCTCTGAAGCAACACAGCGCCGCAACGCCGCATCCACGCGGTGCGCGAAGATGCTGCCATGTCTCGATCTGCCGGCGTCTTCGGGGTCTGTCACCAATCTCGAACTCGTGGCAACTACAACGATGCAGGCGACCTATTCATCTGCGCCACATGTCAGGCCGATGCCAGGCAACTGTTCGAGATCCAAGACAGCATCTGGGGCGAGACGGACGCGATCAGCAATTCACCGGACCACTCCGACAAGCCAGCTCAAACCAGATCTGGGCGGCTCTATCGGGGTCGATACACGTCGGACCGGTGCTCGATTCGAAGAATGGTGACGGTCGTAGCTTGGTCGTCGATTTCGTAAACGACGCGATAGGCGCCTCGTCTCGCAGACCAAAGTCCCGCCAGTTCACGCTGCAGCGGGTGACCGACTCTTCGAGGGTTCTCGCACAAGGGCCCGACCATGAACTCGACGACTGCAGCAGCGATGCGTTCGGGTAGTCGAGCGAGTTGTCGCTCTGCCGAAGCTGCGACGCGCAATGCCCAGAGGGGCTCGGTCACTGCCGGAGGTACTTGGCGCGGATCTCGTCGGCCGACACGGTATTGCCCGCCACTACCTCCCGGCGGGCCTGCTCGATCTCCCCCATCGCCGTCGGGTCGGAGAGCAACTCGAGGGTGTCCTCCAGTGCGGCGAGGTCGTCGGCACTCATGAGCACGGCGGCCGGCCGCCCGTTGCGGGTGACGGTGATGCGGTCGTGTTGCTGCTCCACGCGATCGACCATCTCAGAGAACTTGGCTTTGACCTCGGCGAGTGGCAACACGTCAGACATGACCAGAATCATAGTCACGTTCGAGCAGAGGTCAACCGCCCAGTACGGCAGATCTGCACACGGGGCAGCTCCGCGGAATATCTGGTTCAGGCGCGCTGAAGCAGGTGATCGGCAATATAGGCGGCGTCCTCGTCCACGAAGCTGAACTGCCCCGATTTGAACGTGTGCATCCAGTGCAGCCCGAGAAAAAAGATCCCCGGGCAGGCCGTAACGCCACGAGTCTGAACCGGAGCACCAGCCCCATCGAGAATCGGCAAATCGACCCAGTCATAGTCAAAGCGATATCCGGTGGCCCAGATCACGCTGCCGATTCCGGCCTCCTCCAGATCGAGCTCGGGAAGCATCGCCACCCGCTCGTGCGGATCGGCGGCGTCGTCGGGCGCGGCGGGCTGCACCTGGACGGCGATGTCGGGCCGCAGAGCAAGCGTGTCGGCGGCAATTCCGAAATCGGCAAAGGCCCGATCGCTCTCGTCCAGAACCGCGTTCAGATCGTCGCCAAACAGTGCTACCCCGTCGCGCATTCCGGTGAGGCGGCCCAGCAATTGCACTCCGTTGCGGGCCGACTGGCGCAGATTGACGTCGTAGCCGCCGTCAGCCCCGGTGATGACGGTAGAGGGCGGGTAGTTGCGCCCCGGGAAACTGTCGATCTCAACGTCATAGCGGCCAAGCTTTTCAAACCACCAGATCATGTCGCGGCCCCGGTAGCGGCGCGGCGCCCGGCGATGGCGGCTGACCGAGAGAAACACGCGGCGCCCCGACTTGTTCAACTCGTCCGCGATCTGACACCCCGAGGCACCGCTACCGACCACAAGCACCGCCCCCGGCGGCAACGCGTCTGGGTTGCGATACGACGAGGCATTCGTCTGCTGAATGGACGGCGGGAACAGTGCCGCCACTTCTGGGACGTTCGACCGCTGAAATGGCCCCGTTGCGACGACCACATTGCGCGCCGTCATCGGCCCGGCCGAGGTCTGCACGCTGAACCCACTGCCTTCGAGGTCAACACCAAGGCGGCTGACGGCAATCCCCTCGCGGACCGGTGCGGCAATCTGGGAGGCATAGTCGGTCAGAAAGCGGTGGATTTCGTGGTGCGGGGCATAGCCGTCCGGATCCCGTCCGCTGTAGTCCTTGCCCGGAAGTCGCAGCGACCAGTTGGGATACTGAAAGCGCAACCCGTCCCAACGTTCGCTCTGCCACCGGTCGCCAATCTTGTGGCGTTCCAACACGACATGGTCGCGACCAGCTCGCCCCAGAAAGTGGCTCATCACCAGACCGGCCTGACCTGCTCCAATCACGATGCTGTCGAAATGCTGCGTCATCGCGGAGTGCCTCTCAGACCCCGGCGACGCTAACACGTCTATTGTTGCGCGTAATGCCCGCTCCGGCACGCCAGCGCAAGCGCGGATCACAGCGCAGAACCGCGGATACACCGGTGATCGCCGAGGGTGCGCGAGATCACTGGCAGTTCTGCGCTCAGAATTCCGGCGGTTGTCTAGTGGTCCGTCGTTGATTTAGCAAGGTGGGTTATGGTGGCAGCATGCCGGTGATGGTTGCTGCAGCGTTGGTGATTGTCGGCGATCACGTAATCCCGCAGTCGGCGGGGTCGACGATCAGGTAATCCCTCACCTCGGCGTTCAGGTATTCCCGCAGTAGCGGGGTGCCGTTGAGCGTCGTGGGTCCACCAGTTCGGTTCTGAACATCTGTAGGACC
>JANYKU010000128.1 GCA_025358075.1 Ilumatobacteraceae bacterium
GTTGAGGATGGTCTCGCCGACGACGGAGAACCGGAAGTGGCCGGGTTCGATGACGCCGGCATGCACCGGACCGACGGGGATCTCGTACACGCCGGGACCCTCGACGGACAGGAACGGATACGACTCCGTCTCCTCGTCGAACGGGGGAGGGGGGCCGGCGTCGTGACGCATGGGGTGCCAGCCGGCGGGCCAGTGCTGATGCAGGACGAGGCGCGCCGGCTGATGGTGGCCGACCGGCGTGACGCCGAACAGGTCGTGCATCTCGCGTTCGAAACGTCCGGCCGGGAACGACACATCGGCGAGGCTCGGGATGCTCGGCGCCTCGATCGGGAGTCGCACCTGGAGCTCGACTCGCGTGTCGGGTCGACCGGAGACCATCACATACACGACCCGAATCGAGTCCGTGCCGTCCTCGACGACGTCGTGGTGCGCGGCGACGAGCGCCAGGCGATGACCGCTGCCGAGCAGTTCGACGAACTGACCACGCAGATCAGTGGGTGAGAGGTCGACGACTCGTCGCGCCGGAGCCAGCGGGCCGGTCATCGCGCCAGCACCTTGGCGGCTGTGTCGAGCAGCCGCGAGATCGGCCAGATCGTGATCCCGATCGCGGCCGCCAGTACCAAGCCGCCGACCAACGGGATCCGCGCCGTGATCGAACTGGTGTGACCGGTCAGTTCCATGTGACCAGCGCCGGGCGGATCCTCGCCGGCCAGCATGTTGAGCGAGTGCACCGCAACGGCTCCGAAGATGACGAGCAGAAGGACGGCGGCGATCACGATCGCCCACGTGAGCCGGTCGGAGATCCCGGCGCGCAGGATCGCCAGTTCACTGGCGAAGATGCTGAACGGAGGCATCGCCACCAAGGCGAGCGCGCTGAGACCGAACGTGGCACCGATGAACCGACGTTGGTACAGCAGCCCGCGTACTCTGGCGATGTGCGTGGTGCCGGTGGCGAAGAGGAGCTCGCCGCTGCTGCAGAACGCGACGGACTTGGCGAGGCCATGGCCGATCAGGTGCAGCAAGGCGGCGCTCATCGCCAGAGGGCTACCGATCGCCGCGGCGAGCGCGACCAGACCCATGTGCTCGACACTCGAATAGGCGAGCAATCGTTTGTAGTCGCGCTGGGTGACCATCAGCGAGGCTGCGGCAACCAGCGAGAACAACGCGGCGACCAGCAGCAGGCCGCGAACGAAGCCGGCCCCGAGGGCGATGTCGGCGACCACCTTCAGCCGCAGCAGCGCGTACATCGACATCGACGAGAGCACGCCTGACATCAGCGCGGCCACCGGTGCCGGAGCCTGGCTGTAGGCGTCGGGGATCCACGAGTGCACCGGCGCCAGCCCCGCCTTCGTCCCATAGCCGACGACGACGAACCCCATCGCGACTCGCAACGCACCAGGATCGAGGGCGCCGGCGTGTTCGACCAATGTGCTCCACCTCAGTGCGGAGGAAGCATCGATGCCGCTGTGCCGCGACACGAAGTAGACGAGCACGGTGCCGAGCAGCGCGGTGGCAACCCCGACCGAGCCGAGCACGAGGTACTTCCACGATGCCTCGACCGAAGCCCGATCGCGGCGGTGGCCGACGAGCAGCACCGTGGCGATGGTGGTGGTTTCGATGGCGACCCACAGCACGCCGAGGTTGTCGGCAACGACCACGACGAGCATCGCGGCAATCGTCAGCTGCATCAGTACGCCGAACAGCTTCGCTCGCCGGGCCGTGGTGCTGCCGTTGTCGAGCTCGGTGCGCAGGTAGGCAATTCCGTACACCGCGCTGATCGACCCGACGACGCCGATGAAGATGATCATCAGAGCGCTGAGCGCGTCGACGCGCAGTTGGCCACCGAAGGCCGATGCCGGGCCGTGGTCGAGCACGTGGACGGCCAGCACCACACCGATCCCGGCAGTGGTCAGGCATGCCACCGGGCCGGCCCAAGCGGTGGCGAGGTTCCAGCCGAAGATCGCCACCAATGCAGCGACCACGGCGGGGATGAGCGGAAGCAGAACGATCAGCGTGGCCATCAGTCGCGCAACGCCCGGAGTTGGTCGAGGTCGGTGCCGCCGAACTTGGTGCGGATCCGGTTGGTGAGGACTTGGAGGATGAACACCGCCAGCAGCACGTCGCTGGCGATCCCCAATTCGATCGCAAGCGGAACTCCCGACGTGCCGAGGAACATCACGAGGGCGATGCCGTTGTCGATCATCAGCACGGCCATCATCTGGAGGACCGCTTTGCGGCGGGTGACGATCATGAGCATTCCGATCAGCACCACCGCGATGCCGAGGGGGATGGCTCGCACTTGTGGCGCAGGCGAGAGTGCGACCACGTCGCGCGTCGTGGCGTACGAGACCAGCGTCAGTGCAGATGCGGCGAGCAGCGACGCCGGAACGTTGATGATCGATTCGACTTCCCTGAGCTCGTCTCCGGCGCGCACTGCCCGGCGAATCAGCCCGGGCAGGACACCAGCACGGAGAATCCCGACGAGCACGGCGACGCCGACAAGCTCCGACTCGTGCTCGTAGATCCCGATCACTGCCGCGACCGCGGCGAGAGCGAGACCTTGCACAGCGATCATCCGCGCAACGGTGGCGAGGCGACGAAGCCACAATGCCGCAAAGCTGATGACGAGCACCAAGCCGGCGGCGAGGTCGAGGAGCTGTACGAAGGCGGTCTTACTCATCGCGACTCATGCCAGGAAGAACGAGGCGGTGACCGCCAAGAAGGCGAGGACGAACGACGCGGCGAGCAGCTCGGGTACCCGGAACAGGCGCACCTTTGCCATGAACACCTCGACGATGGCGATCACGGCAGCGAGCACCACGATCTTCACGGCCACTGCGACGGCGGCGCCGAGCAACTGCAGTGGTTGCGCGGTGGTGGCGATGCCCCACGGCACGAACAGGTTGCTGAGCAGACCGAGGAAGACAACGAGGCGCAGGTGCGCGGCGAGCTCGATGAGGGCGAGGTCGGGGCCCGAATACTCGAGGACCATCGCTTCGTGGATCATGGTCAGCTCGAGATGGGTGTTCGGGTTGTCGACCGGTATTCGCCCTGTCTCGGCGATCGTCACGACGGCAAGGGCGGCGAATGCCAGAAGGCTCTCGGGTGACGCGGCGGTCGCGGGATGGGCGAGTGTTGCCGCGACGATCGAGCCCAAGTTCGACGACCCCGTCGACACCGAGAGCGCGAAGATCGCTACCAGCACCGTCGGCTCGGCAATCGCCGTGATGGTCATCGCGCGGCTCGATCCCATGCCTCCGAACGCGGTGCCCGCGTCGAGGCCGGCAAGCGACAAGAACACCGTGCCGAGCAGCAACAGGTAGACGACCGCGAACAGGTCGCCGACCTGATCGAGCGCGGATTTCGTCGACAGGAACGGAACGATTCCGGCGACGAGTGTTGCCGAGGCGAGCAAGACGAGCGGGGCAATCGAGAACACCCAGCCGGTGTTGTCGGAGACCATGCGGTCCTTGCCGAGCAGCTTGCGCAGATCGCGCCACGGCTGCACGATCGGGGGTCCGACCCGTCCCTCCAGCCTGGCGCGGATCAGCCGCATCACGCCGACGAGGAACGGAGCAGCGGCGATCGTCAGCACCACTTGCAGCAGGGCGACGGCGGTGCCGGTGAGGCTCATCGGGCCGCGATCAGGACGACGATGAGGGTGATCAGGGAGAAGGTGAGGTAGCGGTGGATGCTGCCGTTCTGGACGCGCCGGGCGGCATCGCCCGCTCGTCGAACGACTCCGAGAAGGGGAAGGTAGAGGCGCTGCTCGAAAGCGTCGCGCGTCTGGCGCCGGTACCGGATCGCTTCGATGTAGTGACGAGATTCGGTTCGATGGTCGACGTCGACATCGATCTCAGGGTGCAGCACATCGTCGAACACCCGTTGCAGGGGCTCGGCGAACGATGTCGCCGTGTACTCCATCCGCGCCGTCTGCAAGGTGCGGCCGCAGCCCCACGCCGGGATGTCGCGCACGGTGTGGTGGACGCGACGGCGGCGCACCACGGCCAGAGCAACGACCATCATCACCCCCAAACCTGTGGCGAGCAGCAACGGCGACAGACCGGCCTGGATCCCCGAGAGTTGCAGGTACACCCCGTTGGTGTGGATCGGTCGTCCGCTGGAGAGACCGGCGACTGCGACCGTGGCTCGCCGCAATGGCTCGGCCAGCACCGTGGGTGCCAGTGCCAGCGCAACGCACATCCCGGCAAGCGCGACGAGCCCGATCTGCATCGTGCGCGGCGACTCGTGAGCCTGCTCTGCTTCGACGCTTCGTGGCATCGCCAGGAAGGCGGTGCCGAAGGCCTTCACGAACGTCGCCGCGACCAATCCGCCGACGAGTGCTACCACTGCGACAGCGACAGGCATGGCAACTGCCACCGCCACCGCTTTCGACGGCAGGCTGTGAACCAGGGACTGCAGCAACAGCCATTCGCTGACGAAGCCGTTCAGCGGAGGAAGTGCGGCGATCGCCAGCGCCCCGACAGCGAAGGTGGCTGCGGTCACCGGCATGCGTCGGGCCAGACCACCGAGGCTGTCGAGATCTCGCGTGCCGGTCGCCGAGTGGATCGAGCCGGCGCCGAGGAAGAGCAACCCCTTGAACGCGGCGTGGTTGATCACATGCAGCAGCGCGGCGGCGAGCGCCACTGCAGCGAGCGGACGATTTCCGGTCGACGCGAACAAGCCGGCGGCGCCGATCCCGATGAAGATCAGCCCGACGTTCTCTGTCGTCGAATAGGCGAGTAGGCGCTTCAAATCGCTGGCCAACAGGGCATGGAGGATCCCGAACATCGCCGATGCCAGCCCGACGATGAGCACCACTGCGCCCCACCAACCGGGCCCGCCGCCGAGCAGATCCCAACCGACGCGGACCACGCCGTAGATGCCGAGCTTGACCATCGCTCCGCTCATCAGTGCCGAAACGTGACTGGGTGCCTCGGGGTGCGCCCTCGGCAACCACACGTGCACGGGCACCACTCCGGCCTTGGCACCGAAACCCAGCAACGCCAGAAGGAAGACGACCGACGTGACACCCGGGCCCAGTCGGCCGGCACCGCTACGCATCGCCGCGAACGATTCGCCTCCGGCTCCATGGGCGAGGATCAGGAGGGCGACTACGATCGCCAAGAGGCTGAGGTGGGTGACGACCGCGTACCACTGTGCAGCGGTGCGGGCCTCCGGGTTGTGCTGGTGTTCAGCGAGAACGAGGATCAACGACGAGATCGCCATCAGCTCCCACAGAACGACCAACCCGGTCACGTTGCCGGCCGCGGGAACCATCATCAAGCTCCACACGAGCAGCGGGTAGGCCACCTGGACGGGTCGACTGGACGGACCGTGCAGGCCGTACCCGATGCCGTAGATCGAGGCCGGCACCGCGACCAACGCCGCCGCAACCGTGAAGATCGCGCTGAGCGCATCGAACTCGATGCGGATCCCACCGAGCGGCAGCAGGTCCGGGTAGTTGGCGGTGAAGCGGGCGCTGCCGGCGAGTACGGCGATGCCGGCCACACCCCCAGCTGTCGCGGATGCCGCGGTGAGGATTCCGACCCACACGACACGCGCTCGCTCGGGCAACACGCAACCGGCCGCCATCGCCAGCGTTGCTGCGATCGCGGCGATGCCGAGGGCTACACCTACCACGGTCACCGACCTGCGATCTGCCGCAGGGCCGCGACGATCGCGTCGGGGGAGGGAGGGCACCCGGGAACTTCGATGTCGACCGGCACGATGTCGGCCACCGCACCGGCCACCCCGTACCCGCCGGCGAACACTCCGCAGTTGCGGGCGCAATCGCCGAGGGCGATGACCAGCTTCGGGCCGGGGGTTGCCTCGAACGTTTTCACCAGCGGCTCCGCCATGTTCTTGGTGACCGGCCCGGTCACGACGAGCACGTCGGCATGACGTGGCGACGCGACCAGCCGCACCCCGAACCGCTCGACGTCGTACACCGGGCCGAACGCGGCAGAGAACTCGGCCTCGCACCCGTTGCACGACCCAGCGTCGACCTGGCGAACCTGCACCGAGCCGTGGAGCCGGTCGGCAGTCGCCGCGACTACCCCTTCGAGCGGGGCGGGGTCAGCGTCGTGCGGCTCGGTGACCCGGCCGACACGGATGATCTTGCGAACAAGATTCAACACCGCTGCGCGCTCGCGGTCGTGTTCGGGCTTGTGTCGATGCTTCTCTCCACCGGCGCCAAACCTAGTGCTGACCACTCTGGGCACGGCCATTCGATCGATCGCGGCGAGAACGGGTTTACGCTGGCCAGGTGAGCCACCACGGTCACGAGCACGGCGGCGCCGCACTCCGCGCCGGTGCTCGCCACATCCGTCCGCTGCTGATCTCGTTCGCGCTGATCGTCGCGTTCCTCGTGGTACAAGTGGTCGTCGGAATCGTCACGGGTTCGCTCGCCCTGCTGTCGGACGCGGGCCACATGGCCACCGATGCGTTGGGCCTCGGCATGGCTGCTGCTGCGATCCATGCGGCCTCGAGGGCTCGAGCGCACCCGCAGCGCACCTTCGGTCTGTACCGGCTGGAGATCGCCGCCGCGTTGGTCAACGCTGTGTTGCTCTTTGCGGTTGCGGGATACGTCGCCTATGAGGCGATCGACAGGTTCACCAACGCGCGCAACGTCGCCTCGGCTCCGGTGCTCATCGTCGGGGTGGTCGGGTTGGCCGTGAATGGCGTCGCGTTCGTGCTGCTTCGCGATGGAGCGAAGGAAAGCCTCAACTTGCAAGGCGCGTATCTCGAGGTCTTGTCCGACACGCTCGGCTCGGTCGCCGTGATCGTCGCCGCGATCATCTGGGGGATCACCGGATGGGACTGGGTCGACCCGCTGATCGGTGTCGGCATCGGGCTGTTCATCCTTCCAAGGGCGTGGAAGCTGGGCCACGAGGCGCTGCGAGTACTCATCCAGGCGGCGCCCGCCGGTCTCGACCTACCGACCTTGCAATCCGACATCGCCGCGATCGACGGGGTCGTCGATGTGCATGACTTCCACGTGTGGACCCTCACCTCGGAGATGGATGTGGTGACCGCCCATCTCGTCGTGACTGCCGGCACCGATACGCACGGCGTGCTCGATCGCGCTCGCGCCTTGCTGGCCGAGGGCTACGGAATCACGCACGCAACCTTCCAAGTCGAACCGGACGACCACCGCGGTTGCGACGAGCTGACGTGGTGACTCTCGGTCGCCAGTGGCGTCAGGTCTTTCCCGGCGACGAAGGAACGTTGCGCATTGCCGCTTGGGCGCCGTCGATCGCCCGCCGCACCACATCTTCGACGTGGTCGGTGTCGAGACCGAGCGCTTCACCGATGTGGACCGACCAGATCTCACCGCGGATGTTGTTCTCGAAGTCGAGCTGACTCCGAAGATCAGACCTCGCTGCCTGCCGGTTCTGGCTGATCATCACGAAGGTCGACAGGAAGATGGCCTCGAGTGACACGATCATCGTCAGCAGGCCGAAGGGGAACTTGTCGAACTCGTGGTTGAACCCGGCGAGACCGACGTTGAGACCGATCCACACTCCGAACCAGATGATGTGGATGTAGACGAAGCGCATCGAGCCGGCAACCGTGGTGATGGTGTCGGCGGTACGGTCCTGCACCCGCCGCATCAAGCTGAACAGGTCTCTGGTCGACGGCGTGGTGAAGTGCTCGGGGCTCCACACCTGGCCGTCTTCGATGCCGTCGGCGCGGTCGATGACGCGGCACGCCTCACAAGTCAACGGGTGGTTCGAAGTGTCGGGCGGGGTCGGGCTGGTAGTCATTCTCGAACAGTAGGCCGGGCGACTGCGCAGGTCAGGCGACCGCGGCGAACACAACCTGCAGCCCGGCGACAACGATCGCGTCGCGCTGATACGTGAGGGCGTCGGCGACGCGGTCGAAGCGCACCCAGCGGAGCTCGTCGACCTCGCGGTTGCGCCGGAACTGGCCGGCGACTTCCTGCATCGCCCAGTACCGCACTCGTTTGAGGCGTCCGTGCCGGTCTTCGTAGAGCGCCTCGGGCAACTCATCGCCGACGGTGCACCGCAGGCCGGTCTCCTCGCGCACCTCGCGGAGCGCGCAATCGAGTACGGACTCGCGTCGACGGACCTTGCCCTTCGGCAATGACCAATCGCGTTGGCGTGGTCGATGGACGACGACGATCTCCAGCTGGCCCTTGCGCGTCGTGCGCCAGACCACACCCCCAGCGGCCTCGATCATGATCCCCACAGTACGAGGCCGGTGCGCGGCAACGTGGGAATGTCGACGAGCGATCTACGTGCGTGTGACGGCCAGCGCGCAGATCGGCGAGAGGTGAACCGTTGAGTGGAGGCAGTTGTCGCTCACCACGGCAACCGGTTCTGGCAAACGCGAGCCGATGAACACCTCGGTCGTCATCGTGCGCGCCGCGCCCTGCGCCCCCGGACCCATCAATGCGCCGGCGGCAAAGGTGGTCTCGTGGTCGAGCACGGCGACGCCGTCGATGGCCACCCGTTCACGCAGCACGAATCGCCCAGGTGGCTCGTCGTGGCGGCCGAGGAACACTCCCTCGCGCATCGTGACCGTCGACGTGCTGCTGGCGTCGAGTCGTACGAAGACGCGGTGATCACTCCCCACCACGCTGACCACGGGTCGAGGTTGCCAGTCGAGGCAAGCACCGGAGGCCACGACGAGATCGATGACGTGTTCGGAGTGCTCGCCTCGCGGGCCGGGTTGCGCCAACGCTGCGGCGACCGAGCGCACCGTGACCCGCGCCCCCGCCTCCAACTCGAGCCGAAACGAGAGGCGATCGCCTCCGAGTGGTCCGGCGGCGCCACTGACCATCGCCAAGCTCAGCACCGGCCCCGGCTCGCCGACGATGCGCACGAGCATGGGTACTTCGCAATGCATGCGCCGCACGACGGTGCGAGCATCGCGATCCGCGCCGAGCACGATGCTGGTCGTCGCAATCATCGGTTCAACGATGCGCGTGCGAGGCCGAACGCCAGCCGGCCAGTTGAGCGCCAACCCAGTCGGCAACCACCTGCGCACCGGCTGGCTCGACGAGCGAGGTGAACGCGATCGGCAATTCACCGCGGCGCGCCTTGGCGTCGCGATCCATCACCGCGAGGTCGGCGTGGACCAGCGCGGCAAGGTCGGTCTTGTTGATCACGAGCAGATCTGCCGTCGTGACACCGGGCCCGCCCTTTCGCGGAACCTTGTCGCCGCCGGCGACATCGATGACGAAGATCTGCCGGTCGACCAGGGCCCGACTGAAGATCGCGGTGAGGTTGTCACCGCCGCTCTCCACAAATGTCAGCTCCACCGGGGCGTTCGCGGCTTCGAGCTGTTCGACGGCGTCGAGATTGGCGGAGATGTCGTCGCGGATCGCGGTGTGCGGGCAGGCCCCGGTCTCGACGGCGACGATCCGTTCGTCGGCCAGCACCGCCATGCGTCGAAGCGCCTCGGCATCTTCCGTCGTGAAGATGTCATTGGTGACCACGACGATGCTGACGGAATCGGCCAGCAGCCGGCACAACGAAGCCACCAACGCGGTCTTGCCGCTTCCGACCGGGCCGCCGATACCGATCCGCAGGGCGCGAGTGCCGGGCGCGCCGAAAGCCCACAGCGTGTCGTCGGGGAGACCGTCGTGATGGCCATGGGTGTGTCCGTCGCTGGGGTGGTGCGGTTGGCCGGGGTTGTGGTCAGGAGGCAAAGAGCCGCACCTCCCAAGTGGCGTGATGCTCGGCGAGGATGTCGGCGAGCACGCTGTTGGCAGCGGGCAGTTCGGCGGAATCGCACGTTGTGGCGAGCTCGGCCGCGAGGGATGCCAGCTGGTCGAGGCGCGGCGCGCGGCGTGCTGCCAGCGCATGCACCTCGAACGGGTCGAGGCCCATCAACCGCACCGCTGCCGTGGTGACAGCGCCTACCAGATGGTGCAGTGAGCACAAGGCCGCATCTCGCGGTGTCAAGCCGGCAGCAGCACTGACGACACCGAGCGCGACCGGCTGCATCGGACCGTCGCGGTGCACGGCGCGCAACATCGCGTACCGCTCGTTCGGCCAGGCGCGTTCTGCCGGTCGCAGCAGTTGGCGCCCGAGGGTGCGACTGACGGCACGAAGGCGTGGCGACGGCGTGCGGATCGCCAGTTCGTGATCGAGCGCATCGAGGCTCGCTTCCTCGACACAGGCTGCAGCCGTGAAGGCCGCATCGACCGACGCCGTCGTGAGCAGACGTCCTTCCAGAAAGACCTCGAGGTCGGCGACACTGCGTACATCGCCTCGCGCGTGGCTGGCCTCGATGCCGCTGCTGTGGGCGTGGGCGCCGGTGGGGAAGCGGCTGTCGGCGAGCAGCAGGAGCGCGGCGGACGTGCTCATCAGAACAGGAAGTATCGCTGAGCCATTGGCAACTCGGTCGCCGGTTGCTCCTCGATCAACTCGCCGTCGACGTGCACGGCGAACGTGTCGGGGTCGACGGTGATGCTGGGCATCGCGTTGTTCTCCGGCAAGTCAGCCTTGCCGCGCGACCTGGTGTCGGCCGACGCGACCAAGCGCCGTGACAACGCCAGCCGGTCGGCGAGCCCGTCATCCAGCGCGGCGGCAGCGACGAACGTGAGGCTCGTCGCCGCGGCGGCTCGTGGTGCAGCCCCGAACATCGGTCGGGCGAACACCGGTTGCGGTGTGGGGATCGAGGCATTGGCATCGCCCATCTGGGCCCAGGCGATCAGGCCACCCTTGACCACCACATGCGGACGAACCCCGAAGAACCTCGGATCCCACAGCACCAGGTCGGCCAGCTTCCCGACGGCGATGGAACCGATCTCGTGATCGAGTCCATGGGCAACCGCCGGGCAGATCGTGTACTTGGCGATGTAGCGCCTTGCTCGGTGGTTATCGGCCGCAGTGTCGCCGGCCAGCGAGCCGCGCCGACGCTTCATGACATGTGCGGTCTGCCACGTCCGCATGATCACCTCGCCCACGCGGCCCATCGCCTGCGCGTCGCTGCCAATGATCGAAATCGCACCCAAGTCGTGCAGCACGTCCTCGGCGGCGATGGTCGAGGGTCGGATGCGGCTCTCGGCGAAGGCGAGGTCTTCGGGTACCGACGGGTTGAGGTGATGGCACACCATCAACATGTCGAGGTGCTCGGCCAGGGTGTTGATCGTGTGCGGTCTCGTCGGGTTCGTCGACGAGGGGAGCACGTTGGGGTGCGCAGCCGCCGCCGGCGCCCTCGGTGTGGTAGGTGTGGATCGAACGGCCCTTGATCGCGGCGAGCGTCGACTCGACGTATCCCGCTTCGTTCAGCGTGTCGGTGTGGATGGCCACCTGCACGCCGCACTCGTCGGCCACCGACAAGCAGGCGTCGATCGCCGCCGGCGTGGTGCCCCAATCCTCGTGCAGTTTGAAGCCGCCTGCGCCGCCCATGACCTGCTCCCACAACCCATCGCGCGACACCGTGTTGCCCTTGCCGAGCAGCACCACGTTGACGGGCATGGTGTCCATCGCCTCGTGCATGCGAGCGAGGTTCCATGCACCAGCGGTCACGGTGGTTGCTTTGGTGCCGTCGGCCGGCCCGGTGCCGCCGCCGATGATCGTGGTGATGCCCGATGCCAACGCTTCGTCGACGATCTGCGGGCAGATCAAGTGGACATGGCAGTCGATCGCCCCGGCGGTGAGGATGCGGCCGTTGCCCGACAAGATCTCCGTCGAGGGGCCGATCACCAGAGCAGGATCGACGCCGGTCATCGTGTCGGGGTTGCCGGCCTTGCCGATTCCGACGATCCGGCCGTCACGAACACCGACGTCGGCCTTCACGATCCCCCAATGATCGAGGATCAATGCGCCGGTGATCACCAGGTCGGGAGTGCCTTGCGCTCGCGTTCGTCCCGATTGGCCCATCGATTCGCGGATCACCTTGCCGCCGCCGAACACGGCCTCGTCCCCACCAGCGCACAGGTCGCGCTCGACCTCGATGTGCAGGTCGGTGTCGGCGAGCCGCACGCGATCGCCGGTGGTCGGGCCGTAGAGGCGGCGATAGTGGGCCCGCGAGATCTCAACCATCGAGGGCCCCGGCAACCTCGCCGCGCAGGCCGGCAACGATTCGGTCGCCACCGATCGGCACGAGGGCGACGGTGCGGGCAATGCCCGGCTCGAAACGCACCGACGTGCCCGCGGGGATGTCGAGCCGGCGGCCACGAGCCGCGGCGCGATCGAAGATCAGCGCCGGATTGGCCTCGCCGAAGTGGTAGTGCGAGCCGACCTGGATCGGCCGGTCGCCGCCATTGACCACCTCGAGCTCGGTGCGCGGCCGACCGACGTTCAGTTCGATGTAGCCGTCGGGTCCGGTGATCTCTCCAGGAATCATCGCTTGCTCAGCGGATCGGCTGGTGCAACGTGACCAGCTTGGTGCCGTCTGGGAACGTTGCTTCGACCTGTACCTCGTCGACCATCTCGGCAATGCCGTCCATCACGTCGTCGCGGCTCAGAACGCGACAACCGGCGTCCATCAGATCGACGACGGTGCGGCCATCGCGCGCCGCCTCATAGACCCACGAGGTGAGGATCGCGACGGTTTCGGGATAGTTCAACTTCAGACCGCGCGAGCGACGCTTCTCAGCCACGTCGGCCGCCACGTGCACGAGCAGCCGGTCTTGCTCGTGGGGAGACAACTGCATACGGGCGGAGCTTAGTGCTGCGCTCCCCCCGCCCAACCAAGGCAGGGTTGTTGCGGCGTCACCGTCTCCAGGACGGTCAGCGTGTGACAACCCCGGTGGATCTAGGGTGCGAATCGGGCTCGGACGGCGGTGGCGCGTTGCTCGGCTGCGGCCGCCGCGGCGTCATCTCCCAGGCCGCGCACGGCTCGCGCTCGCTGGCTCCAGCCGTACACGCTCGACTCGCGCAGTCCGAGTCGCTCCGAGACGAGGGCGCGGGCCAACTCGTACCGGCCTGATCGCAGTGCGGATTCGAGAAGCGTGCGCTGCAGGGCATCGCGTTGCGCGTGCGATCCGCCGAAGTGGTGGAAGTTGCGGCGAATCGGCATCAACAGCTGGATCACGTCGTGATGGCGGTCTTCGATGAACGCCAGCACGGCTCGACACGCCGGCAGCCCGATCTCCGCCGTCATGCGGACATTCGTCGCGTTCGCCTCGTGACCTCCCTCGAGCCACCGTTGCCGGGTCTCGATCACGTCATGAACGTCGTCGCGCCGATCCGCTCCGGCGAAGGCGATCACTCCGTGCAGATCGTTGAACGAGTACCAGCTCTCGCCGGCGAGCTTCGGTGCCCACGCCTGGGCCAGCAGCGGGAACCGGTCGCCGGTATCGACGCCATCGAGAAACAGTCGCCACAACAACGCGCTGGCATCGAGCATCTCGATGGGAACTCCGGCCGAATCGGCGTTGTGGATCTCGGTGTCATAGATGTCGAGCGAACGCTGCGGGTCACCCGCCTCGAGTTGGTAGAGCGCGAGATGCCACCAGTTGTGCGCCGTGAACATGTTGCCCGTCTCCCAGCGCGTCGCATCGGATGCAAGGAAGCGGATGCCCTCGTCGACGAGGCCCTGCATCTCAAAGGTGTGCACGACTGCATGGATGGCCCACACATCGTCGGCGTTGGCGGTCACCGCGGCAAGGCCGGTATCGAGCGCCTGTCCGTAGTGTCCGGACTCCTCGAGACCGAACGCCGCCATCCCGCGGACGAACGCTGCGTGCGGATCGTCGGGTGGCAACTCGCGCAGGGAACGCAGTGGGCGGTCGCGAAGGTTCTGCGCATCACCGAGGAAGAAGTCGAGTTGATGGCCGATCATCAGCGCCAGGACGTCGGTCGGGAACTGGAGCAGCAAGGCATCGAGCAGTGATGCTGCCCCGCTCCAGTCGCCGCTCAGCCAGGCGCCGATCGCCGCGGCGTGGGCCTGCTCACGTTCGTTGCGGTCAGTCTGCGACAGCGTCTCCCACGAGGCGCGAGCCGCGGCCAGATCGTCGGAATCGGTGCTCGTCAGGTTGAGATACGCAGCAAGCGCGCTGGCCATCGGCGCCGGAGAATCGTCGGCGGTGAGCTCACCGGCGAGGGTCATGACATCGGGATGAAAGCGAACGAGACGGTCGATCGCGCGGTCGTACAAGTCGATCGTCTCCGCAGTTCCCGTCATCGGGTTGGCGTGTGCGTCGACCCCTGTTGGCACGTCGCCGAGGGTAGGTCGTTCGGGCGCGTAAGGCAAGACCGCTTCGGGCAGAGAGGATCAGCCGAACCGTCCGGTGACGTACGCCTCGGTGCGGGAGTCGGAGGGATTGGAGAACATCTTCGAGGTGCGTCCGTACTCGACCAGTACGCCGGTTCGCCGATCACCTACCTCCGAGACCTCGGTGGTGAAGAAGCCGACCCGGTCACTGATGCGAGCGGCCTGCTGCATGTTGTGGGTGACGATGACGATCGTGTAGCGGCTCTTGATCTCTTGCATCAGCTCTTCGATGCGGGCCGTGGCGATCGGGTCGAGCGCCGAGCACGGTTCGTCCATCAGGATCACCTCGGGTTGAACGGCGAGTGCCCTGGCGATGCACAGGCGTTGCTGTTGGCCGCCCGACAGGCCGAGTGCCGACGCCTTCAAGCGGTCTTTCACCTCGTCCCACAACGCCGCGCCGCGAAGCGATTCCTCGACGATGCGATCGAGATCTTGCTTGGAAGTGTTGGCGATGCGCGGACCGTAGGCAACGTTGTCGTAGATGCTCTTCGGGAACGGGTTGGGCTTTTGGAACACCATCCCGATGTGACGGCGGACCTGCGCCGCAGACACTGTTGGGTCGTAGAGATCGACACCGTGGTACCTGACCGAGCCCTCTACACGGGCCCCGGCGATGGTGTCGTTCATCCGGTTGAAGCAACGCAAGACCGTGCTCTTGCCACACCCCGATGGCCCGATGAACGCGGTGATCTCGTGTGGCCTGATTCGTAAGTTCACCTCTCGGACGGCCTTGAACGAGTTGTAGAGGACGGCGAGGTTGGTGACCTCGAACACGGCCGCCGAGGTGACGGTCTCGTCGACCGCCGTCTGCTCGCTGGTCTCACTGGTCTCGGTCATGAGATCACGTCGCTCCTCGGAGGTCTCGAGCCGGTTCTGGAGTTGGTGTTCGTTCATCTTGCTACCTCGTCCTCGACAGGCGGGCCGACAGCAGGCGGGCGGCCACGGTGAAAAGGAACGCCAGGGCGATCAGCGTGAGGGCGGCACCCCAGGCGCGCTCTTGCGCAGTGACGAAGCTCTCTTTGGCGTTGCCGTAGATCTGCATCGACAGAGAAGTGTTCGTACCCTTGAGCACGTTCCAGTTCGTCGCCTTTGCTGCCCCGATGGTGAAGATCAAGGGCGCGGTCTCGCCGGCCGCCCGGGCAACGGCGAGCAGGCATCCGCTGATGACGCCAGGGCTGGCCGTCGGCAACACGACCCGCAGCGTCGTGCGGCTGGTACTCGCTCCGAGTGCGTAGCTGGCGTCGCGCAAGTTCTGCGGCACCAAGCGCAACATCTCCTCCGAGGACCGCACCACGATGGGCAGCATGAGGCACGCCAGGGCAAGCGCACCACTGAACCCGATGAGGCCATTGGTGCCGCGGGGCACAACCCAGAACACGTAGATGAACAGACCCATGACGATCGATGGCACGCCGGCCATCACGTTGGCGAGAAATCGCAGGACGCGGGCAAACGGACGATTGCGTCCGTACTCGTTGAGGTAGACAGCGCCGGCGATGCCGAGTGGAACGGCGATCACGGTTGCCGTGAAGGTGATCACGCAGGTGCCGACGATGGCGGCCTTCATGCCGGGGCCGGCGACGCGCGGCCGCAGCTGGATGTCTTTGGTGAACCAGGCCGGGAAGCTGCCCGACACGATCGACCAGCCCTTGGTGATCACGGTGGCGAGCACCAGCAGCAGGGCGAAGCCGACGAACACGACGGCCATGAACATGAGCGCCGTCATCACGGTGTTCTTGGTGCGACGGCGACCGGAGATGCCGCTGAGCTCTTCCGCCAGCGACTCGCGTCGATCGACGAGCTGTTCTGCCACCACGGCCACGACTACGCGCCCTGCACTCTCTTGGTCGCTCGATTGACGACGGCCGTCGCCGTGAGGTTGACGACGATCGTGAGGATGAACAGCGTGAGGCCCATCGCGATCAGCGCGCTGCGCTTGATCTCCGAGGTGGCCTCACCCCATTGGAAAGCGATGACGGACGGGAGCGAGTCGCCCGACGAGAACAGGTTGGCGGTGATCGTGGCTGACGAGCCGATCACCAGTGCAACAGCGATCGTCTCGCCCATCGCTCGGCCGAGCCCCAGCATGACGGCGCCGACGATGCCACCGATCGAATGCGGCAACACGGCACCGGTGATCATCTCCCAACGCGTTGCACCGAGCGCCAAGGCGCCGTCGCGATCCGTCTGGGGGGTGGTCTCGATAACTTCACGGGCGATCGAGGTGATGATCGGCGTGATCATCACCGACAAGATCAGGCCGGCGGTCATGAACGTGCGTCCCGCACTTGCCGGCCCGAAGAGGTGACCGAGCACCGGCCAGCCACCGAACCATCCGTGCATCGTCTTGTAGACGTGGACCAGCTTCGGAGCGAGGAAGATGATGCCCCACAGACCGAAGACCACGGACGGCACCACAGCAACGAGATCGGTCAACGACACCAGCCACTTCTTCAACCACGACGGAGCGACCTGCGTGGTGAACAAGGCGATACCGATGCTGATCGGCACCGAGATGACGACGGCGATGAGCGCGGTCACGGCCGTGCCGTAGATGAAGCTGAGCGCTCCGTACACCTCGTTGGCCGGTGCCCATTTGCGTTTGGTGAAGAAGCCGATCCCTTCCGACCGGAAGACCGGGAGTGACTTGTGGGTGATGGTCCAGGCGATCAGCACCAGCACCACCAGGATCAGCGCGCCGGCACCAAATGTCGATCCCTTGAAGACACGGTCGAGGATCTGACGTCTCGGTCGCAGATCGGGTACTTCCACCGGCGGGGTGTTCATCGGTCTCCTTGAGCGTCCACGCGGTTGGGCCGGACCCCGAAGGGTCCGGCCCAACAATAGATGGATTCGCTAGGCACCGATCTTGGCGATGTTGGCGAGTGCCTTGGCCTGCAGCGCGGCGGGCAGCGGCGCGTAGTCGATGGCGGCCGCAGCCTTTTGACCATCGGTGAGCAGGTAGGTGAGGAACCCGCGAATGGCCGCGGCCTTCGCCGGGTCGGCCTGCTTGACGTAGGCGATCATCCACGTCTGTGCCGCGATCGGATAAGCAGCGTCGCCGTCGGCCCAACCGAGGAAGAAGGTGAGGTCGTCGTTGATCTTGGCGTTCTCGGCAGCAGCCGTCGTGGCCTCGAGGGTCGGCTCGATGTACTTGCCCGCCTTGTTCTTCACGAGCGCGAAGGTCAGCTTGGCGGCCTTGGCGTCGCTGAGGTCGACATAGCCGATCGCACCTTCGGTGGAGGAGACGATCTGGGCCACGCCGCTGTTACCGTCGCCCGCCTGGGTGCCGTCAGGCCACGTGACCTCGGAACCGGAGGCCAGCTTCCAATCGCCGCCGGCATCGGGCCCGGCTGCGGCGTTGAGGAACTTGGTGAAGTTCTCGGTGGTGCCGGAACCGTCTGCTCGACGGGCGACGACGATGTCGGTGCTCGGTAGCGTCACGCCAGGGTTGTCGGCGACGATCAGCGGATCGTTCCACTTCGTGATCGTTCGTTGGAAGATCGCCGAAATGCTTGTCGCCGAGAGCTGCAGCTTCGGCACGCTCGGGAGGTTGTACGACATGGTGATCGGCGCGATCACGGTGGGGACGTAGACGAAGTCGCCGCCCTTGTAGCCCGCCTTGTCGGCATCCTTGACCACTCCGTCGGTACCGGCGAAGTCGACGACTTGAGCCTGGAGATCGCTGCGGCCCTTGCCAGAACCGCCGCCGCCGTACTCGACCTTCAGATCAGGAGCGATCCCGGCCAGTGTGGCGATGGCGTCGTCATAGAAGCCCTTCGGGAACGTCGCGCCACTGCCGACGATGCTGCCGGAGAGCTTGGAGAAGTCGACAGTTGCACCGGCGGTCGTCGTCGGTGCTGCCTCCGTTGTCGCCGCGCCGGCTGGCGCGGTGGTAGCCGCTGCTCCCGGCGTCGTTGTGGCGGCGGTGGGCAGGGTGGTCGGCGCGGAGGTGCTCGCCGTCTTACTACTGCTGCCGCACGCCGCGGCGACGATCGAGAGCGAGATGATTCCGGCGAGGACGAGTCGCCGATTGACTGAGTTCACGTATGTGTCTCCTTGATTGGGGATGAACAACGGCGTCACCGTAGAGATCGAAGTTGACGCCCCAGTGGTGCGAAGGTGAACGGAGGGTGAACGCGCAATGAACGCTTCCCAACAGATGTACCCAGCTGACCCGGCGATTCATACGCGCATTGATTTGTGCCTGCTGCGGTGCGCTTGTGCAGGTCCGGCGACGGAATTAGCGTCGTGCCGAAGACCACTCAAGGACACGTATTCACCATGACCGCTGCCTCCGGCCGCCGCAAGCTCGGCAGCATCACCGAACCTTCTCGACAAGTCGACGTCATCCACGAGACCGACGTGTTGGTCGTGGGTTCCGGGCCTGCAGGACTCGCCGCGGCGCTCGCTGCAGCGCGAGCCGGCGTCGAGGTCACCCTCGTCGAACGCTTCGGTTGCTTCGGCGGCAACATCACCGCCGTCGGCGTGGAGGGCATGGCGTGGTACCGGCACGAGGCGACGATCGAGGCCAACGGCATCGGTCGCGAGTTCGAGACCAGAGCCTTCGAGATGGGTGCCGCGGTGCCCGAGAGCCAGTCGATGTCGTACGAGATCGACGCCGAAGGCTTCAAGGTGGTCGCCGACAGGCTGGTCGAGGAAGCCGGCATCGACGGCATGCTCCACCGAACGTTTGTCGCGCCGATCATGGAAGGTGACGTCGTCACCGGCATCGTCACTGAATCGAAGGCCGGTCGCGAAGCCATTCGCGCGTCGCGAGTGATCGACGCGAGCGGCGACGCCGATGTGGCCCATCGCGCCGGCGCGCCGACGTTCCACACGCCGCGCGAGGAGATGATGGCGGCGTCGGTCATGTTCCACCTTGCCGGCGTCGACAAGAAGGCCTTCATCGACGGCATCAAGGCGGATCCGCAGAGCTACAAGGATTGGGCCGGCGGCGGCGAATGGAACATCGAGACCGGCGGCAAGGAGGACGACATGTTCTCGCCGTTCCTCAAGAAGCCCTTCGATCTGGCGATCAGGGACGGGTTGATCCCGTCGACGTTGGCGACCTTGGCCGGCACGTGGGGCGCCATCCACGAGACGGGCGAGCTCACCTACATGAACATCGTCCATCTCGACAGCATCGACGGCACCGATCCCGACGATCTCACCCGAGGCGAGATCGAGGGACGGCGTCAGGCCATGCTGGCCATCGAGGCGTTGCGCCGGTACACCCCGGGCTGCGCCGGTGCGCGGTTGCGCAACTTCGGGATGACACTCGGCATCCGCGACACGCGCAAGATCGACGCCGTCTACAACATGACCGAGCGCGACGTGCGCGAGCAGGCCCGGTTCGATGATTCGATCGGGATCTACCCCGAGTTCATCGATGGCTACGGCATCTTGATCCTGCCGACGACCGGTCGCTACTTCCAGCTCCCGTACCGCAACCTCGTCCCGAAGGGTGTGCGCAACTTGCTCGTCGCCGGACGTTCGTCGGGTGGCGATCGGGTGTCGCACGCCTCGACGAGAAACATGTCGTGTTGTGCGGTGTTGGGGCAAGGTGCCGGTATCGCCGCGGCGTTGTCGCTGCACTCCGGGTACGACCTCGACG
>JANYKU010000144.1 GCA_025358075.1 Ilumatobacteraceae bacterium
GGCAGCACCTGCGTGATCGCCACGACGGAGCTTGTTGACCAGCTTGCGGTGCTCGGCATCAGATGCATCGTGCCGATAGTTCAATGACAGTCGTTGGTAGCGGGCCGAATGCTGCCACAGCTCTTTGATCAACTTCAGTCGCCTCGGGGAGTTCGACTTCTCGTAGATCGAGAAGTGCAGTTCGCGGTTCAACGCCACCAGCTCGTGGTTGTCGCCTCGTTCGTGGCCGAGGCGCGAGCGGTCGAGCAGGTCGTCGAGGTGAGCAATTTCGGCTTTGGTGAACCGATCGGCGCGACGCACCGCCTCGCACTCGAGTTCGATGCGAATCGAATAAAGGTCGTCGAGGTCGGCTGTCGACAATGGAGTCACCCAGGCGCCACGGTTGTGCACGAAGTTGACGAAGCCTTCGGACTCGAGCACGCGCAAGGCTTCGCGGACCGGGATGAAACTGGTGCCACAGAGGTCGGCGATCTGCTTGGGCAACAGCTTGACGTTCGGCGGGAAGTACCCGCTGATGATGCCCTCGCGTACGTGGTTGAGAACCTGCTCGACGCTGCTGTCTTCGATGGCTGAGTCACGTGGTTTCATAGTAGTTTGAGCTGCTCGGCGGGCGCGCCAATCTATCCGAACTCGATGCATCTACGGCGCGACCACGAGGTGTCGTGCTCGTAAGCCGAGGCCATGCGCAGGGCGAGTTGGTCGTGCCCGGCGCGTGTTGCGATCTGCAGGCCGATGGGCAGCCCCGCCCTGTCGAACCCACACGGCACACTGATCGCTGGCTGTCCCGACAGGTTGAACGGCGCCGTGGTGCGGACGTAGGAGGTGGCCAGGTCTTCGGACAAGTCACCATAGGTGTGTTGTGACAGAGCCTTCGGCGATGCGGTTGCCGGCAGCGTCGGTGAGACCAATGCATCGAGATGGTGTTCGTCCATCACGCGAGCGATGGCCTTGGCGATCTGCGCGCGCGCCGCGGTGGCGCGGCGGAAGATCCGAGAAGGAATGACCGCACCGGCTATGAGCAAGGTGCGGATCGACGGGTCGATGTCGAGCGGCCGTTCACGCAGCGAATCCCGGTGGCACTCGAAAGCCTCGAGCGGGATGATGCCGAACTCGGCTGCCAGGGTGTGTTGCAGAGCGGGGATGGTGACGTCGACGCACTCGGCGCCGAGCGTGGTGAGCACCTCGACCGCCAGTCGGAATGCGGTATCGATATCAGGCTGCATCGGTGCGAATGGGGGGTCGGTGAGCACACCGAAGCGCAGACCGCGGATGCCCCGATCGAGACCGTTGCTGTAGTCGGTACCGTCAGCGGCCAACGCTGTCAGTGCATACGCGCAATCGGCAACGGTCGCGCCCAGCGGACCGAGGTGATCGAGCGAGACAGACAGCGGTTGCACACCGGTCACCGGCACCAGACCGTAGGTCGGCTTCAGCCCGACGGTCCCACACAGCGCTGCAGGGATACGGATCGAACCACCCGTGTCAGACCCCAACCCGATTGGAACGAGTCCAGCAGCAACCGCCGCACCGGAACCTCCGCTGGAGCCACCCGGCACATGGTCGGTATTCCACGGATTCGATGTCGGTGAGGTGACGACCCCACATGCCAGCTCGTGCGATGCGGTCTTCCCGGCGATCAGCGCACCTGCCTGACGGAGGCGGGTGATGACGGTGGCGTCAGCGTCGACGGGGTCGGTGGGATACAGCGGTGACCCGCAACGCGTGGCATATCCGGCGACGTCGATGATGTCTTTGACCCCAACTGGGATGCCGTGCAACGGCCCTCGGTCACGGCCGGCACCGAGTTCGGAGTCGGCCTGTTCGGCTTCGGCGAGCAGTCGGGGGGCGTCGACTGCAACGAAGCTGTGCAACCGTTCATCGATGGTTGCCTGACGGGCAACGAACTCGGTGGCGAGTTGCATCGCGGTGACGGTGCCCGAGCGGAGGGCTGTGCCGGCCTCGGAGACGGTGCGCATCAACGTGGGTCTCGAGGGTCGAACAAGCGGTCGCCGGCCACATCGTCGCTGCCGATCAGCGCATCGAGCCCGGCATCCATCTCGATCCGCGCTGCGTAGTCGGCGGTGATTGCGGCGACATCGAAGGCCGGGCCGTGCAACCCGTGCTTTTCGAGCTTGAGGGCGACGGCTTCTGCAGCGGGGGAGTCACTCATCGCCGAGAACGGCCACGATGTCGACTTCCATCTTCAGGCCGGGCAACCCCAGTGCGGCAGCCTGCACGGCCGTCACTGCCGGCATCTTGTCGCCGGCAAACAGCCGCTTGCGGATGGCGATCTCGTCGGGGAGTTCGCGGATGTCTTGGAGGAAGTAGGTGATCTTGACGATGTCGGCCAGTGTTGCGCCTGAGGAGGCCAGCACCGCTTCGATGTTGCGCCACACCTGCGTTGCCTGCTCGGCGACGGTAGTGCCGACTACCTGCATCTGCTCGTCGAGAGCGACCTGTCCGGCCAGGTAGATGGTGCGTCCGGCGCGCACGGAATACGAGTACGGCTCGGGTGGATCGCACAGCCCGGGCACCTTCGAGTGAAAGTCGCGCACCCGGAAAATATAGCAAGTTGCGTTTGGGTCTCGTTTCGCCATGGATGGGCGTGGCACACTGGGGGTCGATGTCGAGCGAACGTGTTCTGGTGACCGGAGCCAACGGCTGTCTAGGGGCGTGGGTCGTCAAACGCCTTCTCGATGACGGTGCCGACGTGGTGGCGGCCGATGTCGGAACGGCCGAACATCGGTTGCGTGCCATCGTCGATGAGGGAGCACTCCCGCGGGTCGAACGGCGCCGGGTCGACATCGCCGATCGAACTGCTGTCGATCAGCTCGTCGCCGGCGGCGGGTTCACCGGGATGATTCATCTAGCGGCTCTGCAGGTTCCTTTCTGCCGCGCCGATCCGATCCTGGGGGCCCAGGTCAACGTGGTCGGGACGGTCAACTTGATGGAGGCCTACCTTGCCGCGGGTACCTTCCGCGGACCGTTCGTGTACGCCAGTTCGGTGGCCGCCTACGACCCCGACGACACGGGGGAGAGCGACCCCGCGGGTCGCCCGCGCACTCTGTACGGCGTCTACAAGCTGGCCACCGAACATGCCGCGGCGGTGTATGCCGACGATCGGGGCCTGGCCAGCATCGGTCTGCGGCCACACGTGGTATACGGCGTCGGTCGTGACCAGGGTATGACCTCCAGCCCGACGGTCGCCATGTTGCGTGCTGCCGCGAGCCAAGGCTCGTCGATCAGCTATTCCGGTGCCAGCCAGCTGCAATACACCGACGACGTCGCCCGGTTGTTCATCGCCGCGTCTCGCGCATCCGTCGGCGGCGCCCATCTGTACAACGTCGGAGGTGAGTCGGTCGACATGACCGAGGTCGTCGCGGCGATCGAGCTCGCTGCTCCCGATGTTTCGGGGCGCGTCACCATAGATGGCCCGCCCTTGCCGTTCCCCGCAGCTCCCAGCGACGCCGGCCTGGCAGATGCCGTCGGGTCCGTGGCCCGCACCTCGCTGGTCGACGGGGTTGCGGCGACGATCGACGGGTTCAGGCACCTGTTGAGCGCGCAGCTCATCGAACTTCCCTAGCCGGCCGCGATGACTGTCCCCCGACTGGTCACCTGCGGCGAGGCGATGATCCGGCTCAGCACACCGACCGGGCACGTGTTGCGCAACACGCCGGTGTTGAATGTGCATGTCGGTGGTTCCGAGCTGAACGTGGCAATCGCTGCGGCGCAACTGGGCATCGATGCCTGCTGGATCTCGTCGCTCCCCGAGGGTCCGCTCGGCGAACGGATCGTCGACCATGCGCGTACGTTCGGTGTCGAGGTAGTCGCTGCCCCGAGCAACGACCGAGTCGGCCTCTACTTCGTCGAGATCGGGCCGGCACCCAGGGGTAGCGAAGTCCACTACGACCGGCAGAGGTCGTCGTTCAGCACTTCTACGGCCGACCAGATCGTCGAGCAAGCGCTCGAGCGCCCGGCCGACGCCGTGCTGGCCTCGGGCATCACCCTGGCGCTCGGCGAGGGACCAGCGCGGTTCGCCACCGGACTGCTCGAACGGGCGAACACCGCCCTTCGGCTGTTCGAGGTCAACCACCGCAGCAAGCTGTGGAGTGCCGCCGAAGCAAGGCCGGCGATCGAGAAGGTGCTGCCGAACGTCGACGTCTTGATTGCCTCGGCGCACGACCTGTCGGGATTGCTCGACTTGGGCGATGACATGGTCGCCGCTGCACGGCGAGCGCAGGACCGCTGGGGTATTCGCACTGTGGTGGTTTCCGGTCGGTCCGGAGGCGTCGGCGAAGTCGGGGTCAACGAGATCACCGTCATCGCCGGCGACGTCGTCGCCACGGCGAGCGCCGAGGGGTTGGTCATCGATCCTGTCGGAGCCGGCGATGCGTCGACGGGCGCGTACATCGCCACCTGGCTCCGGACCGGATCCCACCAGGCGTCGGCAGAGCAGGCGGTGCGCGCCGCGGCGCTGAAGCAGACCTGCGCCGGCGACGCGTTGGTGCTTGCCGTCGGATCACTCGGCGGGGCTTGGGGCCCGAGGATTCGTCGATGACCGGCACACCGTTCGAGCAGGCGTTGTTGCAGTGTCCGGTGATCGCGATCATCCGCGAGCGTTCGCCTGAGCGCGATCTCGTCGAGGTGATCGAGGCGCTGATCGACGGTGGGATCCGAGCGGTCGAAGTCACGGTCGATTCCCCGAACTGGGACGTGGTGTTGCCGAGGTTCGCCGGCCGCACCGGTGTAGCAATCGGCGCGGGAACTGTTCGGACGGTGGCCGAACTCGACCGGCTCGTCACGGCGGGCGGCTGCTTCGCGGTGTCGCCGCATGTCGATCCGGCGATCATCGAGGCAACACTCGCCCGTGGCCTCACTCCGTTGCCCGGAGCCATGACTCCGACCGAGGTGCATCAGGCGGCGGTAGCGGGCACCGAGTACGTCAAGCTTTTCCCGGCGGTGACCGTTGGGCCCCAACACCTGCGAGCGCTGCGTGGGCCGTTTCCGAGCCTTCAGGCGATTCCGACGGGGGGGATCGGCCCCGACGATCTCGAAGCCTGGTTCTCGGCAGGAGCAGTCGCCGCCGGACTCGGGGGACTTCTCGTGACCGGATCAGTCGCGGAGATCGCCGAACGGAGCCGCCGATTGGTGGCCCAGTTGGCACTACGCGATCGGTGACACCAGGGCGGGGTCCGACACCGACTCCGTCGTGCTCGACGATCTCCTGGCGTTCCCCTATCGGGAGATTGGTGACGGGCCTTGCGGTCCCTTGGCAGCCCAGCCGGTCGCGTGGTATGCAGTCGTCAGACCAGCCTTGTGAGCAGGGCTGGCATACTCGGCAAAGGAGTGGCCATGATCAAACTCATCGGTACCGCATACAAGCGCGACGACTTCTCCACCCAGGAGTTCTTCGACTACTGGCGCGATGTCCACGCCAGGATCTCTGCGGGCAGTGGCCCACTCCGTGGCTACGTGGTCTCCGAAGTGCTGCGCAAGCTCGACAACCCGAACAACCCTGATGAGGACCCCGGTGCGGCCCAGGTGGACGGGTTTGTGGAGCAGTGGTGGGATGATGAGGAATCCATGAATCGCGCCCACGCGACCGACCAGGAGGCGGGTGCCTGGGAGGATGTATTGAACTACGCCAAGCCCAACGGCACGTTCTGGATCGTCAAGGAGCACATCTACATCCCGCCGCCGATCATGGGCCCCGGCTCCCTGAGCAACAACGCCTGGATCGCGTGAGATCGTCAGCAAAGCGCGCTCTCGACGCACCTATCATCACAGGTGCGTCGAGAGCCCGACATCATGAGAGCCGCGACGCACCATTGCTCTCGACCGGCAACATCGGCTTCTTCGCCGCAGCCCTGCCAGACTTCGCACAGGAGGTGCGGCCATCCACCGCTTGACAAGAGACAGCACGAGCTTCCGCTTCGACCCGGCCGCCACCGCGGTGCTGACGATCGCGTCCGGTGACACCGTGTTGGTCGAAACACAGGATGCTCACTGCGGCACCATCACCAGTTCCGACGTCGTCTACGCCACGCTCTCCGATGTCTTGGAACGAATCGGCGGCGCAAACCCGGTGACCGGCCCGATCGCCATCGACGGTGTCTTGCCGGGCGATCTCCTGGCGATCGAGGTCCTCGACGTGATCGGCGCGCCGGTCACGGGTTTCGGCTACATGAACACCACGTCGACACTTCACCCGTCGTTCGACGCCGAGACGACCATGTGTCGCCGGAACGGCGAAGTGGTGGAGATTCCTACGCATCGTGGCCCGGTTCGCGTCCCCTACCATCCGTTCGTCGGAACGCTAGGC
Organism: Ilumatobacteraceae bacterium; assembly: GCA_025358075.1. GTDB lineage: Bacteria > Actinomycetota > Acidimicrobiia > Acidimicrobiales > Ilumatobacteraceae > JAENVT01. The sequence continues at coordinate 6,323 of JANYKU010000144.1, forward strand.
GTGGCCCGCGCCGACGCAGCGGTTGCATCATTTCTCCAGGGCTCCGACATCCTCGGCAACGTCGATCTTCCCGAGCTCTGTCAGGGGTGCACCGTAGTACTGCGGGCCAATGTCGCCGGCGGGATGCTTTCCTTGGGTGATGCGCACCTCGCCCAGGGAGATGCCGAGATTCACCGCTCGGCGGTCGAAACGCAGGCCGACGTCACCCTTCGGATCACCAACCTCGGTGCCGATGCAATGGCCTACCCTGGTCTCCCACAGATCAACACTCCGGAGACACTGGGCAGTGTTGCCCCCGGACCCGGCCATCTCGAAGATCTCGTGCGCGCTGCCTACGACGACCTCGCGGCTCGGATGAGGGACGACTACGGTTTCACCCTCCCTGAGGCCTATCGACTGCTCGGTGCCGTCGGAACCGTGCGGATCGGCCAGGTGGTCCCACCCGTATACTCCGCGATCGCCAAGATCGACCGCCGCTATCTCGTTTGCGGGTGATGTCGGCAAGCGTGGCACGGGGCGCTTGCCGCGGCTGAGCGCTGCCGGCGCCTAGCGCACCAGATTCAGTACACGCTCGGCGACCTCGTCGGGCTCGACCAGCCGGCCGTGAGGTGGGAGAGCAGCCAGCCTGCCCGCCGCCTGCTCGTACGAACAGCCAGTCGTGATCGCAATCCTGGCGATCGTCGCCTCGGTCATCTCTGTGCGGACGTACGTCGGACACAGATGCGGCTCCGATGCGGCCGTCACAGAGCCGGACCGGGCGGTCTGCGCTGCCGAGCGGGTCAACCGAAGAACCTGGCATCCAACGCCAACCCGCGCCGCAGTTCGTCGGCTTCGTTGACCGCAAGGTCGACTGTTGGGAACGATTCGAGGTCGGAGAGCCAGATATCGAATCGAGTCGCGATCTCGTCTTCGGTCAACCCGTCTGCGACGAGGTCGGCGACTGAGACTTGCGGGAGTCGGCGGGTCATGGATCGACCGCACTCGGCCTGATGGCCATGGGTTCGTTGTCCGAGGTGAGCGGCGTCGGCCGTGTCCTGCTGATTGGCGGCGGGTCGAGTAGTGGTGGAGCATCACCCGCACAGTGTGACCTTGGCGGCCGCTTGCCGCCGCTGGGTTGGAGCCGGCGTCCATCAGTTCGCTGGTCGTCGACCTGCGGGCGAGGATTGTGGCGTCGAAGCTGCCCTCGGCGAGGCCGTGCTCCTTGCGCAACTGGCGCATTCGTCGGGTGAGCAGTTCGGGGCGTAGGGGAGTGCTGCAGGTGGGGTCGAGGCTGAACACGAAGCCATCCGAGGCAACGCTGCCTCCACAGATGGAAGCCCGCGCGTCCATCTCGGCAAGGTGCTGTCGGAGTAGGTCGACGGTGGCCTCGTCGAGGCTGACTGCTCGGCTGCTCCTCGTCTTGGTTTGTTTCTCGATGACAATTCCGCCGGCGTCGTTGATCGCCGTGTCGACGATGAGTTCTTGCCGGTCGAGGTGCAGTCGGTCGCGTCGCAAGCCGGAGACTCGCCTCGGCGGAGACCAGTGGTCGCTGCGAGTTTGAGCACGGGCGCGAGCAGTTCGTCGTGTTCGTCGGCGGTGGCGAGCAGGCGTAACAGCTCGTCCAGCTCGGGTGCGGTGGTGTGGCGTGGCGTGTGGGTGGCGGTCGGCAACTCGAATCCGTCGACGGGGTTGCTGGTCACCTTGCGGTGACGTTTTCCCCATTTGAACGCGCCGCTGAGCAAGGCTCGGGCGTTGTTCATCCTGCTGCGCGACAGCCCGGCTCTGCGCATGCGGTTGAACGCTTTGTCGAGTTCGGCCGTCGTGATCGAGTTGGCCCGTTTGTGGCCGATCGGTTCTTTGAGCCAGCGGGAGTAGGCGTCTGTGTAGCCGGTGAGTGTGGAGTGATCGAGTCCTCGGTCCTGTTGGGCGAACTCGAGGTACCAGGCAACCAGACTGTCGACCGTCAACTGCTTGTCGCCCCGGCGTAGAAGGTGGTGTCTGTCGCCGACTTCGGTGACAAGGGCGGCCAGCGCTTTGGCCGCGTCCTTTCGAGTGCCGTAGATGGTGCGGAACGTGCGGCGACGCTGTCCGAG
>JANYKU010000154.1 GCA_025358075.1 Ilumatobacteraceae bacterium
AACCCGACGCCGAACATCGCGCCGGCCAACATGTGGATCAACAGCCCGAGCACGGCGGGACCGGCGGAGAACCAGAACTTGTTGCCGGCCACCGCTTCCCCGACGGAGCGCATCATCGCGTCCGGTGATCCGAACAGTGCCTCGATGTGGAACAGCGGGGTGAAGAACCCGTGATGCTGGTACGTCACCGAGGCGACCATGGCGAACATCGCCATCGCCGCGCCGGCGATCATCCCCGCAACACCACCTCTCACCAAGGTTGCCTTGACGGGTTGAGATGTGATGGACGTCGACATGAATGATCCCTTTCGTTGCGGTCCGCCCACCATGGACGAACCGCACCGGAACCCACCGACCACCCTCACCCTTCCATCGGCAGCCATTCGAAAATCAGATGGAAGGATCCGATCGCTCACCGGGTCTCTGTCCGGAAGGAGGAGACTTGGACGCAATGTCCGACGAGTCACAGACCAACGCCGCGAGCCCAAACTCGCCCGCGGCGGGGTCGTTCGACGCGTTCGTCGGCCCGCACCTGCCGGTGCTGCTGCGGGTCGCCGGATCGCTGTGCCGGAACTCGCACGACGCCGAGGATCTGGTGCAGGACACCCTCATCCGGGCATTCAGTGGGCTCGGCACGTTCGACGGCACCTACCCGCGGGCATGGCTGCTCACGATCATGCGCAACGCCAACATCAACCGCCACCGCCGACAACGACCCGGTCTCCTCCACGACGCAACCGACCTCGCGGGCGAAGCCGACCGACGCAACCCGCCCGAACCCAGCGCCGAAGACGTCGCCGCCGCGCACACACCAGCACCATGGATCGCCGATGCACTCGGACGCCTCTCCCCACGGCACCTTCAGGTGGTCCAACTCGTCGACATCGATGGGCTCACCTACGACGAAGCCGCCGCCGCGCTCGGCATCCCCGCCGGCACCGTGACGAGCCGCCTCCACCGAGCCCGCCACCGCATGCGCGCCCACCTCAACCACGATCCCGACTTCCGGAGCGAACACCGATGACACCACACGCCATGCTCGACATGATCCGACGCAAAGGCGGCGCCCGCTGCATCGAGATCGGCCGACAGATCCAGACCTACCTCGATGGTGGCCTCGACCCAGCCGCCGCTGCGAAGGTGTCCAGCCACCTCCACGCCTGCCGACGCTGCGGGCTCACCGCGGATGACTACCGACGCCTGAAGTCAGCGCTCGCCGAAACCACGGCCCCGATGCCCGCTGAGCCGCTGCAACGGCTGCAAGCCCTCGCCGCCGAACTCGCCGCCGGCGACACCCCACTGGCGTGAGCGCCGCTGAGCCATTCGCCTCGCGCTGGAAGCGACGCTCGCGCACCATCCCGCTGATCCTCGCCGCTACCGTCGTCGGTGTGCTCGCGAGCCCGGCCATCCTCGCCGTCGCCGCCGTTGTCGACCTGACGAAGGGACGGTTCCGCGTGCCGACAGTCCGGGTGGCGCTGTTCCTGCTCCAGTACGGCATCAACGACAGCGTCGAGATCCTGCTCGCACCCATCTACTGGATCCTCGCCGGCCTCGGCACCCGACTCCACCAACCGACATCGATCGCCCGCCACCAACGACTCCAGCATTGGTCCATCGACGTGCTCGCGCGACGCGCCGAACACCTCCTCGGACTCCGGCTCGACATCGAAACCGACTCCATGGACGCACTCACGCCAGGCCCCCTCATCGTCCTGTGCCGCCACGTCAACATCGTCGACGCCTCGCTCCCAGCCCTGCTGTACCAACGCCTCGGCTACCGCACCCGCGGCGTGATCATGGCCGAACTGCTCGCCGACCCCGGCTTCGACCTCATCTACCCCAGGACCGGCTCGGTCTTCATCCCACGCGACAACGGCCCCGAGGCCATCGCCATGGTTCGCGAGATCGGCCACAGCGTCGACTCGACAACCGCCGTCGTCATCTTCCCCGAAGGCCGCCTCTTCCGACCCGACCGCCTCGACCGCGCGTTATCCAGGCTGGCGCCTGAAAGCCCCGACCGCGCCGCCCGCCTCGCGTCACTCGGCCACGTCCTGCCCCCTCGTCCGGGCGGCGTGCTCGCGCTCCTCGACACCATCCCTGCCGACGTCGTCGTCATCGCTCATACCGGACTCGACCAATTCGCCTCGTTCCGCGAGTTCGCCAAAGCGGTTCCCCTCCGCAACCCGATCGAGATCACCGCATGGCGAGTGCCCGTCGATCAGATTCCTGCCGGTGACGGCGAGCGCATCGCATGGCTCGACGAGCAGTGGGTGCTCGTCAACGACCGGCTCGTTCACAACGCGCAGAACGCCAATCCGAAGCGGTATGAACCGCCTCTGGATCGGTGACTGTTGGCTTCATTACAGGACTCGCCAACTTCAGCACGAGCGGCTACTTCGATCCTCGGTGGCGGTCGGATCAGGCTTGCGAGTCCCGAGCTCCAGCAATTCTTCGCTGACGGGTCGGGCGATGACGATCTCGGTCTCGACGTCGACGTTCACGGGTTTACCCGAGCCACGCGAGCCGTCAGACCTGAGCGCGCCGGAGTCGCTGCGCCAAGGTCGAGTCGCCTACTTCATCCAACACATCGACGACGTGATCGCGGACCCGCCACACCGCCCATTCGGCGAGCTCACCGCCGATCGAAGGCCACCCCGCGACGAGACGAACCAACCGCCCTCGCGGCGCCACGATCTTTCGCAGGTCTGCAACGACAGGTCCATCGAGCTCGATCTCCCACAGCTGTGCGCTCATCCACCACGCCAGATCGTCGAGATCGCAACAGTGAACGCCGCGCTCGCAGGCGACAACATCACCGGATTCGACCCATGGTCCGACGTCGTGACCCGCGCCCGGTGTCGGCCACATGAAGCCGGAGAAGATGCCTCGCGATCGCTCATCGAGGAACTTCCACGCCACCTTCATATCCAAATCGTCGCGCGGCTCCACGCCACGAACGAATCGTAAGAATGCCGCAGGTCTTACAGCAGAGGGCTCTCCGATCCGTCCGAGTGTTGCTGGACGAGACGTAGCTCCGGTGATGCACCTTCGCGGTGGCGTTCCGCTGACTGCTGGAGCTTTGTGATCGATGAAGCACCCATCATCAGTTCAGCGGCAACCGCGGCCAGGAGCCCAGGAACGATGAAAGACGGCCGCCCGGTCGTTTCCGCCACGAACATGACGGCGGCCAACGGAACTCGATACCCGGCACCGAGACACGCGGCGACTCCGATCACGATGAACAACGTCAGATCACCGTGGTTGACCGCGCGTCCGATGATCGAGCCGGTCAGTGCTCCGGCGACGACCAACGGGACGAACAGCCCGCCGGTCGCGCCCCCCGCAACTGCCGTGGCGGTAGCGAAGCAACGGAGGCAGAGTATGGCGAAGATGATCCCGATGGACCGTTTCGGATCAGAGGCCCAAACCACCACGTCGTAACCGGGGCCGACGAGCAACGACCGTCCCGTCATGAGCCGTGCGATTGTGAACGCCGCCGCGAGTGCTGCCCCCGACCCGAGGGTCATCAGAATCGGTCGACGGTTCGAGGACAGCCGCTTGGCGTGACGCAACATCCAGCTGAATCCTCGAGCGACCACGCCGGCCACGACCCCGACGCCCATCGCGCCCGCCAGGTCACGTATCGAGAAGTGGGGCGTACCGTCGATGGGAAAGAGCGCGGTCGTGCTATTGATAGCGACGAACGTGAGGTAGCCGGTGGCGCTGGCTACGAGCGCGGGAAGCAGCATCCGACGCGCCAAGTCGCCTTGATACGGGACTTCGATCGCGAAGACTGCACCAGTCGCCGGAGCTTTGAAGATGGCGGCAACACCAGCAGCGGCACCGGCTACGAGCAACACCCGGCGATCCGCGTCTCGAAACGTGCGTGGCAACCGCCGCTGCACGTTCGACCCGATCACCGCTCCGGCGTACATCGACGGTCCTTCGAGACCCATCGGAACACCCGAACCAAGCGTCGCCAGCGCGGCCACCATCCGCGCCGCGAACGGACGCCAGCCGAGATCGTGATGCCGATCATGGAACGCGTGCAGATACTCATCGGAGGTTCCCGCATCCGTCCCCGGTGAGATCAACCGTCGCGACACGACAGCGACGACGAGTCCGATCCCGGGGAGGATCGCGAGCACCCAGGGACGCAGTCGAACGATGTGGTGATAGGCGATGTCAATGACGAAGCGTTCGAAGCCGGCGACGAACAGACCCGTCACCGCGCCCACGACCGCAGCAACAACGACCACCTGCTGCGACTTGGTAGCGAGGTTGCGCAACTCGTGCCGTCGATGCACCGGGATCCAGCTCGTCGCCTTCACGACCAGCCCAGCGCCCACGATTGATCGGCAAGTTCTCCGGCTGCGTCGGAGAACGCCGCCAAGGCCTCGACGGTCGGTTGCCGCAACGACAATGGAATCTTGGCCACGATCCGCTCGATCTCAACCCGCCGCGCGACGGTCACCCGATCCACGATCATTCCCCCCGCGGCCGTCAACCGGATCAGCGTCTCGCGTCGGTTGTCGCGCGACACGGCGCGGTGGACAAGCTTCTTTGCAACCAGACGATCGCAGAGTCGGGTCGCCGTCGAGTCGTGGACTGCGACCGCGTCAGCGAGATCGCCGACCGTTTGCGGACCACGTGAAGCCAGCATGACCAGTGCCCGATACTGCGGAAGCGTGACGTCGTCGACGACCGACGACAAGGACCTCGCGGCAACCGCGACCAAAGCCCGCGACGCCGTCAACAGGGCGTCGGTGATCTCGGCATCGAGCACAGGATGAAGGTGATCTGCAGGCTGCAACATTTGTATACTACAGCAATGTACGACTGCTCGTCTCGTGTGGGAACGGTCACCCGGACGGTCTGCAAGTGAGTGCCCCCGAATGGCTGGGTGTCGGCATCACAATCGGCGCCGCGATCTATCTCTTCATGGATTACATCCGGCACCGCCGTCGCAACTGAGCTCTCACTCACGTCACGACTCGGGTAGGCGACGCGCGGGCGACTGCACGAGGGTCTGCGCGCACGGTACGTTTCGGCGATGCGCGTGGGGCACCGCCCGTTCCGTGAGGCAGCGGCCGCGATGCTCGCGGTCTCGCTCGTCGCAGGGCTGCTCGGCTGCGCAACGTCAACGCCCACGTCTTCCACGGCCCCGTCGTCGTCGACCGGCAACCCCTTTCGGATCGGTCGGCCACTGGTGATCCCCCACGGCGGCGGCGATGGTCTGTTCCCGGAGGACACGTTGTATGCGTACGAGCACAGCATCGCCCTTGGTGGAGATGTGATCGATGCCGACGTGCAGGTCACGGCCGACGGCGTTCCGATCGCCTTCCACGATGCAACGTTCGTCACCACGCAGCTCGTCAGCCAGCCCGAGTTCGTCGCATCGGACGGCACACGACGGATCACGTCCGACTACCTCGCCTTTTCTCACAGCAAGAACATCGCCGTGCTCACGTGGACCGTCGACGATCCGGCCGACATGACCAAACTCATCAAGCTGGGCGTCGATGGCATCTACACGAGGCGTCCCGACGTGATGGTCAAGCTGCTCAAGGACATGGGGATGATGTAGCGGCGTCAACGAAGGGCACCCACCGGAGCGTGATCGATCGTCGCCACGAGCACCTTCGCCAACTCGGTCGCTCGGCCCCAGCCGTTCGTCTCGGCCAGCGCTCTCACATCGTCGAACGTGTCGATGTCACGCGCTTGGTGGATCACGGTCACACGTCGATTCAGTGATCGCAGGCGACACATCTGATCGGCACCGGTGCGTGAAGTGCTCATCTCAATGCTGTCGAAAACTCGCCCATCGACACGTCCCAGGCCGATTGCCCAATAGCCGCCGTCCAACGCCGGACCGATGACGTCGTGGCCATCAGCGAGTGCAGACAGTGCAGCACCGAGGTCCGTGGCGGCGTGCGGGGTCTCCATGCCGATGATCAATCCTGGACCGAGTGCCTCGAACCCATGAGCGAGCCTGTCAGCCAACGAGCCACCGCACTGTCCGACGATGTCGAAGCCGTTCGGGATCCACGACGGAGGCGTTCCGTCGAGGAGCAGGACTCGTCGGACAGACGTCGCCCCGGTGGCTGCGCTCACAGCGTCCAGTGTGTCGCGCAGAGCTGCCGCAGCGAGGTCGGCGGCTTGCTTTGGACTGCATGGCGGACAGAGGCGCGTCTTCACGCGTCCGGGCACAGGTTCCTTGGCGATCACGGTCACGTGCACGTCAGGTTGCACTGCTCTCGCGCAACAGCCGGCTCATGTCACCGACGGCTTGAATCGTCCCGCGGAGGGTGCCCGTCACCTTTGAGCGGCCCGCCCGTTCCGAGTACTCGACCGGGACGTCTTTCACCTTCCACCCATTCGACGCAGCGCGTAACACCATCTCCAGCGGCCATCCGGAACGGCGGTCCTGAATGCCGAGTTGCATCAGACCGATTCGCTTCGCGGCACGCATCGGACCTAGATCGCGCACGTCGAGACCGGTGCGTCGTCGCACGTTGGCCGCGAGTGCCTTGTTGGCGATGCGGGCGTGAATCGGCCACGCGCCGCGCCGGGCGACACGGGAGCCGAGCACGAGGTCGAATTCGTTGCGCTCGACGTAGCCGACGAGGAGGGGAAGGGCAGCGGGGTCGAGCGACGCGTCGCAGTCCATGAAGCAGACCACGTCGGCGGTCGCCGCAGCCAGGCCCGCCGCGCATGCCGATCCGAATCCGCGGATCGGCTCCGACACGACGGTCGCTCCGTGCGCGGCGGCAATCGCTGCCGTTGAGTCGGTCGAGCCGTTGTCGACGACGATCGCCCGAAAGCCTGGAGGCATGCGGCGGAGCACCCATTCGATTGCGGCCGCCTCGTTCAATGCGGGGAGGATGACATCAGGCATGTGTGGTCCTCGCGAGTGATGGTTCGACAACAGAGCGCAGCGGCGCCGTCGCAAAGGCACGGACACCCTCCTCGAACCCGATCGCGGCGCGGAATCCGAGCAGGTGGGCGGCCCGATCAGGGCTGGCGAACACATGGCGGACATCGCCCAGTCGATAGCCACCGACCACCTCGGGGTGTGGCGCACCCGCCGGGCGGATCGCTTCGGCCATGGCGAGAATGCTCCGGGGTGTTCCGCTGCAGATGTTCAGCGGACCGCTGATCGCCCGCTCGGAGGTCAGAGCGAGAACGTTCGCCGTTGCCACATCGGTCACATGGATGAAGTCGCGTAGCTGTCCGCCGTCCTCGAACACCTTTGGTGCGTCGCCTCGCTCGTACGCGCTGCGGAAGAGGCTGGCGACGCCGGCGTAGGGAGTGTCTCTCGGCATCCGAGGTCCGTAGACGTTGTGGTAGCGAAGCAGGGTCGCCGCACAGCCAGGGTGCTCTCGTTCATACGCACTGCACAGGCCCTCTTGGGCCAGCTTCGTCACTGCGTAAACGTTGCGCGGGTCGACCCAGTGATCTTCAGGGATCCGCTCGGCAACGAGTGACCCATCGCAGACGGAGCACCCTGGATCGAAGCGTCCCGCCTCGAGGTCGACCATGCGGCGAGGTCCGGGACGCACCACGCCGTGATGAGCGCATTGGTACCGGCCCTCGCCGTACACCACCATGCTCGATGCCAGAACGAGTCGTCCCGAGAAAGAGACGTCGTGCATGGCGCGCAACATGAACGCCGTCCCGAGGTCGTTGCGTGACACGTAGTCGGTGACATCGGCGAAGGCGACGCCCAAACCCACCTTGGCAGCCTGATGACAGACGGCGTCGACCCCATCGAGCAGGCCTGGCCATGTCGATGGATCGCGGACATCGCGCCACACGTACTCAGCGTCGCTCGACAACCCACCGGGCATTCCGTCGTGGGCGGCCGGATCGAGGTCGTCGACAACGACGACATCATGTTGCAGGTGCAACAACTCGTCGACGACGTGTGATCCGATGAAGCCGGCGCCGCCGGTTACGAGCACTCTCACGTCGTCACCACTTCGACACCAGCGCAGCTTGAAGACCGATCGCACACGCGGCCTGCAGACCGACCCAAGCGGTTGCCGAGCGTCGAGAGCCTCGCGCTGCGAGCGACCCGGCAGCGATCGCCAGCCACGGGAAGAAGAGCAGCCAGATCCGTTCGACTTCCCCGCGCGTGTACTGCGAGAAGTGCGACGCGGCGACGGCGGCCAACCCTCCCCCTGTCAGCAACCACATCCGCCGATCGCGGAGTCGCATCAGACCGACGATCGCTGCCGGTCCGATGGCGACCAGCAAGACGGCGATGTTCGCGTACTTGAAGTACCCCCAGGTGCGGAACTGCGCCGTACCCAACCAGTACTGGGTGCGAGTCTGGCGCGCTCCGTCGATCCACCAGAACCCAGCCAGCAGGAACCCGAGCACAACCGTCGATACCCCGACAACGGCACCGGCGAGGGCAGGCCAAGTGCCGGCTCGGCGGCGGATGGCAGCCGCGACGACGAACGGCACGGGGACCAGCGCGAAGACCACACCGAGATACGTGAGATACATCAGCGAGCCGAGCAGCAGACCTCCAGCAAGCCCGGCTGAGGCCGCCTGCCACGAACGGCGCCGAAGCCCGACGGCGAAGACGGCGACACCGACCGCGCCGACCGCGGTGTAGAGGAGTCGGCCGAGGTCACCTGCCACAGGGCATAAGGCGCCAACACGAGGAACGGCGCGCAGCGGCGCAGCCACTCTGCGCCGGCGACGGCCCACACGGTTGTCAGCACTGCGGCGACCAACACCCCGGTAGAGAGCACGGAGAGCAGTGCGGCGGGCCATGGCCCACCGAGACCGATGCGGGCCATGAACTTCAGCACGAGGATGAAGCCCGGTGGGTGACCGCGCACGTGCACCGAGTAGCGATTGATCGTGTCGAGGAACGTCCGCACGAACTCGCCTGCGGGTGGTGCCTTGGGCAGATTTGCCAGGTACTCCGTCGGGTGTCGCGCGCCGTTCAGCACCCCGTCCGTGCCGTCTGTCAGCGCCAGCATGAGCGCGAACCCGGTCGCAGCCACCGAACAAGTCGCGACGATCGTGCGGATTCGGGCTCGATGGAACCAGTCGAACCAGACACCTGCGGCAACTGCTGCGGCAACCAGTCCGGCGCCGACCAGTCCAAGGCCGAACCGCCAGTCCCAACCGTCGACCGGATTTCGGCCGACGAACGGTGCTGCGCCCAGCATCACCTCGCGATGCAAGCGCTGCAGCGCTCGACCGCGCGTGACGCTGATCGCGATGATCCACGCGGCAAGCGTCAACCCTGCGGCGCAGCCGACGTACCCGCAGACCTTGCGCGACCGTCGCCGCGCCTCGATGACAGGCTCGGGTTCGGTCCGTTCGAGAAGCCCGGTCGAGGTGCTCATCGACCCGCCGTCCACCACGGTCGGCGATCGCTGCAGTGATGAGCTCGCGGACCCGGGCAATGTTCGCTCGAACCACTGCGAACACGTCGTCCATGGTCACCGCCGTGGCGCGGTCGTTGCCGGCGTCGTAGTCGGTGACCAGTGCCACCGATGCGTAACGGATGCCCAGCTCCGCGGCGAGGACCGCTTCGGGACAGCCCGTCATGTTGACGATGTGCCATCCCATCTGAGCGAACCAACGACTCTCGGCACGGGTTGAGAACCGAGGCCCATTGATCACGACCATCGTCCCGCCGTCGCGCACGTCGATGCCCAAACGACCACCGGCTCGGATGATGACGGCCCGCAGGTCGGCGTCGTATGGATCGGCGAAAGTCTGGTGATGGACCGGGGGCGCCGACCCCGGCTCCTCGATCGGTCCACCGACATCGTGATAGGTGTCGACTCGGCCGTGGGTGCGGTCGACGAGCTGGTCGACGACCACCATCTGGCCGGGATGGATGTCGTGTTGCAGGGAGCCGACCGAACAGGGAGCGATGATCGAACGCACGCCAAGGGAGTGCAGCGCCCAGATGTTGGCCCGATATGGAACGCGGTGAGCGACGAAGTCGTGATTCGCACCATGGCGTGGCAGGAACGCAACGTGCTGTCCAGACAGCGTCCCGACCGTGATCGGCCCAGCGTGAGGACCGTATGGTGTGTCGACCACAATCTCTTGCCCATCCGGCAGGAGTTCGTAGAATCCGGATCCGCCGATCACGCCCACCAGCACGGGCTCGACGCTCATCGCCTGTCCTTTGCGCGGACGCGACGTACGGTGACCACGCCGGCCAGCAGCCACACCACTGCGATGACGATGGCCAGGTTTCGCCCGTAGTCCAGCGGCAGCGTCGAGGAGTTGGTCGGGCGGCGGCCCCACCGGCGAATGAGCGGATAGGCGAGTACGACGTACAGCGCGGTCGCCCCTGCCGCAGCGCGCACGGGACCACGGGCAACGACCGGAACGGCCTTGCCGATCAGCCACGCGACGATGAACAGCGTCGGGGCGATGACCACATCGTGGAAGAGGTCGAACGTGACCACATGGACGAGGAGCGCGACGGGATGCGCGTCACGGGCATCGTGGAGAGCGGCATGCGCGCCGAAGGCGATGATCGCCCAACCGACCAGGAGCGTCGGCACGAAGATCCAGGCCGAAGGTCGTTCGTCGTGAGCCCCCGAGCTCATTGCACGACCAACTTGCCGACCCACTTGGTCTGCAGCACACCGGGGCGGGCGGGTGAGATCAACCGCAACGGGAACCCATGGTCGATGTGCAGCGGCTCGCCATCGACCTCGAACGCCAGCAGGGTGTCGGCATCGCCGATCTGTCCGCTCGTGAGGATCGACCTGCGGTAGCGGCCACCACGTTGCAGCGACTCGACGGACACGGACCGGTGTTCGGGCGCCCCGGCCTGCTTCAGGATGTCGCGCACTGGAATGCCTCGCCAGGTGCGGTTGGCGCTCCAACCTTCGACGCAGGCGATCGGCAGCGTCGCCGCCCTACTCGTCATGGCGTGTAGCTCGTCGAGCGTGAAGACTCGCAGGGTGGCTCCGCCGGCTTCGATCGTCAAGCTGAACGACGGGTCGACGGCTGTCGTGGTGACCCCCGCTTCTCGAGCGGTCTTGTTGACGGGAAAGCCCTGCACCCCGATGTCGGGATGACGCGGCGCCAGCAGGGCCAGACGGCGCAGTGGGGAGACGGTCTGCCCGACTGTGACGATCACCGCGCCTGCGGACACGGCCCCGACTGTGCCGAGGAATCGCCGACGCCCTTGGTCGAACGCCTCTTGTTCGGGCTCCGAGCGATCGGCGTGCAAGAGCACGCGGCGGGCGGTGGCGAACTTGGACACGAGATGGATCAGGAGGGCACCCATGACCACGAAGGAGACCGCGTAGTGCCCCGCCGGGAAGAAGAAGACCCATGGGTACCAGAGCTCGATGTTGGCAAGACCTGTCACCAGCAGGAACAACGAGCCGCCGACGAGGGGCAGCAGGCTGAGTCGCTCGACGGCATGGAGGACGCCGGTCGCCATCGGCCACTGGAAGAGCCGGGGAAAGACCGACCACAGCTTGGCGAACAGCAGCGGGATCGTGGCGATCCCGGTGGCCACATGTAGACCCTGCGTTATGCGGAACAGGCCCGCCGGCCGAGTCGTCCACGAGAACCAACTCGGCGGGTGTTGGATGGCATGCGACAGCAGACCGGTGAGGAAGCAGACGACGAAGCTGATGCCCAACGCGGCTCCGAGGATCGCAGCAACGCGATCGCTGTGTCGCGGGTCAGCTAGCCGTCGATCACGCCAATCGCGCACGCGGGAGGCGACCGCCGTGACCGGCTTCGGAACGGCGGGTCGGGGCATCATCGCACCACCAGCGACTCACGACGTTCGAGATCGAAGACGCAGTGCTGGTTGGAGACCCGTCCGAGCAACATGGCCAGGGCTCGAAGCGGTGCCGGCACGACGCGGACCTCGTCGAGCCACACGGTTCCGAAGGGATCGACCCATCCGCCGATGGCCGACGAGCGCCAGATCGGTTGCGCCGCAGCTGCAAGGACCCATTCGTCGACCGTGTGATCGCTCCACTCATCGCGGGCGAACGAGATCGAACGAGACGGTCGGGTGGCGACCGAGATACCCGACGCAACACGCTCGCCCGAACGGAGTCGAACCGTGAATCCTCCGTGGCTGTCGAGCATCTCACGGAGCCTGTGCGGGTGGCTGTGCGACGACGCGTCGAAGAAACGAGTGAGGGCTGGCCACATCGCCCCGACGGTACGAGGCCCTTCAAAACGGGCGCCGACAGTCCACGAAACTCTCACGAAACTCTGCGAGCGTTTGTCCTGCGCCCGGAGCCATCGTCCAGCTTCGCCGCGTACTAACCGATCGGTCTACTATTCGCTGGTGGACGTGAGACCCGACGCCAGAGAACGGCTCCTCGACACCGCAGATCGGCTGATGTGGGAACGCGGTTACGAGGCGGTCGGTGTGGCCGACCTGTGTGCCGAGGCGGGTGCGCCGCGAGGCAGCTTCTACTACTGGTGGCCTTCGAAGCATGCGCTGGCGCTGGCCATGATCGAACGATCGTGGGAGCGGACGAAACTGGCACTGTTCGAGCCGACCTTCGGTCGCGATGGTTCGTTCGGTGAGCAGCTCGACGATTACGTCGAGCGTCTCATCGACCGCCTCGAGTGCACGCGGCGGGCCACCAGCAGCGTGCCAGGTTGTCGATTCGGCAACCTCGCTGCCGAGCTCTCCACGCGCGATCCTGACGTGCGCCAGGCGATCGATTCGGTGTTCGCCGACATGCAAAGGATCTTTGCCGACGCCATCGCAAAGTCGATCGCGTCCGGCGAGCTCGCGGCTCGCGTCGATCCCGTGGACGCCGCCGAGGCGTTGTGCGCCCACATGGAGGGCCTGATGATCCTCGCCAAAGCACGCAACGACCCGGCGATCATCCGTCGACTCAGCACCGACGGACGCCGTCTCGCCGGAGCCCTGGTCGATGGCCCGACCAGCACCGAGCGCCGCTGATGCCGATCTCTGCAGAGTTCCCGTTCGAGAAACGCCGAGTAGGCGTGCTCGGCAAGTCGATGGCGTACGTCAAAGCTGGTACCGGTGATCCGATCGTGCTCTTGCACGGCAACCCGACGTCGTCGTATCTGTGGCGCAACGTGCTCCCCCATCTGGTTCACCTGGGTCGCTGCATCGTGCCGGATCTGATCGGGATGGGCGACTCCGACAAGCTCGATCACTCGGGTCAAGGTTCGTATACCTTCGTCGAGCACCGCCGCTACTTGGACGCCCTGTTCGATGCGCTCGGAATCGACGACCACGTGACCCTGGTCGTGCACGACTGGGGATCAGCGCTCGGTTTCGACTGGGCCAACCGCCACCGAAGCGCCGTCGCCGGCATCGCCTACATGGAAGCCATCGTGCGCCCACTCACGTGGGACGAGTGGCCAGACGCGGCGCGTGCCGTGTTCCAGGCCTTCCGTTCGGAGGCCGGTGAAGCGATGATCCTCGACAAGAACGCGTTCGTCGAACGGGTTCTGCCCGGTTCGATCATGCGAACCCTGACCGATGCCGAGATGGCCGAGTATCGCCGACCATTCGCCGAGCCTGGCGAGGGTCGCCGCCCGACGCTGACCTGGCCACGACAGATACCGATCGATGGTGAACCGCCGGATGTCTCCTCGATCGTCGCCGAGTACTCCGCCTGGCTGTCGACGAGTGATCTCCCGAAGCTGCTCGTGGTCGCCGAGCCAGGAGCGATCCTGCGGGGTGCTCCGCTCGACGACTGCCGAAGGTGGCCGAATCAACGCGAGGTCACCGTGGCCGGCAACCACTTCCTGCAAGAGGACAGCCCCGATGAGATCGGCCAGGCGATCGCCGCCTGGATCGGTGAAAGGACCGACGCATGAGTATCGATGCGATCGTGCGCCGTGGCGCCAACGGACTCGAAGTGTTCGACTTCGGCACGACGGCCTACACGACCGCACCGCCGCTCAGCGAAGCTCGGGTGGCCATCGTCACGACCGCCGGGTTGCGGCCCGACGGTGTCGCCACCTGGTCGCAGGGGCAAGGCTTCGTGGTGCTCGATGGCGCTCTGCGGTCAGTGACGCTGGCCCATTCCTCTGCCAACTTCGACCGCACCGGTCTGGCCGCCGACCTCAACGTGGTGTACCCCGTCGACC